>JALZHI010000039.1 GCA_030913985.1 Chloroflexota bacterium | reverse complement strand
CTCAGGCTCTGCCGACATATCTACGTCTGCCTCGGCTTCCTCGCCTGAAAACACGGGTTCGCGGTTCACGAGATCGTAAATATCGCCCTCACCCAGGATGTGTAGCTTCACGCCGAAGATAGAGGGTGCGCCGACCGGCTTGGCCTCGGAGAGGCTCGAATAGCTGATGCCGGTGCCGTCCACCACGTAGACGCCGCCGGAGCCTATTACCGTGAAGTCCTCTTCGCCGTTGACGATGATGGCGGTGTCCTCGTCGATGCCGATGCCGAGGTTGGCGGGGTTCTGGGCCACCGCGCCCACCAGGCGACCGATGCGGCCGCGCTCCGCGAAGTGCGTATCGACTACCACATCGGGGAGGAGCCTCAAACCGGGGGCCATGCCGATAGCCGAAATCTGCACCGTTTCATCGCCGCGACCCGATATGAGCATGGTGCCGCTCATGGCCGCGGCCCCTGCCGAGGTGCCCACTATGGTGCCACCGTTCTCGAAGATGTCGTGCAGGCACGTAAATATAGGTGAGTCACCCACCTGGCTCGTTATGCGTAACTGGTCGCCACCCGTGAAGAACACGACCGAGCACTTCATGACCTTCTTTACGTTCTCGGGGTCGCGGGCCTCTTCGCGGGTGCGTATGTCGAGTACGTCAATGTCCTTCAGGCCAAGCTCGGCGAACGCCTTCCTGTAGTCGTTAGCCAGTTCCTCAGGCTCGTTGGTGGCGACGGTGACGAGGACCAGCCCCTTACCCTCTTTGGCGCGGCGCACCACCTCCCGCAGTATGACAGGGTCGCCCTCTTTCTGTTCGTGCCCGCCAATGATGATGAGCGAGCCTTTTACAGCCTCGCTCTTGCTGTCGCTCTTGCCGTTGCTCCTCTGGTTGCTTTTACCGTTGCTCTTGCTCACAATGCGCCTCCTGATTAACCCCGTATTTGTTGAAGATAGCCGTGTATTATCCCTGCGCCAGGTGCTCGTATTCTGACCTTGCAAGCACCTTGCCGTTCTTCACCAGTTGCCTGCCGTTGGCGATGAGATGCACGACCTCCAGGGATCGCTTCTTCAGCACCAGGATGTCGGCGTCCATGCCTTCTTGTATGCGGCCCTTATTTTTCAGGGCCAAAGCGGTGGCTGTGTTCGAGGTGAAATGAGGAAGTACCTCCTCTATGGGCAATTTGTGTGCCTGCAAGCAGGAGGCGAAGTCTTCCAGCAGCCTGTTAGCGGGGGTGCTGGCGTGCGCGTCGGAGGAGACGGTAAGCTGCGAAAGCGGGCCGCCGTTGTCGCGGTAGTAGGTGATCCACTTGCCAAGCCCCGGCTCGACCACGTCAATATCCACGTAAGCCCCCCGTTTAGCGAGGGCTATGGCGTCGTCCATGAGGCCCTCGCTGCGCTCGATGTGGGTGGGGTAGAGGTAGCGGGGCGGGATTTCGTACTCGTCCAGCAGCCGGTGAAGGAGGTTGAGGCGGCCCTTGCCCGGCCCGGTGTGGAAGTGGGTCACGCCCGCCTTACCACCGACCAGCCCGCCGGTGATCGCCTCCGACACCACCCGCGCAAGCTCGTGCAGGCTCGGTTCGGGCGAGCGGAAGTCGGATAGGGCCAACTCGCCCACGCCTATTACCTTATCAATAAGCACCAGGTCGTCGGTGACGGAGTCGGTCAGCGTGCGCACCGGCACCTGGAAGCTGCCGGTATATACGTAGGTGGTGAGGCCCTCTTGCTCTAATTGGCGGGCCTTGGCGAGCAGCGATTGCAGGTTGCGGGTGGTGGCGTCGGTGCCGAGGATGCCCACCACGGTGGTGATGCCCGACTCCACTATCTCGCTTACCTGCACTTCAGGGGTGCGGCTGGAGAAGCCTTCCTCGCCGCCCGCGCCGCTGATGTGCTGGTGGGGGTCGATGAAGCCGGGCACGACCAGGCACCCGGTAGCGTCCACGGCGGTGCAGCCCAGCCCCGTGGCCGAGACCGCTTCCGTATCCACCTCGCCTATGCGCGCGATCTTGCCGCCCACGACCAGCACCGTTTGCTTGCCGAGGCTTTCGGGCGCGTATACCTCGCCGTTCTCAACCAGAATGAACATCCCACCGCTCCCTGATAAAAGGCTGCACGGAGCACATGGGGCAAGTGTTATGCCAGAGAGGGGAGGGGCTGAAACGTGAAACGTGAAACGTGATGCGGTTGGTGCTATTTGGTTCATGAATGCGAGGTCTTTGGCGTGGCAGGATTCCGTCCCCTTTTGTCATCCTGAGCGCAGCGAAGGATCAGGTGGGTGGATTAGGGTCTACAACGTTCAGGATGATGTAGGCATCAGGAACATAGGTGCCTCAAGTAGGAAGAGTCAAGAGCGGGCCGCTGATCCTTCGCTACGCTCAGGATGACAGGGTGGGGCTTTGGTGCTGTTATTCAGGGTTGATGCTTCGGAGGAATACTCTAGCACGTGTTCGTCGGCTCTCGTCCATCGTCCATCGTCTATCGTCCATCGTCCAAAGCGATATAGACATAAAGTGAATCAGACTCTTGCCCGGCTGCTACAGGCTCGGTTATAATGTACGTTGGCTAGCTAATTTTTATCATCATATTTTTCTGTGAGCGCAATGTGGTTCTGCTATTATTCCTAGCAGAACCGCTTGAGAACAGGGGGTACTCGTTTGGGAATACTTGGTGATATGCTGCGTGACGCGCGGGAGTCGAGGGGCATCTCCCTCACGGAGGCGGAGCGCGCCACCAAAATACGCCAGAAGTACCTGGCAGCCCTCGAAGAGGACAATATCGCCGCGCTGCCCAGTCCCGTTTATGGGCGGGGCTTCCTGCGGAACTACGCGGTGTACCTGGGGCTGGACGCGGACGAGGCGCTGGAGCTGTTTGAGGAGTCGCGCCAACCCACCCGCGAGCGCATAAGGTCGGCGCGGGGCGGTCCGGCAGCCAAACCGGCGGCCAGGGAGCGCAAGAACGAACGTATCAGCATACAACCCCTCAGCCCGGAGCCGATAGATACGCGAGTGCGCTATGGTAGCTCATATATAGCCATTTCGCTGCTGGCGCTGCCCCTCATCATCGCCTTTTACTTTGTGTATAGCGCGTACGCGGGAGGTGGCAGCCGCTCGGCACCGATACCGGAAGTCAGCCCTACGGCTCGCTCGTCGGTGCGTGCCACAGCGCCTATAGCTACCAACGTGGCGTTGAACAACCCTGGGCCGGACGCGGGCGCTTATAACACGCCGACCACCTACGTGCCTCTACCGCCGGGCGTGGTGCCCACCAATACGCCCGTTACGCAGCCCATAACCGGCACAGGTGGTCTCGAAACCACGCCGGGCACGGATGTTGCCGGTCAGCCTACCGCACCGATCCAGGCGAGCGACAGCGTCGTGGCCGACGTGCAGATAACCACCAGGGATGCCTGGCTGCGCGTGCTCGTGGACGGGGTGCAGAGGTACAGCGGCACCCTCCCGGCGGGCACCAACCGCCAGTGGAGCGGCAAGAGCACCATCCAGATACGCACCGGGCGAGGCGACGTGGTAAGGGTACAGATCAACGGCGCGGACCGTGGCTTCATGGGCACGCCCGACAACCTCATTATCGAGAAGAAGTGGGACAACAGCGGCACTGAGACGATTGTTCAGAGGTAGACGATGGACGATGGACGATGGACGATGGACGATAGGAGTCTTACCATCGTCCATCGTCTATCGTCCATCGTCCTCTCACAGGAGGAGCGAATGGCTGATTCTTTTTCTTTTGACGTGGTGAGCGATTTTGATAAGCAGGAAGTGGTCAACACGGTGGACCAGACGATGCGCGAGGTGAACCAGCGCTACGACCTGAAGGACAGCAAGACCCAGATTGATGTCGAGGCGACCAAGATTACCATAAGCACCGACAGCGAGTACCACCTGGACGCCATCAAGGACATATTGCAGAGCCGGGCCATCAAGAGGGGGCTGTCGCTGAAGATCTTCAAGTTCGGCAAGACGGAGCCTACCAGCGGCGGGCGCTACCGCCAGGTGGTGGACTTGCAGAAGGGCATCAGCGAAGACCTGGCCCGTTCGCTGACGAAGGACATCCGCAGCACCTTCCCCAAGGTGCAGTCGCAGGTGCAGGGCGATGCCCTCCGCATCACCTCCAAGAGCAAAGACGAGCTACAGCGGGTCATCCAGCACATCAGGGGCAAAGAAGCCGACCTGCCGGTAGCCTTGCAGTTCACGAACTATAGATAGGTTAAACCGCAAAGGCGCAAGGAGCGCAAAGTACACTAATCGTGCTGGGGAGCCGGACAGGGCGGCTGGATACCTAATATGGTATCATTGAAAGATTAGTGTACTTTGCGCTCTTTGCGCCTTTGCGGTTCATTCAGTAACGCATTCACAGAAAGAAGTTATGCCGAAATTCAACATAGTAACGCTGGGTTGCGAAAAGAACAACGTCGATAGCGAGGGCATGGGGTCGCTGCTGGTCGAGGCAGGGTACGAGCAGAGCGCCAGCGCCGAAGACTCGGACCTGCTGATTGTGAACACCTGCGCCTTCTTGCAGGCTGCCGTGGACGAGTCGGTGGGCGAGCTAAAGGCGCTGGCCGAGAAGAAGCGGGAAGGTCAGGTACTCATCTCCGCTGGCTGCATGAGCGAGCGATACGCCGCCGATGTGCCTGTATGGGCGCCGGGAGTGGACGGCACCATCTCGACCCGCTCGTGGCCCGAAATCGTGCCGTTCGTGGAGAAGCTGCGCGGGCAGGGGTCGCAGGCGACGGCGGTGCAAGCGCCGGTAGCTCCTGGTGCGCCCTTACCGCTCGAAATCGCCCCGGCAAGCATCGCGTGGGCACCCATCGCGCCCGTGCAGATGACTTCGCAGTTGAAGCGGTTCCGCCGCAAGGCCAAGGGTCCGAGCGCCTACGTCAAGATCTCGGAGGGGTGCGACCACAAGTGTGCCTTCTGCATCATCCCGGCCATCAGGGGCAAGCACGTATCGAGGCCGGTGGAGGAGATCGCGGGCGAGGTGGCCGAGCTTGCCGAGCAGGGTGTGAAGGAAGTGGTGCTCATCGCGCAGGACAGCACCTACTACGGCATCGACCTGGGCTACAGGGACGGGCTTGCGCGGCTGTTCGGGGCTATCGCGGAGCAGGCCGCCGGCATCATGTGGGTGCGCCTCATGTACGCCTACCCGACGCAGGTCAGCCCATCGACTATCGAGGCGATGTCGAAGTACCCCAACGTCGCCAAGTACATAGACATGCCACTACAGCACGCCCACCCCGACACGCTCAAGAGGATGAAGCGGCCCAACGACATGGAGCGTACCCGCCGCCTGATTGGGTCGTTGCGCGAGGCGATGCCTGATATAGCACTCAGGACCACCTTCATCGTCGGCTTCCCCGGCGAGACGGATGAAGAGTTCAAGACGCTGCTCGACTTCCTGGACGAGGTCAAGTTTGACAACGTGGGCATGTTCACGTATTCGCCGGAGAAGGGCACCCCGGCCGCCGAGATGCCGGGCCAGGTGCCGGAAAAGCTGAAGATGAAGCGATACCGGGAGGCGATGCTGCGCCAACAGAAGATAAGCGCGCAGAAGAACCGCCGCCTGGTCGGGCAGACGATGGACGTGCTGATAGACGGCGCGGGCACGCTGGAGGACGGCAAGGGTCGCGTGCTGCCCATCTACGTAGGGCGTACGTACCGGCAGGCCCCGGAAGTGGACGGCATGGTGTTTGTGAGGCCCCCGAAGGGCGGCACGCTTGAGACCGGCGCAGTGGTGAAGGTGAAGATCACCGAGAGCACCGAATACGACCTGTGGGGCAAGACGGTCTAAGGAGACGGAACCGCATAACGCAAAGGACGCCAAGAACCCGCCAAGGATGTGAAGGTTTGGAGAGTAGGGGAGGACCAGGGTATGCAATGTTGTGCCCTGGTCCTTCTGCTCAGTTCAGGCAAGAGTAGGTACTCAGACTCCCATGGCTGGGAACAGGTGAGGTATTGCTACAATATGTATCTAAGAGCAGGGTTGGTGAGGCTTTGTAGCAACCGTTTACTTGTTGAGGATTTGTAGCAAGGCGGCAGGTGCGTCCGTGACCATGCCGTCGACCCCGACATCCGCCAGCGCCCGGACCTCTAATGGGTCGTCTACCGTATAGACCAGGACCAGCTTGCCCATCTCGTGCGCCTGGGTTACTTGCTCAGGGAATTGCAGCGGCGTGCGGTAGTAGGGGCAGAAGGCCTGCACCGTGTCGTCTGGTTGCACGAATTGGGCGGTATTTGGCTCGAAGAGGTAGCCGAGGGGCAAAACGGGGTCCAGCTTGCGCAGACGGCGGATGGATTCGTGGTCGAACGAGATGCACCAGATGTTCTCGGCCCCTCTAAGCCACATCTCTCCTATGAGGGCGACTACCTTCTCCTCCAGGCCGGGGTACATCTCAGGGTGCTTGATCTCGACCACCACACCCACGCCCTCCGGCACGCAGAGGTCGAGTACCTCCCTCAGCGTCGGTATCTTCTCACCGGTGTAGCGGACGTCGAACTTCAAGCCTGCGTCCAGCCGCTGTAGCTCCTCCAGCGTGAAGCTACCCACAGGGCCGGTGCCGTTCGTGGTGCGGTCCACCGTCTCGTCGTGGATGACGACCAGCTCGCCGTCGCTGGTCATCTGCACGTCAAGCTCCACCATGCGCATGCCGGCGTTGATAGCGTGCCGGAACGCCGACATGGTGTTCTCGGGCGCCTCAAGTGAGCCGCCTCGGTGGGCGATGAGCAGGGGAGTGTCAAAGCGGGGTAGATGAGGTGTGTTCAAGGCGTGTTCTCCTGGTTCTGAAACGTGAAACGTGAAACGTGATGCGGCTGGGGGTAGTTGGTTCGTGAAGGCGATTCGATTGGTAGGGCGGGACCCTATTCCCCCTGTCATCCTGAGCGTAGCGAAGGATCTCAAATGCTGCATTTGGCTCTGTGCTGGACCTTCAGTGCTATGTCCCCTGTTCCCGTTGTTCAACAGCATCCATACTCACCTTCTTGAGATCCTTCGCTGCGCTCAGGATGACAGGGGGGAATAGGGTCCCGTAATAGGAGCTTGCTCCTATTAACGTACCAAATAACACAAGCCGCATCACGTTTCACGTTTCACGTTTCAGACACCCCGTTTCAGCTAAAGTCCTTCATCGTCCAGCCCTCGCGGCGGGCGATCTCCTGCATCTTGGTGCGGGCGTTGATTACCACCGGGTTGCCGAACAGGCGCAGGACCTCGTGGTCGGTGTGGTGGTCGGCGTAGGCGTAGGAGCGGGTGAAGTCGAGACCGTGCTCCTCTGCGAAGTGGCGGATGAGCACGGCTTTGTAGCTGCCAAAGGGCCAGTCACCGACGATTCGGCCGGTGAGCCTGCCGTTGACCACCTCCATCTTGGCCGCTATCAGGTGGTCGGCCCCTACGTAGTCCTTGAAGGGTTCCAGCAGGAAATCGAGAGAGCCGCTAAGGAGCACCACCATCTCGCCTTTCGCCTTGTGCTCCTTGATAGCCTCCACGCCTGACCGCGAGATACGCTGCTTTATGCCGGTCTCGAAGCAGTCCTGGGCCATCCGGCGCATCTTCTCGTATGGCTGCCCGGCCAGGTAGGCCCGCTCGCGACGTATGGCTTCAAATGGTGAGACACGCTGCGGCAGGCTCTTCAGGACGAGCATGCCGGTGCGCCACAGTGCGTTCCAGCGGAGCACGCCACGCCGCGCCAAATAGCGGATGAAAATGCGCTCGGTGGTGGTAACCGGCACCAGCGTGCGGTCTACGTCGAACACGGCGGCGGCTAACGAGGTTGTCACGCCGCTTTTGTCTGGATTCTGTACGAGGTCAGCATTACTGCCCTGGCTCATCATGTGCCTTTCTGCTATTTAGCCGGTTCTGCAAGTTTCAAGTTCAGACCCTGAAGTACTCCCGGCTGTCCCAGACGACCACCGCGCCCCTCAGCAGGGAGTACAGCAGCGTGAAGACGGCCAGCACGATGGCGGTTACCTGCACCGCACCCAGGTAGGGGCCCAGCGTGCGAGCGTAATCGGAACCGGGGGGAGCTACCTGGATGGAAAGCTGGATGAGCAGCCACACGAAGGTGACCACCTTGGCCCCACCATACAGCCCCCTGTGCAGCCTGGAAGCCGCGAGCCACACACCCAGGCGCGACTGCATCATCGTCTTCTCGCCGAACGCGGTCTTGCCCTTGGAGAGGGCCAGCGACCGGAGAGCGTCCACAGTGAAGGACCGCAGCAGCATGATGAGTGGGAACCACACCGACAGCAAGCCGATATGGGCGAACACCACCCAGTAGACGTTCTCTACTATCCGGTCGCCCGCGATGTCTACCACAGCGCCCGCGTCGTTAGCTTCTCCCCGCGCCCTGGCGACCACGCCGTCAACCGCGTCCCCGATGATTACTATGAGCGTGAGCACCACCGCTACCAGCGCCCAGGCGGGTTCTCCGGGCGCGCCCTCGTGCGGCAGGCTCAGATAGATGAAGCCCACCGTGACGAACAGTAGCAATACGCGTGCGGCGGTGATCAGGTTGCCCATAAGCCTGCTTGCGTGCTAAGAACCAGCATAGCTCACTTCTTGCCTTTCATCTCCTTGATGATGGCCTGCCCGTCGGGCCAGACCGGCTGCAATAGAAGCCATTGGTCGGGGTTGCGGCTGATGTAGTGCTCGAAGCGGGCGAATATCTTGACGAGCAGGTTGCGTATGTCTTCTTCGTTGGAGGCGGAACCTACCGGCTCTATAGGCTCGTCAAACACCACGCTGTAACGCTTGCGGGGCAGGCGCGTGCAGAAGCTGGTGACGATGGTAGACCTGGTGCGCAGGGCCATCTTGGCTACGCCCGCGGCCATCACCGCCTCCTCACCGAAGAAGGGTATAGCAACTCCGCGCTCTTCCAGGTTGCGGTCGGCTATCACACCGAGCAACTCCCCTCGCCGCAGGAGGTGGATGCTCTCCTTGAGCGCCGCCAGGTTGAGGCTGTGTCCCTCCTCTTCGCTGACGAGTACCATCCGGAGGCCGCGTGCCGCACGCAGTTGCGTGATGAAATCGGAGACCCAGGCGGGCTTGAACTGGGCTATGAGCACGGTGAGAGGCAGGCCCCTGCGTGAAATTACCTGTGTGATTTCGTCAAACGCGCCGTAGTGCCCCGACACCAGGATGATGCCCTTGCCCTGCTGGTGCAGGTCCACCACGCGCTGCCAGCCCTTCTCGTCGAAGTCCACCATACGGTCGATCTGCTCGTTGCTCAGGCTTGGGGCGCGGCACAGGTCGAAGTAGGCGCGCACGAGGTTGCGGAACACGCCCCTGACGTTGCGCTTGAGCACCTCACGCGGCACGGGGCCGAGCACGTGGTGCATGTTGTTGATGACCGCCCTGCGCGATTTATGGGCGACGCGCATCACAACGTCACCCAGGCGGTCGGCTATCCAGTGTCCGATGATTGGGTGGATAAAACTCACTAAGACAATCAGCACGCCCATCATACGCGTGCGAAAGTGGCGTGGGCGTGCTGCGTCTACGGTGTCCTGTGTGGGCACTGACATCCGGTTGGCTTGTTAGATAAAGTTGAAGTTCGACTCAGTTCGGGCGTTATGCGCCGCCGTCCGCACCCTGGCTGCCGTCAGCAGCTAACTGCCGCGCCTGCGCCAGCCAGTCCTCGACCGCGGACTGCCCGCCAATCACGCCTAACTGCTCGGCCAGGTTGGCGGCGTCGGCGTTCAACAAGTCGTCCACGCTCTCGATGCCGATTGCCTGTAGGCGAGCCTCGTACGCGGGGCCGATACCGGTAATGTCGGTCAACTTGGTACCGGTCGCTCCCTCGGCTCCCTCGGCACTCCCGTCACTCTCGGCACCTTCGGCTCCCTCGGCACCCTCATCACTCTCGTCCGCGCCCCCATCGCCCCCGGCAGAGTCGCCCTCGGCGCCCAAGTCGGCGGTAGCGGCACCACCAGTGGCACCAGCACTCGCACCGTCTTCGGCGGGCACGTCTATCTCTACGGGTGTCTCCTCGAACTCAAAACCTTCGTCAAGGTCGTCAAAATCATCAAAATCTTCGTCCTGGCCCATCAGGCGAGTCACGACGAAACCTATAGCGGCTAGAATTAGTCCTACGAGCAGCAGGCGTAGAAGCCAGCGAAGCATGTCTTACATCCTCCTCGGTGAGTGAGTATCGCGCGGCAGCGCGTTAGCATTATAGCCGAAGGTAAGTGGCCCTACAAGGCGTCGGGGCATGCTCTTGTCGGAGTTTCCAAAGCGCTGACCTGTGGTAAGGCGGCTAAGGAGGAGAACTTATGGTGAGGCCGGATTATGGCCCCACATCCATTATACCTCCTATCCCAGGAACCTAAAACCATCGATCGTCCGATTTTGGGCAACGTCTTTTCTGTTATGCTACGACGGCTCGATAAGGATAGCTGCTGCGTGGAGGTGGATTCATTGTGATGGTTGGGGATGGCGAATTAGAGGCACAGTTCCCGGATGTAGAATTGGGAGCGGTCGCCGGAGTAGCGAGGCAGGCGCTCGGCAGCAGCACGGCAATACTCACAAATTGGCGAATGGAGACAGTCGGGGCGGACATGGGGCCAGCTACCGGAGGCGTGTACAGGGTGGCGGGGAGCGCGCTGGAAGACGGACTTGAACTTTCCTGGTCTGCGGTGTTGAAGATCGTGAGCCTGGGCGCGCCCGAAGCCAACAGCCCCTTCAGCGATGAAGCCCACCCTCTGTACTGGAAGCGAGAAGCGCTGGCGTACACGTCAGGTTTGCTGGACGATCTGCCTGGTGGGATAGCGGCGCCTCGCTGCTACGGGGCTATTGAGCAAGAAGGTGGTGCGGTATGGCTGTGGCTGGAGGAAGTAAAGGACTCCGGTACAAGAAAGTGGGGGCTGGAGCAGTACGCGCACGCGGCCAGGTGCCTCGGACGTTTCAACGGTGCTTACCTGGCGGCTCACCCTATGGCATCGTATTCGTGGCTGGTGAGGACCGGCTCACCGAGGGGCGTTCTCGAGCATAACGCCTGGGTTCGCGATGTTATAGCAGATGCAGGTACGTGGGAGCACCCTCTTACGCGATCTGCCTTCCCGGTACCTGTCGTGGAACCTCTCTTGAAGCTGTGGGATGGACGTAAGGTGTTGCTTGGCGCGCTCGACCGCGTGCCGCAGACGTTCTGCCACCTGGATGCCTGGCGCAGGAACATGTTTGTGCGGGTGGATGTGGATGGAACTGCGGGGCTGACGCTGATTGATTGGGCATATCCAGGCTTTGGAGCAATCGGTACCGATGCTGGTGACCTGTTCGGTGAGAGCTTCTGCTTGGCCGAGTTAGGTGACACCGAAGCAAGCGTGTTGGACGAGGCGATTTTCGGGGGTTATTTGGAAGGGCTGAGGGAAGCGGGTGGGGCGGGTGACGCTGATGAGGTACGGTTCGCGTTTGCGGCGTTCTGCGCGCTGAAGCACGTGTTCATGATCTTCATTTCGGTTCGTGGCGTACAAGGTAGCAGCAGGCAGGCAGCTTGGGAGAGGTTATTTGGCCGCTCGTTCGATGAATTTATTCACAGGCAGTCGAGGCTCCTGTACTACTTGCTAGATTTGTCGGATGAGGCATACCGGCTTGAGTGAATGTTTCACGTGAAACATTCCGGACGTGTAAGTCATCAATGCAAAGGGGATGTTTCACGTGAAACATCCCCTTCTCTACGGCAGAAAACGATCCTCTATCTGTTAGGCAGGTACATAGGCATCACTACGTGCAGGTAGCCGTCCTCACCCACCGGCTTGACCACGGCCGGCGACTGGTAGGTCTTGGTCTCGAGGGCCACCTGGCCCGTATTGAGCACGTTCAGCACGTCGAGCAGGTACTTGCCGTTGAGGGCGATCTGCCCGCCTTCGCCGTCCACCGTGCAGTCTAGCTGGCTCACGTTGTCGCCTACCTCAGCGGCGTTGGCCGAGATAGTGACCACGCCCGGAGTGAGGTCGTTCCCTGGCTCCACCTGTAGGCGCACTATGTTGGCCGAGTCCTTGGCGAACATAGAGGCGATGCGCACCGCCTTCACCAGGTCTGTAGTAGACATAACTGTGCGGGTGCCCCAGTCGGCGGGGATGACGCGGTTGATGTCCACGTAGTTGCCGTCCACCAAGCGGGAGGTCACTTCCAGGTTGTCGTGCCGGAAGAGCACCTGGTTGCGGTTGGGGGTGACCACTATGCTCACCGGCTCCGCTTCCTCGCCCTCGTCGTCCGGCAGCGCCCTGGCAAGCTCCACCATCGAGCGAGCCGGGATGATCAGCTTGATGGTGTGGTCCACCGGCGTGCCGATCTGCGTGACCTTGCGGGCCAGCCTGAAGCCGTCAGCCGCCGCCATGATCATCTCGCGCCCCTCGATCTGCACGAACACGCCCGAAAGCTGCGGGCGGCTGTCGTCCCCGGAGGCCGCGAACGCCACCTGCCCGACCATCTCTTTCAGCAGGGGAGCGGGTATCCTGGCGAGGGGCGTCTCGGTCACCTCAGGGATGATGGGGAACTCCTCTGCCGAAATGCCCTTGATGTTGGCCTCGTAGCGCGCGCACTTGAGATTGAGGGTGCGGGTCTTCTCGTCCAGCGTCATGGAGATGCGGTCGTTCGGTAGGGACGAGACGAAATCTATCAGCAGCCTGGCCGGCACCGTGATCGCACCTTCGTCTTCTACCTGGCAGCCTATCCAGTGGGTGATGCCCACTTCCAGGTTGGTGGCGGTGAGCTTCAACCTGCCGCCGTCGGTCTGCAACAAGATGTTGTTGAGCACGGGCAGGGTGGTCTTGTTAGCCACGGCCTTGCCCACGGTCTGGAGGCCTTTGTGCAGGTTCTCCTGCAAACACGATACCTTCATTGGTGCCCCTTCTCGATGAGTAGTGAGCACTGCGTATGGGAAGGGGCGTGGCCCCGGCCGCAACCAGCACTCGGTGTCCTTTAGTCCTGGAGGGGATATCCCTCCAACTTATACAGTGGGGCAATTATAGCACCTCAGGCACGGCATCCATAGGTTTGCACAATTTGGCCCTGCTTATCCACAGGCCCTGTGGGATGCCTCCAAATCGCGCCTGGAGCAGCTCCGACCCGCCCCTGACTGGCACTGCTTCGCCGGCGCTTCTTTTGCACGTCCGGCCTCCCGGCCTGCCGCCCGCGCACCTCCTGGACGGTTTCTTCTTTGTGCAACTTGGATATTTAGATGCGTAACTTGGGAGTTTTAGATGCATCCGGCTTTACAGGGGTTTTAACCTGGTGGCCTTGAGAAATGGCTGGGATGCAGGGGCAAAAATGAGGGGCATCCCAGCCGGACCGGCCTTGTTGGATTTCCACAGTTTTCCACGGGAGGATGCCATTTTTAAACTTTCTTAAAGAGATTTAACTCAGCCGTCGTTGCAGTAGGCAGTGTGCATCCGTGGAAAACTTCCGGATTCACGCTTGAATCGGCTGCATCCGCCGATGGATGTCCTGTCGATAAGTCGCCTCTTTAATGCACGGCCGGCGGGTCTTCTGAACATCCATCCGAACTGGGATGTGCAACTCAGACGCTTTAAGCACCAGCCGGTACACTCGCGCGTACACATCCGTTTTGGATGCCTGAGGGCTGTTCACATCCGCATCCGCATCCAAAGCACATCCTTTATACACATGTTCAGCCCCTTATCCACGGAATACCCCCACTTATGCACTTATGTCACTTAGTTCCCCAAGTTGTTCGCATCTGTGGAATACCGGCGGATGGATGTGCTTAACCTGCGCGCAGCGGGTGGAGAGCCAAGGCCATCTGGTTTGGCAGGGGAGATGAGCTTCAAGGACGCTGAAAGTTACTCAGTGTGTGCGGTCACGGCAGTGCCAATGCAGAAGGGCAGTATCCAAGCCCCACCCTGTCATCCCGAGCCTCGCCCCTGTCATCCTGAGCGTAGCGAAGGATCAGGTGGGTAGACAAGAGTCCCCAACGTGCAGGATGCTGAAACGGGGAGGAACATTGTTGCTGTAATACCAAGAGTCAAGAACGGGGTAGTGATCCTTCGCTACGCTCACGATGACAGGGTGGGGCTTGGTCGCCGCAATTGGTGCAATACCCTAGTGCGATACAGCCTCGGCCTTGGACCAAGGTGGTCATTGAGCCGCACCACTGCTCATCCAGGACC
Organism: Chloroflexota bacterium; assembly: GCA_030913985.1. Classification (GTDB taxonomy): domain Bacteria; phylum Chloroflexota; class Chloroflexia; order QHBQ01; family JADMIH01; genus JADMIH01. The sequence goes on along the minus strand of JALZHI010000039.1, from coordinate 23,585 downwards.
TGGCGCTGTAGCTTACTGCACCACCCTTGGGTAGGTGCGGGCGGCCAGGGTGACGATCAGCACGTTAGCGAGCACCAGCACAGCCAGGTCAACGCCCAGGCTGAAGTGCCAGGTCGCGCCTTCTATCATGAGGCCCCGCAGGCCGTCCACCATGTAGCTGAGAGGGTTGAAGCTCGCCAGCGCCGCCACGTAGGAGGGCATGATGTCTACCGGGTAGAGGGCGTTGGAGGCGAAGAAGAGCGGCATCAGGATCAGTTGGCCGAGGCCCTGCACGCGCTCACGGTTGCGCACCAGTGCGGCTATCAACAGCGACAGGCTGGAGAAGAAGAGCGCGCCCAGCAACAGGAACAGCACCACACCCAACCACCTAAGCGGGTTCAACGTCAGGTGCACGCCCATGATAGCGGCCAGCACAGATATTGTGAGCGCCTGTATGATACCGCGCACGCCCGCGCCCAGCCCCTTGCCGAGCACCAGCGTCGAGCGGGGCATGGGGCTGACGAGGTACTTCTGCAAGGTGCCCTGGTCGCGCTCCCAGATGAGCATGATGCCCTGGAAGATGGCGATGGTCATCACCGACTGGGCGAGGATGCCTGGCGCTACGAAGTCGAGGTAGCTGCCGTACTCCGGGGGCAGTATACGCAGCCTCCCGAACACCCCGCCGAACAGCAGGAGCCACAGCACAGGCTGTATCGAGCGCGTGAAGATATCCCACTGGTCGTGCAGGAGCTTCTGCACCTCCATCTCGGATATGGCTATCGCCTTCCTGATATAGCTGGCGGCCCCCTCCAGCCACCCCGCCGAGGGGTTATAGTTCTGTGTTGATTCGGCTTTCAATGAGGCTCCTTCCTGGGACGATAGACGATAGACGATAGACGATAGACGATGGGAGACGGAACCGCCAAGACGCCAAGGACGCAAAGGACGCGCCAAGGTTAGGATTGTTGGGATGGGTGCTGGACGGTACTCTCTACTCAGTCCAGTCCTCATCACTCCCATCGTCCATCGTCCATCGTCTACCTGAGTCTCCCCGCCGTCCTTCTTGCCTGCCGCACGTCGCGGTAGGTACCGCCCGACTCTATGCTGTCGCCGGTGAAGTGGGCGAAGGCGTCTTCGAGGGTGGCGTCGTGCGCGCCCACGGCCTCTATGAGGGTACCAGGCATGCCCAGGGCCACTATCTTGCCTCGGTTCATGATGGCGATGCGGGTGCACAGCTCCTCGGCTTCTTCCATATAGTGCGTTGTGACGAAGAGGGTAGTGCCGTACTGCTCGCGCAGGGTGGTCAGGTGCTCCCACACGGCGCGGCGGGCCACCGGGTCGAGGCCGATGGTCGGCTCGTCGAGGAAGAGCAGCCTGGGGCGGTGTATAAGCGTCTGTGCGATCTCCAGGCGGCGTATCATACCACCCGAGTAGGTGCTGACCATCTTGTTGGCAGACTCGCTCAGGCCCATGAAGTGCAACGCGTCGTCTATACGGTCCCGGCGCTCGACGCGGGGCACGTCGTATAGCTTGGCGAAGACCTCCAGGTTCTGCTTGCCTGTGAGGTTGCCATCGGCGGAGAGGGCCTGCGGTACATATCCCAGGAGCCTGCGCACGTTATCGGACTGCCTCTCAACGTCGAAGCCCCCTACCCAGGCGTGGCCGGCGCTCGGCGGTAGGAGAGTGACCAGCATCTTTATTGTGGTGGTCTTACCCGCGCCGTTAGGCCCAAGCAGGCCAAATACCTCCCCGGACCGGACTTCCAGGTCAATGCCGTCCACCGCCGTAAAGGCCCCGTAGCGCCTCGTAAGGCCCTTTGTGATGACAATCTGCTCGCGTGCGCGTGCCTCTGTTGGGTAAGTATGAAGTCCCTCAAGGCTGCTAGGAGCAACCTTGCCGTTAGTCTTAGCTATGTCCATGTAACCTGCGACCTTCCACTACCGAAAACGTCATGCTAACTACATTATCTCATGTTTGCTGATGTTTATCTAACTGAAAATAGCTGCCCGTAATATGTTGTACTGAAACGCAATTGCTGTGCCTACGCTCCACCACTGTACCAGAGTTGGTCATGGCGAACCAAGCCTCCCTTTGTCATTCTGAGCGCAGCGAAGAATCTCGTCCTCTACCGGGATGTTTCACCCTTCCCTTGGGAGAGTGCGGCCCAAAGCAAGGTGAAGCTATCTCAAGAACAACACTGTCGAACATCCCCACCAAAGTCCCACCCTGTCATTTCGAACGAAGTGAGAAATCTCGTTCTCCACCGCTATGTTGCCTTTTTCTTGCGGTACCCTGTGGCTGAAGGAAAGGTGGTATTGTGGTGGTGAGGGACGAGATTTCTCACTCCGTTCGAAATGACAAGGGCAGGGCCATGTGCTCATATTCAATTCTGTCATTTTACTGTCATTTTTGAGATGAGTTCGTGTTACCTGGGTGCTGTAGGACGAGATTCTGAGCGAAGCGAAGAATGACAGGGGCGCGGCTTGGTCCTCGCAGCTAAACAGCATCCCTACTCACCTTCTTTAGATCCTTCACTGCGTTCAGGATGACAAAGGGGGAGGGAGTCCTGGTATCCGGCTGGGGAGCAGTTCTACCTCTATGTATGTTGTGGAAGTGCGCTTTTGGGCACGCCAATTGCTGAATCGGACTCTTATTCTGCTGCTGGTAGGCGGTCACTTGGTATGAAGACAGTCCTTATCGTGGAGGATGAGGAAGAACTGGCCGGCCTGTTGAGCGGGTTCCTGAGGGACTCCGGCTACCGGGTCGTGTGCGCCGCCAACGGGAAGCAGGCCCTCTCCGCGATGGACGCCGTGCACCCGGACCTGGTCCTCTGCGACATCCTGATGCCGGAGCTTGACGGCCTTTCCGTATGCCGCCGCCTTGCCGACCACCCTCTGCACAAAGACGTGCCGGTGGTGCTCATGACCGCCCTGGCAGAGCACCTCAACCTCAACGATTACCCTCATGCCGCCCTGGTCCGCAAGCCCTTCGACATAGACCAATTGTTGCTCGCTATCGCTCAGCTCACCGACCGATAAGAAAGCTACGCTACGAGCATAGACCTGGATTGCACAAACAAAGAAGGCCCGCCACAAGGCAGGCCCCGATGTTGATTTGGGAATTAGGATTTCGGGTTTGATGGATACCTACTAAATCCGAAATCCGAAATCCTAATTCCCAAATCTCACCCCTGGAATTGCTGCTCCACCAGGGAGCCTATTACGCAGCCTTCCTCGTCCTGCAAGGGGCACACACGCTTGCGTGCCGATAGGGCTGCGGTGAACTTCTCCTCCGACAGCGGCAGCCTGTCCGCCGCCCGCGCCGCCGCCCTGTGCCCAGCCAGGAACACCATCCAGATCTTCTGCAATTCGGTGCGCGAGTAGCCAAGATCGACCATCGCCTGTTCCAGAGCGTCCACCAGCGAGCCTGCGCTGCCACGCGTGGTCGCCTCGTCCTCCGCGCCCGCGGCAGGCTCTACCTGTTTGTATAGCTGAGCGGCTTCCACGCAAATAAGGGTCGCCAGACTCATAGAGTGCAGCGGGTCGTTGTCAGAAGTCCTGGTCTGGTCGGACATGGTGGCGCAACTCCTGACCCAACGCAATATAGGAGCCTGATATAGCTCCACTCAGCCTTGGGTGAATTAGTTCGTGGCGGGATTACGTCGTAGTGCTGTAACTTACCGGTCCTCTAAGGAACCTCTTTTCAGTAGCTTATCACCCGCACCAAGAAATGTCAATAGGGTTGTACTGTTTTCTCAGGGAGTGATTGTCTCAGGCAGAATCGATGTAGAAAAGGGTCGATATGTTCGAGGCTGCACAGTTGCACAGTAGACGCCCGTCGATTTCAATCGACGGCTACACTTTGCAAAGTCCCTGCGGGACTAGAGCATCTCATTAGGTCTTTATAGATGCTCAAAGATGAATCAGTCTGCCGCAGGGCAGACTTCGCAGGGTGTAGCCCTCGATTTCAATCGACGGGCGTCCCCTACTCTTACCTGGGTGCCCTGGACCACTCGTACAGGTGCACGAGTGTGAAATCGAGCGACCTTGCCTCGCGGAAGTATTGCAGGTAGTCGTCCCTGCCGAACGGCACTTGCCGGAAGTGGTTGCGGCCGCCGAGCAGATTGCCCGCGTACTCTCCTGCGAGGGCAAGGTGCCCGGTAACGGGCGAGAAGGCCGGGTCGAAGTGTATCTCCTGCAAGTAGGCCGGTCCACCCTCCATAGTCAGCGGTCGCCGCTCGAAGGTCCTCATGTAGTAGTTGATGGGGTCCACGCTTATAGCGGCCACCTGCACCAGCACCCCGGCCGCTACGAGGGTGCCCACGAGCGCCAGGGCCACCTGCCCTTTCGTGCTGTGCCTGGCGGACCAGATGCCCTGCGCCAGCGTGCCCACAGGTATTATCAGGAACGGGAGCACCGGCAGCAGGTAGCGCGGCCCCCAGGTAGCCCCGCCGTGCCAGCTTGTGTTGAAGCTGTAGATTACCAGGAAACTCGCGGCCAGGGTGCCAAACAAGACGGCTTCGTCTCGGCGCTGACGGTAGAGCAGGTAAAACCCGGCCAGCCCCGCGATCACAGGGGGAGCGAAGATAAGCAGCCCTTTCCCCGGACTGAGGGTTAGACCGTAGAAGGCGAGCGGTACGTAGGAAAGATCGCCGCTGAGACCGCCCCGTTCCAGGTAGGGGCCGATGTCCGCCCAGCGGGATTGGAGCACCATGCCCCCGGCAGCCAGAACTGCCACAGCAAGGAGCAGCACGACCGCCCCACCACCCAATTGTGTTTGCGTTCGCTCTGCACCGCGCATCTCAGACCTGGGGACTTTGGCACGCGACCTCCGGTGCACCCAATAACTGCCTGCAAAGTACGCAGCAAAAACGGGCAGCACCACCAGGGAAGCCAGCTTGGTCGTGACGGCGAGGAGCACCCAGCCCCAGCCTGCCAGGGCCAGCCGCCAGGAAGGACGGTCGCGCCAGCGGACAAGCGCGTAGGCCGCCGACACCAGGGCCAGCGACACCAGCGGCTCTCGGAAGAAGGTACGAGCGTAGGGCCAGGCGAACGTGCCCACTGTGAAGGTGGCCGCCATGAAGGTGGCTCCTCTCTCGCTTTGGCCGAGCGTCCTCCCTAACTGGTAGAGCCGTGCGACCGTAACCGCCGTTACCAGCGCGCCGAATAACGTGACCACCAGGCGCGTGACGTAAGTATGCGACTCGATGGGGAAGAAGGAGGCCAGCAGGCTACCGGCGAGGTAGAAGGGTATAGCAACGAGGGGGTGCCCCGGTTCGTAGCTGGTGAATACCTGGGTGCCTACGCGGGCGGGCAGGGGAATAGGCAAGCTGAAGTTGAGCAGCTTGGCGGCATCCTGTACCAACCTGGACGAGGCGTAGATCAACGACTCCTCGTCAACCGAGCCGGTGTGCCCGCGCGAGGTGAGCACAAACAGGGCAATGCAGATGAGGAAAAGCCTCCACGGCCACTTAGGTGGTGTGAGGCCTTCGTGGGGGCCTGGCGTGAGTTGTGTTTGCTCGCTGGGGGTCATTCAAACGCCTTGTTGCTATGCTTGCGGCATGGCGGGTCAGGTCTGTAAGGGTCGCGTGGGCTGCACTCGTCCTCACACCAGGCATGATACAGCACGTGGGAAGGCCGCCCGGTTATTGACACAGGGTGGTATACTGAGATGCAAACTGGCGTTCCTCCCAGTTGCATGCTGGATAGTCCTTCCCCTTCTTGTCCAGGTCCAGCCTTATAACACTTCATATCTCATGTGAGGGAGTTTTGTATGCTGGCATCAGATCACTCCGAGCAGGCGCAATACCCCAGGCCGGCGAGCGGGCTGCAACTCCTGCGCAACTTATGCGCCGCCGCGGGCATAACCTTCGTCTTTGCTACCCTGCTCTTCACAATTTGGACGCAGGGGGCGGCCAACGCCGCGCAATTTGCCGGTGGCGCGAATTACCTGCCTGAAGGCTCCACCTTCCCTACGCCCACCCGCACCCCAGCGCCCACGGCCTGCCCAATCCAGTTCCAGGACGTACCGGCGGACTACACTTTCTACTCGGTGGTGAGGTGCCTGGCATGTCGAGGCATAGTTAGCGGGTACCCGTGCGGCGCTGCCGATGAGCCGTGCGGCACCAGCGGCAACCCATACTTCAGGCCGAGCGCGCAGATATCCAGGGGCCAGATAGCCAAGATTGTGTCTCAGAGCGCGGGGCTGAACGACCCTCCCGGCACGCGCATATTCGAGGACGTACCGGAAGGCTCCCCTTTCTACGACTATATACAGAGGCTCACCAACGAAGGCCACATGAGCGGGTACCCTTGCGGGCTGTTGGCAAACGAGCCTTGCCAGCCGGGCAACAGGCCGTATTTCCGCCCCGGTGCCAACGCCACACGAGGGCAGCTATCCAAGATCGTGGCTAATGCGGCGGGAATAACGACTGAGATGACCGGGCAGACGTACGAGGACGTGCCGCCAAGCTCACCTTTCTACCAGTTCATCGAGAGGCTATCCGCCCTCAACGTGATGAGCGGCTATCCCTGTGGAAGCACCGGCGAACCATGCCAGCCGGGCAACAGGCCATACTTCCGGCCGAATGCCCCGGTCACAAGAGGACAGGCCTCCAAGATTGTGGCTAACACCTTCTTCCCTGGCTGCGAAACCCCGGCCAGGAAGTAGCGGCACGGGTTAGTTATAGAAGTTGGGCACAAGAGAGGGAGGCTAGTCGCGGCCTCCCTCTCTGCTGTTATGGAGTTGATGAAAGTTAGGTACGAGCTACATCACTTGTTCTCCAACAGCTTCAAGCGCTGGGTTGCCTCGGTGCTCAACCAGTCGTCGTCCGACTGCTCGACAACGGTACGGTAATCTGCAATGGCCTTAGCGTTGTCGCCCTGAAGGCGATAGACCTCGGCCCGGTCGAAATAGAAGCTAACCGCCTGGTCAGGTGCCAGTTCTATAGCCTGTGTGTAGTCTTCTATGGCCGATTCGTATTCGGACTTGCCCGCATAGGCCTTCCCACGGCTGCCATAGGCGTCCTGCCACGTCGGTTGCAGTTCCAGCACCTTGCTGAAGTCGTCTATAGCCTTGTCGTACTCACTTAGGTTCAGGTAAATTAGGCCGCGATAATAGTAGGCTTCTGACGAGTTAGGCACAAGCTCGATGACGCGAGTGAAGTCTGAAATGGCGCTATCGTTGTTGTTCGCGTACATGTAAGTGGTCCCGCGCTCCAGGTATGATGCGCCGTTGCCGGGTACAAGCTCTATAGCCCGGCTAAAGTCGGCAAGGGACTCGGCGTACTTCTCCTGCGAACGGTACACAGCGCCGCGATTGAGGTACGCGGCTGCATAGTCAGGCTTGAGCCTTATCGCCTCCGAGAACTCGGCAATTGCCTTATCGAGGTCACCTGAGTCGCGGGCGAGTAGACCATTATCGTTGTGCGCCAAAGCCTCGGCAGGCACCTGCCCCTGAGAAGTGGGTGTAGTGTTCCCAGCCCTGGGCATCGAGAAGAAGAGCACACCGGCGGCAGCAATCACTACGACCACAATGGCAAGCACTACGGGAAGCAGACGCGTGTCTCGCTTGCGGGTAGGCGTTTCTGTGCCGCGCATGGGAGAAGGTTCTTCAGCCTTAGCTGCTGCGGCGGTGCTGTCAGACAGAGCAGCCGCGCTACGCACCTCTGCGTGCGGTCTGGGGGCGGGGGGCACGGCTTCAACAGGCTCTTGCTTCCTTACTGGGCTTACCGGCTCCTCCCGCCTCCTGGGAGCTTCCGCCTGGCTGCCATCAGGAGTGGAACCGGGGGCTGGGGCGGGCTGCTGGGTCTTCTCCAGGTTGAAGATGCGGCCATCGGGCGAGCGCATGTAGAGCACCGGGGTGCCCCATTCGAGGCCGCTGCCCCGGCTCTCGGTGAGCATCACCTTGCGGGCCTCGGTGAGCGCCGCGTCCACCGGGTAGCCGTCAGACATAGCGCGGTAGAACTCGTGCGCGAAGACGATGGCCGCGCGGTCGGTAATCTCGAACTGCATGGCGATCACGGCGGGCAGACCGCCCTGCACGAGGCTCTGGGCCACGCCCGCGAAGGGGTCGTCCAGGGCCGAGAGCGCACCCTCGCAGGCGTTGAGCACGGCCAGCCGCAAGGAAGCGTGGTCGTGCAGCAGCAGGGCCATGTCCTGCCCGCTCACCGGGCGGCCCCGGCCATCCTCGTCCTCCAGGATGAGCAGCCCATCGGCGGCGTTGCGGTCGAAAGCGCCGTGCCCGATGAAGTGGAAGATGTGGTAGTTGTTGCGGCGCAACTGCCGCTGCAAGCCGGTCAGCGTGGACGTTTCCAGCAACTCTAGCTCCACCAGGCCCGCCTGCTGTAAGTCGGCCAGGGTGGTGTTGAGGTTCAGCCATTCTTGCCGCACGTCCAGCTCGGGGTAGTCGCTAGGTGAAGGCAGCATGACCAGCACGCGCAAAGGCTGCGCCACCTGCAAGGGGCGGATACGTTCCGGCATGTCCAGGTAGCGCACCAGGGGCGTCTCGGTGGAGAGGGCCAGGAAGCGGTTCAGGGCGGGGTTGTAGATATACTCCCAGGGCACCCCGGCCAGTTCGGGCACGTCCACCAGGCGCAGGCGCAGGCGCACCCCCACGCGGTCCTGGCCCGACTCGCCGCGCTGGCGAGCCTGGTCGAGGCTGCTCTGGAGGGCGCTGCGCACGTCGGCGGTGAACAGGGCAGCGTAGAGCTTCTCCCCGAAGCGCTTGGCGGCGTCCACTTCGGACGTATCGGCCCGCCGCACGCCACGCCGGGTCGGACCCGCCTTGAGCATAAAGTTCTCAAGCTCAAGCTCGGAAAAAGGCGGCTCGAAGGGCGCGCGTATGGTCTCGCCGGAAGGTGCCTCTACAACGAGGCGGTAGCCACCATCGGCGCGCTGTATCTGAACGTCGAAGTTCAGGTAGGAGAAGTCAGCCATTACCCCTCGGAATCGGCGGCCGTTTCGGTCTCGCCCATCGCTCGTATTTGGGTGGCGGCAGGGGGTGGAAGATAGAGGAGAAAGGGTGTGCAGCCGTTCGTATTGTAGCAGACGGCCGCTCGCATAATCAACACCCATGCTGATGCAGCCGGAAAGCAGTTGGGTTCGCCAGGAGACACTCGGCGTTTGCGAGGGAACACCCGACGTTCGCCAGGAGACGTTGGGCGTTCACCAACCGACGCCCGTCGATTGAAATCGAGGGCTACACCTTGCAAAGTCCCTTGCAGGGACTACAACATCTTGTTTGGTCTATTTAGGTTCTATAAGAAGAACCAGTCTGCCGCAGGGCAGACTTCGCAAAGTGTAGCCCTCGACTTTAGTCGACGGGCGTCGGCTGGCGAGCGTCGGGCGTCTATTATGCAACCTGTAACATTCCTACCAGCACTCCTAGCACCTATCTCAGATGTGGAGCAAGTACGTAATGTGGCTCGCTCCCGTACTCTATCGCGCCGATGCTATAGAGGTGCCCCGCGCTTGCCAGTCTCTCCAGCGCCTGCAACGTCACGTCGGCGGACAGGCCGCACTCTGCCACCACGCAAGTAGCGCCTACAGGCACGCCCGCAGCCCCCTGTTCGTCCTCGCCGTGGAAGCGGGCCACCTGGTGGGTGCACTCGCGCATGGCTTGCATGACACGCTCGTCTATCTCGCCGTCGTTCCTGTGGTGACTTGTCACTTACTCTCCTGGCATCTGAAGGAACACCACTAGAAACGAAAAGGGAGGACACCTTGCAGCATCCTCCACTAAGTAGTCGTGACGCGTTACGTGTTACGCGTCACTCGTCCCCTAGTCCTACCGCTCGTGCTCCCCGTAGAGCATCTGGCGGACCGTGAGCACGTCCTGGCGCATCTGGTTGTCGGTCTCAATGAGGCCCTCGATCTTCTCGTAGGAGTGCATGGCGGTGGTGTGGTCGCGCTTGCCGAAGTAGGCGGCGATCTGGATGAAGGGCGTCTCGGTCTCCTCGCGCATCAGGTACATCGCTATCTGGCGCGGCACCAGCACCTCGCGGCTCCTCGATCCCGTCTTCAGGTCTTCCGGCTCCAGGTTGAAGAAGCTAGACACCGTCTCCACGATGCGGTCGTGGTTGATCGGGCGGCGGCGCTGGTTGGCCCCAAGCTCGTTGAGGGAGGCGGCTGCCAGGTCTACTGACACGGCGGTGTTGTTCAACTGGGCGTAGGCCACGATGCGGTTGAGGGCACCCTCTAGCTCGCGTATGTTGCTCTGCACCTTGCGGGCAATGTAGTCGAGCACCTCGGTAGGCACGCCCACCGGCATCGTCTCGGCCTTGGCCCGCAGGATGGCGATGCGCGTCTCCAGGTCGGGAGGCTGAATGTCGGCAATCAGGCCCCACTCGAAGCGGCTGCGCAGCCTTTCTTCCAGGGTGAGGATCGCCTTGGGCGGGCGGTCGCTCGTGAGCACGATCTGCTTGTTGGCCCCGTGCAGCGCGTTGAAGGTGTGGAAGAACTCTTCCTGGGTGCTTTCCTTACCGGCGATGAACTGAACGTCGTCAATGAGCAGGATGTCGGCGGAGCGGTACATGTTGCGGAAGTTCTCGTTGCGCTGGTCGCGGATAGCGTTGATCAGGTCGTTGGTGAACTTCTCGCTCGTGACGTAGAGCACCTTGATGCCGGGGTAGCGGCGCATGGCGTCGTGCCCAATCGCGTGCAGGAGGTGCGTCTTGCCCAGGCCCACGCCTCCGTACAGGAAGAGGGGGTTGTAGGACATGGCGGGCTTCTCGGCCACGGCGCGGGCAGCGGCGTACGCAAGCTGGTTGCTCTTGCCCACTATGAAGCTGTCGAACAGGTAGCGGGGGTTGAGCATGGTGGCCTCTTCGAGGCTCATCTCAAACTGCACCGCGCCGTTGCGCTTCATGGGGGTAACAGAGCTGTTGCCGTACGACCTGTCCGAGTTGTTCTGGCCGGAAGGAATGGAGGCCGCGTTGTTGTTCGAGCGCGTCAGGTTGGTGACGTTGTTGCCCGCCGTGCCGTAACCAACGTGCGCCGGGTTCACCGTCTGCGGGCCGGAGGGGGCCGCGTGCAGCTGCTTCGGGGTGTTGGTGTTGGCACCGGGGTTGGCGCTGGGGCCGTGCCCGTTGGCAACCTTGTTTGTGTAGGGGTTGGGGTTGCCGCCGACCACCATCGGCAGCTCCTGGACCTCTTTCTCCACGCCCACCCCGTCGAGCGCATGGAGCGCGCGGCCGGCGGCTGCGGTGCCCCTGGCGGGGGTCTTTACCTCGAACTGCACCTCAACCTTGTGGTTGAGTACGTTGTGCAGCGTCTCGGCAATCAGCTTGCTGAAGCGCTTCTCCAGCCATTCTTTAGCAAAGTTGCTGGGTACGGCGATGACAACTACGTTGTCCTGGAAATCGGAAATGGAAGTGTTCTTGAGCCAGGTCTGGAAACTAGGACCGGGCACCTTGACTTGCAGTTCCCCCAGCGCGGCCTGCCATACTTGCTTGGCGTTCATGCGGCCTCTCCTCCATGAAGTTTCTTGTGCTACTTTCCCGATCTTGCTGTTTACTCTGAAAACTCTTCATCAACGCACTGAAACTCTCGAAAACTCCGCACTCACACACATCTCAAAGCTCTGCTCGTAATCCCCATCCCTGACCTTTTGACCTGCCGGCGCTCGGGAGACTTTTCGTTGAGTGTCTCCGTTGTGTGCTAGGTAGTGGCTGTTATATCTGCGTCTTTGCAGTTGCGTAAACGGCGCTTGAGCTACTTCCCCTAATGCCGCTTATCATAACAACCTGGCTCAAACTAATCAATATGAGCCGCCGACCTTTTCCATAAGAACCGCTTATACCTTACTATCGCTCCTCGACCCCTTGTGGAGTTTTACACATCGCCTGTGCACAACCTTTTGCACAATTCCACTTGCCGATGTGTACATCCCTTACCCCAGCCCCGCTCGTCCAAATGTAGTAGCTTCGACGCCCCTACTATACAGCATATTGTAGTCTTTGTCTAGAGGCAAAGACCAAGAATCCACTACAAACACACAATGTGAGCCTGCTTAGGACCGGCAATATGCGGTTACCCGGATACTCTGTAGAAGTTGTAACCCAGTAGGGGGCCGCTGTGGGAGTAAGGCTCCCTCGGCGCGTCCCACCGGAAGCTGTTGAGAGGAGTGCTTCCGAGGTGCTGTAAGAATATATTACTGCCGCATGGGAGTCAAGCTATAAATTGCGTAATTTGTGGAAAACTTCCATAAGGAATTTTGAGGATTTCGGCTCCCAAGATATTACTACCATCCGCTGAAACATATGTGCGGATGCGGTGGACGCACAACATGTTGTATGAAGCCGCTGAATCGCCGCGTGAGGCCCGGCTGTATATAGTTCATCCACAGGTTATCCCCCATTGGGGAAACAAAAGTGGATACCTCAGGTTAGGAGACGGAACCGCCAAGACGCCAAGGACGCCAAGAACAGCGCCAAGATTAGGTATGTGTTCTGAGCAAAAAGGACCAGAGTACGTGATGCCGTACCTTGGTCCTTTCTTCTACTCTCTCAACCCTCTATTAACTTGGCGCGTTCTTAGCGTCCTTGGCGTCTTGGCGGTTCCGTCTCTAAAGGTGTTACTTATGCTTTATCTGCGCCACCGTCTTCTCGGTGACCATACCTACGACCTTGTCGCCCATGTCGAACTCGGCACCGGCGGCGGCGAACAGTTCGGGCAGGGGGCGGGAGCCGCCGAGGGAGAGGCCGCGCTTGTAAGCGTCAATCGCGCCGCGCGGGTCTTCGAGGGAGCGGAGCCACACCTGTAGGGCGGCTATCTGGGCGATGCCATACTCTATATAGTAGAAGGGCACCACGAAGACGTGCAGGTACTGCCAGCCTATGTCGCGGTACTGCTCGATGCCGGACCAATCGAGGTCGGGGCGGAACCGCTGCTCGATCTCGCGCCACTTGGCACGCCTGGCCTCCGGCCCGTGGTCTTCCGCCGTGTAGACCCAGTGCTGGAACAGGTCGAGCATGGCGATCCAGGGCATGCCGGAGAGCACACCCCTTAGCTGGTCGTCCAGCAGGCGATCAAGCTCCTCCTCGCTGTAGAACTCGCCCAGGTAGGGCCTGGCGAGCAGCTCCATGCTCATCGAGCCTACTTCCTCGAACTCCATCCCGGCAAAGTGGTAGCTGTGCAGGGGCTGCTCGCGGGCCAGGAAGTAGTGGAAGGCGTGTCCGCCCTCGTGCAGCAGGGTGGTCACGTCGTCCTTGATGCCGACCGCGTTCATGTGTATGTAGGGCACGCGGCTGTCGGGGAAGGACTGGCAGTAAGCGCCGGGGGCCTTGCCATGCCGGTTCTCAAGGTCGAGCAGGCCATCACGCACCATCGTCTCCAGGAACTCGCCTAGTTGCGGGTCCACCTGGCGCACCACGCGCAAACTGCCCTCCTTTAGCTGCTCTACGTTCTCGAACGGGCGCAGCGGCTGGCGTCCTTCGGGGTCCACCTCGGTGTCCCAGGGGCGTATCGTTTCGACGCCGAGCAGCTTGCGCCTGCGCTCCCGGTCGCGCACCATGAACGGCACGATGTACTTCTCCACCGCCGCGTGGAAGGCCATGCAGTCTTCGGGGGTGTAGTCGAACCGCTTGTAGTCGCGGAACTTGTAGTCGCGGTAGTTGTCGAAGCCAGCGTTGCGGGCTATCTGCTGCCGGACCTCGTACATCTTGTCGAACATCTCATCGAAGTCGGCAGAGTCGGCCAGTCTCACACCCAACCTGGCCCGCCAGGCACCCTCGCGCACCGAGCGGTCAGGCTCCTCTAAGAAGGGTCGTAGCTGGGTGAGCGTGTAGGTCTTGCCCTGGAACTCGGCGGTCTCGTTGCCGGAAATCTTCTCGTACTCCTGCCCCAGCTTGAGGTCTTCCATGAGCAGGGGCACGTTCTCCTCGCGGAAGAGGGACACCTCGCTCTTGAGGTTGCGCAGCAGCACTTCGTACCGGGGGCCAATCTCGTCCACGGCGGGTGAGGCGGCGATCTTATGCTTGACGTTGAAGTCTCGCTGCTCCTTGACGGGGAGGATGTTGTCGAGGAAGGCGATATAGCGCGCCTCCCGCTCCTCGTTCGAGGTGTCGGCGGTCATATCCACGTAGGCGACCACGTACTCCTGTTCGAGCACCGCGCCAAGCTCCTGCCAGTCGAGGATGAAGTCCTCAAGCGCCTGGCGGGTGGGTAGCTCGCGCTCGTCCAGCAGGTCGTACATGGTGGCGACTGAGGCGGGGTCGGCGGGGTTGAAGCCGTCGGGCACGAAACGGTGGGGCTTCGCGCTGGTGGAAGTGAAGTTAGGCAAAGGAATGTCCTCCCGGCGTTGGTTCAGCCAGTATACCGTCTAATCAGGTGGTTAGACAAAGATAAGGGGCTACACTAATAAGATCGCGGGAAAGCGGCTGTGGTTCCCGTGTGTATGGATGTCAAAGGCCCTGGGAGTTATTCCAGGGCCTTTGGCTACTTGTATATTTGTAGGGCAGCCGTAAAATCAGGGCGCTTTTGACGTAGCGTCGAACGTCCAGATCTCGGTTGCCATATTGAAGTTTCCCGTCTGCCCTGTATCCGTCTTGAAGTAGACGATGCTCTGTAGACCCGGAAACGGTGTTCGTGCATCGGTAATGTTGAGTTTGGGATTGACGATGCTAGTGATGTAAATTGCGTCGATTGCCTGTGGACAGACCCAGCGTCTCGCGTAACTGACAGTGCTATCTTCTCCTACACCATCAAGTATTTGAGTCACCAGACTTGAAGAGGTTTGGGCGCCGTCGCCGGGGAACGCCAGGACGTATAAAGCACTCCACGCCGTATAGCGGTTGTTGGGCACAGCACCGTCCTGCCAGACGCTTGTAGCCTTATTCCACCCCGGCGGCCACGCACCATTATAGGGGTCGTGCTTCAGTTCGCGGACTTCCGTTGCATAGTCCGGCGGTGGTAGGAGTGTTACAGGCTGAAAACCCGGTATAGTTTGAACATCAGGCAATGCAGCAGCGGTTGCTCGCTCGGCTGCTTGCTGTTGCGGAATCGCAGCCGCTTTGAGCTTTGAACAAGCTTCAACTAACGCCTTATCTTGAGAGTCATACCAGTTACTGGGGCAGTTGAGGGCGATTGTCTGAGTTGGCACCACCTTTGCGGTTGGCACAGCAGCAATCATACTTTGGGTTGGCCGAACCTGTGGGATTAGCAAGATAGCAGCAACTATAGT
This sequence comes from Chloroflexota bacterium, assembly GCA_030913985.1. Lineage (GTDB taxonomy): Bacteria > Chloroflexota > Chloroflexia > QHBQ01 > JADMIH01 > JADMIH01. Next base: position 8,426 of record JALZHI010000039.1, on the reverse strand, counting down.
TATACCTATGATAACTAGAGCCGCTGCGGCTGGAAGCCAGCTTCGCTTCCGAGTAAGCTTCGTATTCATCCCTTTCATTTTGCTTCTCCTAATCAACCGAGCCTTAGCTACTAGTCACCACATTGCAAAGTATGCTAATTCACCTGAACTAAACGACCACTAACAGTAACTCAGGGATTCGCCTTATAACGAACAGCATTGGAGATGACGGAGTCGGGAAAGCCAGCGCCTGTCAGGGCATTGTTCAGGCTATTCCATGACTGCTGCCACGTGTAGCCCGTACCACATGGAGCAGGTTGGCCGTCTGTGGAGGTAACACCAAGGAACGACATAGGCATGTATTGGCGTATAGTGACCCACGTCTGAGCAACGCCCGGACAATAAATCTCGGGCATATTGTATGCCGGAGGACGACCCCACGCTACTTGCCAAGTTTCGTGTACAGTCCATTGTGAGGGATACTCGCTGTGAGGATTGGTGCCAAAATCATAATTTGCGATGTATGTCTTCGACTCGTAGCCACTGAACCACCCTATAGTGCCCACACCACATGACGTCCACGCGCCAAAGGTGGGGGGATCGTACCACGACTCTATATCGTTAGCACTCTTAATTGTCACACGTGTTCTAGGTGTAAGACCCGCGATAAAACTACCCCACACATTACCTGCAACGCTCCATAGCGATGACACTTGGGTTGGATCGTTATTATTGCAAGCCCATGGATAGTTACTGTTGTTAGTACCAATAGCAATATAAGCATGCGGGTGAGAAGGGTTAGCATTGTATCCGTCAATGTAAGCCTGGGCTATGTTTCGCGTCCACGTCATGCTATGCTTAGGGCCATTAGGTATAAGTACGATAGCCCAATTGCCACTATCAGCCAATAGCTGCCGTCCGAAATCCAGGATGATTGTAGGTTCGGGGGCACTAAAGCTCGCTTCATAGCCCCTTTGGTAGGCGACGTATGTTTGTACTCCATTATAGTTTATTGGATTCTGCCAGTATTCGGGCACATAAACAAAGAAGCCCGCCCCTGCGGGAGGTGGATATTGCAATGGAACAGCATTACGGTTAGCATAAGTACTCATAGGTATCTGAGTACCAATCATTAGGAGAGCCAGCAAGCACAGGATTAACCGCAATGGGGTCTTTAACGTCTTCATTAGAGTGCTATCCCCTTCTGATGATTATGTAAGTGTCACAATCGAGGCACCAACTAATTAGATAAGTGCTGTTTGACTAGTATAGCATATTTCGACATATATTTGCAATAATGTTGAAATATATTCTACATAAGCGTTGTTCTTAACGTGTGCGTTTGTAGATGTAGCTGTACTGGAGCTAACACAAAAGGATACAGGCCGAGAAGCAAATACCTCTGGCCTGTATCCTTTGCACCTTGCAGTTGTTGTAAAGATTACTTGGAGCTACCCACCAAACACGTCTGCCAACCGTAGCCCTCGCTGTTGATCCACCAGCCGCAGCCGATCTCGTTGGGCGCTACGCCCACCAGGATGCCGTAGTGACCGGGGCTGTTCCACCAGCCGTCTACCGCGCCCAGGGGGGTGCTGTAGTTGCAGGCGACCACCTCACCGGAGGCGAAGCCGGTGTAGCCCGCTTCGGTGGCCCTGCTCCAGGGTGTCGAGCCGTCGGTGCCGTCGTGCTGGCAGAGGCGCTTGGGGCCTATGTCGGCTGAGTGCCTGCGGGACGCCATTGTAAGCTGCTCGTTCACGCGCAAGGCCGGCAGGCTCATCGCGGCGCGGCGCTGGTTGATGAGGTTCACCATCTCCTGCTCCTGCGGCGTCAACTGGAAGCCCGCAGGGGGTGGCGGGGGCGGAGGCGGGGTGGTGCCCGTGACCGCGTAGTAGACGATCTTCGATATCTGGCCGCGTGTGGCGGGGCTGGCTGGGCGGAAGGTGCCGTCCGAGTAGCCGCCGATGATGTGGCGGCTGGCTACGGTCTCCACGTACTTGTAGAAGGTCGAGCCGCGCGGCACGTCAGCGAAGCTGGGCGTACCGGGATCGAGCAGGCTCCAGCCCTGCGCAGTGGACACGATCTTGGCTAGCTGGCCCCTGGAGACGTTGTCGTTCAGGCGGAAGCTGCCGTCCGAGTAGCCGTTGATGAGGCCCCGCGCCCTGGCGGTCTCGACGTAGGTGTAATAGGTGCTGCCGCGTGGCACGTCCCAGAAGCTCGCATTGGAGGGGTTGTTAAGCGGCCAACCCTTGGTAAGTACGACGATCTTCGACACCTGGCCGCGAGTGGTGGGGTTGCCGGGGCGGAAGGTGTTGTCCGAGTAGCCGGAGATAGCGCCCTGGCAATAGAGGTAGCGCACGCCCTCGTAGTAGTGGTCGGTGGCGTGTACGTCGCTGAAGCCGATACTGCAACCCTCGGAGGCGGCAGGCTCGGCGGCTGACTTGCCGGCGGTGGTGTTTTCGGCTGCCGGCGGGATTTCTCCCTCGCTCTTCGGCGCTGACTTCGACTCTGTTTGTGCGTAGCCCGGTGCCGCCAGGGGCAACGCCGCTACCAGCAACATTACCAGCGCGGTCACCCGGCGCAGCTTGGGGTTCGAGTTGTTGAATTGAAATCGCATAAGTAGGTACCCTTTTCTTCCGTGTTGTATTCGCCCTGGTGTAAAGGGGATCGTTACGCCGGTCGCCGCGCGAGCCGGTGTCACTCTCTACTATAGAGTATGGAGGATGAACGCATAGAGATAAATAGCTTATTGGTATGGATGGCCCGTGGTACCATCTGGCCCCTGAATTCGGGACCGCCAACGTGGAAATAGTTATAATCTGGTATTAGCGAGAGTGAGACAGCATGCAGCGATGTCCCTACTGTGCAAAGCCGAACCAACCCTCTTCTTCGTTCTGCATCCATTGCGGCGAGCCGACAGACCAGGAGTCGGTGCTCGCGTATGCACTCGACCGTGGGCTTGCCGCTGAGAACGCTCCCTCTGAAAGTATCTCCTCAGCAGCGCCGCACACTGGGCTGTCCTGGCTCGGCAGGGTCTTCTCGTCGGAACGCGGCTTGGAGTTCGCCGCGGGACTGGCTATTCTCCTGGGCATCCTGGGATTTGCGCTCTACGTCAGCGTAGAGCAAAACGCGCAGTACGAGCACTATAAACGTGCGCAGGAGGCCGAGCAGCGTAAGGACTACGCGCTAGCCCTGGCCGAGTATAGCGCCGCCGGTAGCTACCGCGACACGTCAAAACGCTCGTCAATGGTCCGGGACCTGGTTGAGGAACGCGATAAAGCATACACAATTGCATTGGAGGAGCGCAAGGAGCGCAAGTGGTGGCAGTCGGCCCGTTCGCTGCTGCGGGTCGAAGAGATTCAGCCAAATTTCAGGGACGCCCGCAGCCGGTTGGCCGACGTTCGGCGCGTCAACGGGGTGATTTTCTACAAGCAGGGTGCGGGCGTGCAGGGTGAGGCCGCGCCGGGCATATTCGTGGCTTTCGCGGACGGCGGCGACCCGTTGGCCCTGCCGCTGACGAACCAGGACTCTGCCATACTGGCGGTGTCGCCCGATAGCCGCTGGGTTGCCTACAGCCTCAGCACGCATTACGACCCTACCGTGCCCCGCGCCCTGTACCTGTACGACGTGGCCTCCCGCGCGGCCTACCCGTTGCACGTGCCGCTGGCCTTCTTCCCCGATCCCATAGCGGCGCGGTTCACACCCGACAGCCAGAAGCTGTGGCTCAGCGTCAACAGGAGCATTTTCAGCTACGCTCTCCCCGCCCCAGGTAGTGGAGTGCGCGCCCTTCAGCCGGAAAGTACGTCTGCCTCCCCTTCACCCACAGAGTACGCCGTGCTAATCAGGAGTATCACCTTGCGCTCCACGGAGAACGTCGCCGCAGGCAACGAGGTGCTTGTCGTCAACCAGGCGGGACCGCGAGCCCCCCAGGACCAGCGTCCCGGCAGCGCGGGAGCAGGCGACACCCGCCACGTCGCCACCGAGTTGGGTACCGTGGACGGGGCCGTGTTCAACAGCAGCGGCGATCTACTGCTGTACCGGGTGTGCGGCGAGCTAGACCAGGAGGGGAGGTACTTGTGCCATTTGCGCCTGGTGGACCTGACGCTGCGGGAGCTACACCCCTATACTATCGCCACCATCTCAGTGCGCGGAAGCGACATGCAGACGTGGGAGCTTACGGGCGGGTTCACGCGGGATGGTAGACACGTGCTGCTGGTAGAAAAGCTGCGAGGGGAGGCCACGGTGCGCCTCTACAGTCCCAACTCGGGCGACACCTGGACGCTTGGTGAGGAGGCCGCCAGCATGGTCGCGCAGGCCGTGGCCGAAGACTCGCTGGTGCTGATGGGTGTGCCGGGCCTATCGTTGTGGACGGGCAGGAACGTGCTCGGTCATTCGCAGCGCACCGCGCCCCTGGGGGAGCCGAGGGCAGCGTGGCCGCAACGCTACTTTGCACTAGGTCCGTGGGTGGCAGCCAGCCCCAGCGACCGCTATCTGCTTCACCTCGACCGAGAAGAGTCACCATCGGGAGGTGCCGCCTCCCTGCCCGCATACAGCCTCTACTCGACTCCCTTTCGCGCGAGGCTCCCCGGCGGTGGCGGCGAGACTAGCCGCCACCTGTTGAGCACGCCCCTCCCGCCGGATAGGTGGCTCTCCTCCGTTTACATGCTGCCAGAGGGTAAGACGCTGCTGTCCACGGTGCCGCCCAGGGGGAGCGACCAACCCGGCCTCTACGCCTACGACTTGCAGACAGGCGAGCACACCCTGGCTATCCCCGGCGCGGTAGACCTCTGGTGGCCCGGTTTCTACACCCTGCAACCCGAAGTACCTGGCCTCCAGCCCGTCGCGGGACAGTAGGTCGCGCAAGGCGTCGTCAGGGCAGCTTCGATAGCTCGGTGATAGCCAGGTTGGCCCACGAGCCGCCGGGGTCGAAGTCGAGGACGCGGGTGTATTGCTCTCTGGCGTCGGCGTAGCGTTCCAGTTGAGCGTAGACCCTCGCGAGGTGGTAGCGATAGCGGGGGTTGTCCTGCTCGCGGGACACGGCTTCTTCCAGCGCGGACAGAGCCTCCCGTGGCCTCCCGCAGAGAGCCAAGGCCCAGCCTACCGCGTCGAGCGACGGCGGTTCGTCGGGGTGGGCGGCCAGCGACTCCTGGGCGGGTGCCAGCCCCCTGGCGCAACCTTCGCCTGTTATGTCAATGTAGAAGAGCGCGAGGGTAAGCTGGGCGTCTGTCTCTCCCCGTTGCGCGCCGAGGCCCTTCTGTATAGCTGCGGCCTGGAAGAAGGCGTCTTCTGCCTGCCCGTACTCCCCGCGCAGCCTGTGGTACTCGCCCCGGAGCATGTAGGGGGTGGCGCTCGTGGGTTGCAGGCGCTGTAGCGTGTCTATCTCCCCCAGGGCGTCGTCCCAACGTCCCTTCTGCATGTAGGCCTGCGCGAGCGCGTTGTGCGGTAGAGGCAACTGCGGCTCTAGCGACGTTGCGGCCTCAAGTTCTGTGATGCCCGCGTCCACCTCCCCGGTGCCGACAAGTGCCAGCCCAAGCTGGGCGCGCAGGCTGCCCGACTCCGGCTCCATGCCGACCGCACGAGCCAAATAGCGCCTGGCAAGCCCCGGCTCCCCCTGTTGGAGGTAAGCATTGCCCCATATGGAAAGCCTTGCCACCTCACCTTCATCGCCGCTACCCGGTCCGACGCTGCTTATTTCCTCCAACGTGCCCCTGAGAGCGCCCGCCAGCGTCTCGGTCTCAGGGGGTGAAAGCCCCTCGCTGAGGCCGGGTACGCGTAAGTCGGGGGTCGTGGGCACGCGCACCTGGGGGTTGAAACCTGCGGGTGTTGGAGTTGGAGAGGCTGGGACCTGGGGCATGCTGTCGAGGAGGCGGCGGGCGCGCGCTCCATCTGCGGGGGCAAGTAGCTGGGCCAGTTTCACCCTGGCGCTCAACCCGTATATGTCGTCCCCCGCATAGAGGTCTTCCAGCACGCGTTGGGCGGCCTCCCACTCAGCCCGCGACCAGTGGAACATCGCCGTGTTCCACATAGCAGAGCGTGCGTCGGCTTCGATGCGGGAGATGTTGCGGTAAGGCTCGGCAGCCCGCCCGGCCCTGTTCCATGCGGCGAGCGCGTCATTGGGCCGCCCGGCGGCTTGCAGCACGCGCCCCAACTGCGTCCACCCAGCGGGGAGCATGTCGAGCCGCCCCGACTCGGTGACCAACCGCGCCTGTCGCTCCGCCCGTTCTAGGTCGCGCCGGGCCAGGTATGCGTAGGAGAGCGCCAGCCGGGCTTCAGGCTCGTCATAGATGAGCAGCGTATCCTCCAGCCGCTCCACCGCCCGCGTGTAGCGCCCCTCATCGAGCAGCGCATACGCTTGCCGCACCCGGACGCGCCCCTCCACCTCCGGGTTGTTCCAGGCGCGGACGAGGACTAACGCCAGCGAGGCTAACATGATCAGGCCCAGGAGGACCTCGCGTAATGAAGAACCGGGACCGCGTGCCTCTCCGGCCTCTGTAGAAGGAACCGCAGACCGAGTGTCAGCTAAGTCGTCTCGCACCACTCAGCCCTCAGTCCTCGGTCCTCATCACTCTATAGACGTTGTAGTGCTGGGCGGCTACCCGTTCGAGGGAGAAAAGGCGCAACACGCGCTCCCTGCCCCGCTGGCCGAGTTGAGCGCGTAAGGAGGGGTCGGAGAGCAGGCGGCGCAAGTGGGCTGCCATGCCAGCGGTGTCGCCTTCGCGGAAGACAAGCCCCGCCTCTCCGAGCACGGTGGGAATTTCACCCGAGTCGGAACCGACCACCGGCACGGCGCAGGACATCGCTTCCACCGCCACGCGCCCGAACTGCTCGCGCCAGTTGCTCCGCGTCTCCGAGGGCAGCACAAAGACGTCGGCGGCGTTCATGTACGAGGGTAGTTCGGTGTTGTGCACCACGCCAGGCAGGCGCAATCGCGCTTCCAGCCCCGCGTTTCGGGACATGGCCTCTAGCTCGCTCTTGAGGGGTCCGCCACCGGCCAGCACTAGGTACGCGTTCTCGTGCTCCTCGGCCACTTCCTCGAACGCCCGCCAGAGCGTCAGCAGGCCCTTCTCCTCCACCAGTTTGCCCGCGTAGAGCAGCACCAGGGCGTCCTGGGGTATATCAAGCTCTCGCCGCACGGAGTCGCGCCCGGCGGGGTCGGGCGCGAAGGCGCAGGTGTCGGTGGGCAGGGGCACCACGCGCAGGGGACCGCGATAGCCCTTGGAGCGCAGGGTGTGGGCTACGGTGGTGCCACACGCGAGGATCATGTCGGTGTTGCGGAAGCAGTATCGCTCGAACAGGCGAAAGGGCAGCGGGTACTTCTTCTTGATGTTTTGCGCGGCGTACAGGAGCACGCGGGTGCGCGGCATGAACAGGCGGCGCAGCAACAGCACCAACGCGCCCATGAGCGTGTGGGCCTCTTCGTAGCAGTAGACGATGTCGGGCCGCAGCCGGAGCAGGTGGTAGATGAGGCTGGGGAAGAAGTAGATATAGTAGAAGCCGGTAAAGACGGTGCGCGCCACAATCACCCCGAAGCGAGCGCCCGGCAGCGTCTCGGCACGCACCATTTGCCCCGCGCGCTCGGGCCAATGCCTGGGCAGCATGAGCGTCACGTCCACGTCGGGATAGCCCGCAAGCTCCTGCACCGGCTTCTGGTACTCGGCCACCACCGCCGCGTGCCATATCCACAGCAACTTCAGTGATGAGGACTGAGGACTGAGGACTGAGTAGTCAGGTTGGTGTTGTCGTACTGCGTTGGGTGGGGATTGGGTCATTGCATCAACAGATTAATACAATTTGGCCGACTTAACTGCGTCATCCACTCAGTCCTCAGTCCTCATCACTTCCTCATAGATGCTGAGGGTCTGCTCGGCGGTGCGCTGCCAGGTGAAGCGGGCGGCCTGTTGCTTGCCGCGCTCGGAGAGTGCTTGCCGGAGGGCGGGGTCTCTCCAGGCGGGGACGATGGCTGCGGTGAGGGCGGCTTCATCGTTAGGGGGCAGCAGCAGGCCGCCGTCGCCCACCACTTCTCGTAGCGAGCCGCCGGACGAGGAGACCACCGGGCAGCCCACCGACATCGCCTCCAATGGGTCGAGGCCGAAGCCTTCGCAGGCAGAGGGGTAGACGAACAGGCGGGCGGCGGACATGAGGCGCGGCTTGTCTTCCTCGCTGACCCGGCCCAGGAACCTAACGGGGGAATCCTTGCCGTCGAAGCCGAGCGCACGAGCCTGGCCCCTGACGTTAGGCACGATGCCACCCGGCTCCGGCACCCCACCCGCAATGGCTAAGGTGGGCACGTCACCGCCGTCCCTCCGCACCTGGTCTGCGACGGCACGCCAGGCGCGCAGGAGGAGCGGCACGTTCTTACGGCGGTCGAAGCCTCCCAGGTAGAACGCGTAAGCCTCCGGTAGGCCGTGACGGGCGCGCACCTCGTCAAGCTCCTCCCGCGTGTAGTCGGG
>JALZHI010000038.1 GCA_030913985.1 Chloroflexota bacterium | reverse complement strand
GCTTAGGCTCGGGGCGAGGCAGGCCCTCGAACAACGCCTCGAAGTCGGCGGCGTCCAGCGTCTCGCGCTCTATCAGCAGCTCGCTGATTTCGATCAGCTTGTCCCTGTAGGTGGTCAGGATTTCCTTGGCCGTGGCATATGCCTCGTCCACCAGCGCCCTGACTTCCTGGTCGATCTCCAGCGCGATCTGGTCGGAGTAGTTGCGCTGCTCCGAGATTTCGCGGCCCAGGAAGACCAGTTCTTCCTTGCGGCCCAACGCCACCAGGCCCAGCTTGAGGCTCATACCGTAGCGGGTCACCATCTGGCGGGCCATCTCCGTCACGCGCTCGATGTCGTTGCTCGCGCCGGTGGTCACTTCCTGGAAGATGATTTCCTCGGCTGCGCGCCCACCCAACGCGAACGCCAGGTTGTCCTTGAACTGCGACTTGGACCACATGTAGCGGTCCTCGCCGGGCAGCACGCGGGTGTAGCCACCCATCATGCCACGGGCGATGATGCTGATCTTGTGCACCGGGTCCACGTTGGGCAGCATGCGGGCTACCAGCGCGTGCCCTACCTCGTGGTAAGCAGTGATCGCCTTCTCACGGTCCGAGATCAGGCGGCTTCGGCGCTCCGGGCCTGCAATCACGCGGTCTATGGCCTCTTCCATCTCGGACATGGTGATCGTCTTGCGGTTGCGTCGGGCGGCCAGGATAGCCGACTCGTTCACCAGGTTCTCCAGGTCCGCGCCCGAGAAGCCGGGGGTCTGCTTCGCCAGCGTCTCAAGCTGGATGTTCTTCTCCAGGGGCTTGCCGCGAGAGTGCACGTGCAGGATCGCCAGTCGGCCCTTGATGTCGGGGCGGTCGAGCACTACCTGCCGGTCGAAGCGGCCGGGGCGCAGAAGCGCCGGGTCGAGCACGTCAGGGCGGTTGGTGGCGGCGACCACGATGATGTTGGTCTGGCTGTCGAAACCGTCCATCTCCACCAGTATCTGGTTCAGGGTCTGCTCGCGCTCGTCGTGCGAGCCACCGAGACCGGCACCGCGATGGCGGCCTACCGCGTCGATTTCGTCCACGAAGATGATGCAGGGGGAGTTGCGCTTGGCCTGGTCGAACAGGTCGCGCACGCGGCTCGCGCCGACGCCCACGAACATCTCAACGAACTCCGAGCCGGAGATGGAGAAGAAGGGCACGCCCGCTTCACCTGCCACCGCACGGGCGAGCATGGTCTTGCCTGTGCCCGGAGGGCCAACGAGCAGCACACCACGCGGGATGCGAGCGCCCAGGGCGTTGAACTTCTCAGGGTACTTGAGGAACTCCACGACCTCCGCGAGTTCTTGCTTCGCCTCGTCCACACCCGCCACGTCCTGGAAGGTGATGGTCGGCTTGTTGCCGGTGAAGAGGCGAGCGCGGGACTTGCCGAACGACATCGCCTGGTTGTTGGTGCCCTGCGCCTGCCGCATCATGAACACGAACGCGGCCACGAGCACGAGCGTCGGCAGCAAGAAGCCGAGGATTCCCAGGTAGTTGCCAATGGAAGACGACTTCTGGACCTCCCAGTTCAACTCCCTGATGCGCTCGGCGGGCACTCCGTAGTCTTCCAGGGTCTCTATGAAACCTACGTTGGTCTCTTTCTGAGTGGTCTTGGTCGGGGTATTGTTAGCCTTCGGATCGCCATAGTAGAGGGTGATGGTGTTGTTCTCTTCATGGCCGACGACCTTCTGGACCTGGCTGTTGGCGGCGGTTATGTCCCTGATCGCTTCCGAAAGGGATATCTCCTGGCTGTTGTTCCGGTTCCCCAGGAACGTGAAGAACAACACAAGCATCGCCACCATGATGATGACCCACACGAAACTATTTCTTAGCCATTTGTTGTCTGTCATTTCTGATTCCTCGCGACTAGTTACGGGCTTCCATCGCAGAGTTAATGCGATCTGTTGGGTACTTTGATGAAAACGCGAATAATTCCTTGCCCTGAATAGATTAACGCTGTTGGGACCTAAAGGGTTCTATACGAGCATGGGGAAACGCATCCACACGTTTGATTATACTACTGCGGGGCAGAGGGTGTCAAAACAGCGGCCCTCCAGAGCCTTACGCGCCATAGCCCTGATCGGCGCTTCCATAGATACAATTTTCGTGCCTCAACCACCCGGCACTCGCTACATCGGCTCCGGTATCTGGCGCACGGGTCTTAGCCTTCAAAGGGCAGCGGTTTTGTGATAGCATGGCACCGCAGGCCAATGCGTCCCGGCCACTTTACGGCTCGCCAGGTATTTACGTTAGCCGGCACACAACGGTTTCAGCCAGGCCGAACACGAGCAGTCCAGACGAACTATGCTCTCAGACCAGCAGCCTCATACAGTCAAAGACGATGGCACGTAACAGGAGCATACTAGCGCGCCTGCAACGAGTGTCGCCGCGTGCCGGAGCGCTGCTGGCTGCGCTGGCGGTCGCTGTGCCCCTGCTGCTGTCGCAACAGCTACCCGCCACCCTCGCGCAGGACCTCGGCAGCGCCCCGGTGCCCAACGTTGAGGGTCTGGGCCAACCGGAGCAGGGCGAACACGGCGCGTTTCGTTGGAGCAGCGGGCCGGTCGAGCTGCGCCTCCAGCCCCTCGGCTACCCAACTTACGTGCGCCTCCACGTGCAGGGGGTAAGGTCACCAGGCGAGCCTGACGCGCAAATCTCTCTCAGGTCGGGCGGCAAGGACCTCGGCCTCTTCACCCTACCACGCGCGCCAGATGAGGTTGAAGTACGGCTACCCCTCTCCGAGTTCGCCGCCATCAACCCACAACTGGGCATTACCACAACCCTCTTCCAGCCGCCGGGCGACCGCCGCACCCTCGGTGTGGTCTTCTACCGCGTGGAGCAACGTAGCGGGCCTGGGATACCCTCCCTCTGGCCGGCACTCGCCCTCATCGTGAGTGGCGTGCTTACTTACTGTGCTGCCTTTATGGTCTGGCGCAGGCCGCTTTATGCCCTGGCAGCGGCTCTAACCTGGGGTCTGGCGATAGGACTGCTCAATGCGGTGGCGCGGCCCTGGTTGGTCTTCTACAGCCTCTATTTCGTGGTACCTCCGCTGGTCTTCATATTCGCGTTCCCCTGGCTGCGTAGTCTGCTACGTGGTGAGCGTCGCGCCCAGGACGCACCCTTACCGGAACCCACCCTCACCGAGAGGCCCTGGCCCATTGCTGTTGCGGTAACTGCCCTATCGCTACTCGTCATGGGATGGCACCTAGTAGCTCCCGTGCTGCCGGACAGTAAGACTCCTACCGACAATCTCACGTGGGGCGTGGCCTTCTACGGGGCCATGCCGCTGCCCATACAGTTGCTCGGCGTAGCGGCGGTCGCGGGCTGCCTGCTGTGGGCCTGGTTCGCGCCACTTCGCCAGCAGGACGAGCCGCTGAGTTACGGCACCGAACGCGGAGTTGCCGGGCTTTCAGGGGCCTTTCGAGACCGCTGGCTGTGGCTGCTGGCAGGTGGAAGCCTCCTGTTGTTCTCGCTCTTCCCCGTCCAGTACTCCGAGGGCGACAGCGACGAGTTCGACCGCAAAATCCCCATCGGCGCTATCTGGCGCGAGCGGGAGTTGCTCGACTTCTACTTCAAGTCGAAGCTCTGGCTCCTGCTACGCGGTTGGTTCCCCAAACCTTCCCAGGTGTACGCGCTCGTGGCGAGCCTATCCGGCGTCCTCTACGTAGCGGGGGCGTGGCTGTTGGGCAGGACCATAGGGCGCACCCGCTCGGAGGCGTGGCTGGTGGTGCTCGGCCTGCTTTTCACCGGCAATGTCCTGCTTTATTTCGGCTACGTGGAGAGCTATAACCTAGTGCAGGTCGCCAGCCTGTTCGTTATCTGGGCCTGCTGGCAGTACGTGAGGGGCCGCCTGCCGTTCGGGACGGTGGCGCTCTTCGCCACGCTCGCCCCACTGCTCCACGGTTCCGCCCTCTGGTGGGGGCCGATGGTAGTCGCCGCGCTGCTCCTGCGTTCCGGACAAGAGCCTGATGAGACACGCTGGCGCACCGCCCGTTCTGACCTGTTGCAAGGCATAGGGGTGGGCCTCAGTATCGTCCTATTGATGGGCAGCATCATGCTGATTGACGGCTACGACTACGAGCGACTTCAGACCGGCCTCAGCGAAATGGGCGGGCTGGACGGACGCACTATGCTGCCCCTGTTCGAGGCCCAATCTCCTTACGAGCGGTACACATTCTTGTCTCTCCCCCACCTCGGGGCCATTGCCCAGGAGCAATTGCTGACCGCGCCCATGGCGCTCCTGACGATCCTTGCGGTCGTGGCGCTCGCATGGCGTGGAGTGAAGCGGCAGCTACGTTCGGTTGCTCCGTTCGCCGTGCTGGTAGTGGGCGCGGCCAGCATCTTCTTCTACTCCATCAGTTGGAACCCCGACCTCGGCCCCCGCGACGACTGGGACCTCCTGTCGCTACCCGCCATCCCACTCACGCTCGTCGCCGTCTACCTGCTGGCGCGCCTGCCCTACGGCAGACCTCGACGGCTGGCCCTGACCGCCTACCTGGCTGTGTCGGGCGTGCATACCTCCGCCTGGGTGCTGCTCCACGTCCTCGGCATCCGCTACTGAGCCGAGTCGGGTGCGAACAACCTCACCCCATTCGGGCAAATAGCATACACTCACTGCAGGGAGCGACCGGGGCCTGGAAGAATCTTACAAGTTTCATACAGTGTTCCGGTTGGGGAAGAGCGCCCTACGTAATTGCGTGGCGAGCAAGCCGCAAAATAGAATACGTAAATTGTAGTACCAGAACGGCGCAACCGGGCTACTACTTGCTCGTCATACGTATGGCGCATTCTCAAAGAGCGTGCGAGGGTTGTTCCATGCGAGTGTAAAGGGCGACTCTGCGTGCAGAGATGGAGAAAAACGGGCGTCCGCATGGGCAAGAGAGAAGTACCGGCATTTGACACCGCTTCTTCCATTCACATATACTCTGAAGGAATCAGCGGTAATCGACGATGTACTTCCAGCCGAGCAGTTCACTAAGCACACGGCTACATACGTCGGGGCTTCGCCCTGGCGTGTCGATGTGCGTGATGCATCTATTTGGCAGCGCCGTGCGAGCGTGCAAGGGGTGCGGTGGAGCATCCCGGTCCAGATATGCACGGCCTACAATTACCTCCCAACTGTGATGCACATGACCCTCGGCGACTCTCAGCATCTCCCTACGATGCCAGCCAACGGCTTGCCCTGCCGTGGCAGCCACGTGCGACGATGTACTACCGCGTCATACCACAACCGAATATACGTGGCTTATGCAGTACAGTTAGGTCAAAGATTGGAAAGGAGAGCATAGTTTAATGTCCCTTAAGAGATTAGCGCCCGTGCTTGCGGTTGCCCTGCTCTTGCTCATGACGGCTGCGGTCATCGTGGGCGCGACAGGCTCCCAGCAAGTCAAGGTGCCCCAGGGTGGCATCGTGGAATCGCCCAACGCCCGCAACGGCATGGTCGATAACGGTGTACCCACCATTCCCGACGCCCCCAAGTCCGAACCCGCTCGCCCTGGTGAGCCATTCTCCGACGATTTCGCCACCGACACCAACGTCAACGGCGGCAGGTACGAGTCGCTCGCAAGCGCCCCCGGCTCGTGGAAGATCAAGAGCAACCGCCTACAGCAGCGCGGCGACGAATCAGAAGACCTGAGCGACGCCCCGGCTGTGCTCACGGTGAAGGGCGTTACCTTCGCGAACAACAGCCTCAGCGCCCAGATCTACGGCATCGCGATGCCCGTCGGCCTGGTGTTCCGTGGCTCCGACGCCGGTTACTATCGCTTGACCCTGTACCGCCAGCAAGAGACCGGCGACGCCCCGAAGGCCACGCTGGAGAAGGTCGTGGGCACACGGGCGACCGAGATTGCCAGCGTACCGGCAACCACCTTCGCGGGCTATGCCAACCAGAAGTGGCAGACCGTCAAGGTAACTGCGGTGGGCGACCGCATCACGGCTTCGGTGGACGGGACCACAATCCTGGACGTCACCGACAGCTCGTTTAGCTCAGGCTGGGCAGGCGTATGGGCTACGGCTGACGCTACCACCCAATTCGACAACGTCCGCATCGAGAATGCATCCGCGAACCGCTAAGGAAGTGAGGAGACTCTTCAACATGAAAAAAGGCTTTAACAAGGTGCTGGCCTCCCTGCTCACCTCCGGTGTGCTGGTCTCGACGCTGGCGCTGAGCCTTACGGGAGGGCAGGTAAGCGCGTCCACTGTGGCGAGCAACCCGGCAGCCCCGGCGGCTTATTCCTGGAACAATCCAATCAACGCCTCTCAGGGTGGCGCTTTCTACGACAACACTCCGTCCATCGCCGCGGACCAGCTCGACAACACCGTGTCGCTCGGTTGGACCCGCACGCAAAAAGGCGGCACCGACGCCTACATCACCCAGGCCAGCAACGACGTACTCGGCGGTGGTTTCCGCCGCGCTGACCTGTGGGAAGGCGAGGATATGCAGATGGGCAACGTCAAGCTGGCTTCCGACGACCTCGGCAGGCGACACATGGCCTGGTGGGGAATCGACGGCAACCAGGTAGTCGGCCTGGTGTCCATCATCGATGCCAACGGCAACGCTTCCGAAGCTGAGGAAGTACCCGGCACCAGGGGCGCGAACCGCAAGAACGTAGCCATCGCCACCGGCCCGGACAACAGCACTCACGTGCTCTATGGCCGCAACAACGAGAACATCTACTACTACCACCGCACCGTACAGGGCGTGTGGGACGTAGTGGCCGAGTCGGTGCCTATCAGGGCCCGCCCGGTGGACATCGAGGTCGGTGTCTCCAGCCAGGGCGTGGTAATGGTGGCCTTCAAGGACACCGCGCTCGGCAGCTTCAATGACATCTGGACCACTATTCGACAGGGTGCGGATTCGTGGTCGCCCATCGAAACCCCGACGGCTCCGTGCTGCAACGGCTGCCCGTTCGACTCTCACACATACCAGCCTACTCTCGACCGTGATGAGAGTGGTGGCCTGCACATGGCCTGGGCGGACGAGCGGTGCGATCCTGTCTCGGACCCGCCTAGCCGCGATATCTACTATCGCCAATGGACTCCGCCTTCGGACCCTTCCAAGTCCGGGTGGGACAACCATCCCATGGTCCGGGTGGTAATCAACAGCGGCGACTCGTACTATCCTGACCTTGCGATGGACCGCGCCGGCAACGCCCACATCGTGTGGGGTGACAAGACCAGCAGCCCCATCGACTACTATCGCATGTTCTACGCGGTAGGCAAGGGCACCAGCTTCTCAGGCGTGCAGATCCCGGCGGACCCTTACTTCGGCAGGGCATACCAGAAGGAGCCTACCGTAGACGATGGCCCCGGCTACATCCACACTGCGTTTGCCTCGGACCGGGGCGACAGCCAAAAGGAAAACTACTACCAGTTCAGCCCCATCGATGGCACTGGCGGCCCTACATCCACACCTACGCCCGCACCGCAGCCGCCCCCATGCCCGAACAACCCGTTCAAGGACCTGTGCGTGGATGGCGACCAGTCATCCTATGACGCGGTAATCGAACTGAGCGAGCAGGGCGTGCTCTCCGGCTACAGCACCTCCCCACCGTGCCCCAACGCGAGCTGGATCAACTGCTTCCGGCCCGGCAACCTGATAACCAGGCAGCAGCTTGCCAAGGTGATAGCTCTCGGAGCGACAGTGCCCGCGAACTTGCAGGGTAGCCCGCACTTCACGGACGTGCCCCCTGGCAACGCCTTCTATGAGTACATCGAGTACGCGTACAACGCAGGTGCCCTTAGCGGCTACACCTGCGGTGGTCCCGGCGAGCCGTGCGACGGCCAGCGCCGCGCCTACTTCCGCCCGTTGGCAAACGTGACCAGGGGCCAGATATCGAAGATGGTCGCTGAAGCGTTCGACTTCAACGAGCCAATTGAAGGCCAGACCTTCCAGGACGTGGCCCCGAATAGCCCCTTCTACCTCTACGTCGAGCGGCTGGCCCGCCGGGGCATCATAGGTGGCTACCCGTGCGGAGGCGCTAACGAACCTTGCGGTACGAGCGGCAAACCCTACTTCCGCCCGAACGGCAACGTGACTCGCCGCCAGGCTGCCAAGATCGTCTACGGCGCTCAACAGCAGACCGAAGCCACCGCTACCCCTACCTCGGTACCGGCTACCGCAACCACTGCTGCCACCGCTACGGCAACGGCAACGGCCACCGCTACCAACACTTCGATAATCCCGTTGAAAACCACCAACCGTGGCAATCAGTTCGCGGCAGCAATGTACAGCCAGGCAGCTACGCCTTCGCTGCTACAGCGCGACTCGTAAGCGTCATCAGGTTGAATCAAGAGGGACCGGCTATCAAGCCGGTCCCTTCTTTTTTGCCGTGGTACAATACGGCCATGGAAGTTGAAGAACACAGCACCGACGGCAGTACCGTCTCTTCCCAGGTGACTCAGAGCCCCGCCGGGGCAACCGCCAGCACCGCGATGAGAGGGCTGCCTTCGGTAGATAGGGTGCTCTCCCACCCGGCCCTGCTCTCCGCCAAAGCCGAGTTGCCGCACGACCTGCTGGTGTTGGCTATACGTCAGGAACTGGACCGCCTGCGCAACGCCCTCAGTGCAGGAGGTACCCTTGACACTTCCCTCGAAGATATAGCCCAAGAGGCCGCCTCCCTCGCTCACCTGATTGCCTCACCGCGCCTGCGCCCCGTCATCAATGCCACTGGTGTGGTAATCCACACCAACCTCGGCCGTGCGCCCCTCAGCAAGGCGGCGGTGGAAGCAATAGCCAGCCTCGCCCGCTACGGCAACCTGGAATACGACCTCGAGGAGGGCCAGAGAGGCTCGCGCTACGTGCATGCCGTGCAGGTGCTTCGCCGCGTCACGGGCTGTGAGGACGCGCTCGTGGTGAATAACAACGCGGCGGCCCTGGTGCTCGCCCTGGCGGCCCTGGGGCAGGGCAAAGAGGTGGTGGTATCCAGGGGCCAACTTGTAGAGATCGGAGGCGGCTTCCGCATCCCCGACATCATGCGCCAGAGCGGCGCCCGCCTGGTGGAAGTCGGCACCACCAATCGCACGTACCTGTCCGACTACGAAGCGGCCATTAGCGGCGAGACCTCTATTCTGCTCCGCGTCCACGCCAGCAACTTTCGCCTGGTCGGTTTTACCACCTCGCCGGCCGTAGAGGAACTAGCCGCACTCGCTCAAAGACACAACCTTCTCATGGTGGACGACGTGGGCAGTGGGGCGCTCCTCGATACCACGCGCTACGGGCTGTCTCCCGAACCCCAAGTGCAGGCGAGCCTGCAAGCCGGGGCAGACTTGGTGCTTTTCAGCGGCGACAAGCTGCTGGGAGGCCCCCAGTGCGGCATAATCGCGGGCAAAGGGGACGCGGTAGCCCGACTGCGCAAGCACCCCCTGGCGCGCGCTCTCCGCGTGGACAAGCTCACCCTTGCGGCCCTCGAAGCTACCTTGCTGCACTACCTGAAGGGAGAAGTCGAACGGGAGATACCCGTCTGGCGCATGATCGCAGCCACACCGGAGCAACTGCGCGCCCGCGCAACCGCCTGGGCCGAGGACCTTTCGGGCCGGGGGCTAAATTGCCACGTCGAACCGGGGCAGTCCACGGTAGGAGGCGGCTCCCTTCCCGGCGACACGCTACCCACCTTCCTGCTGGCACTCACACCCGCGCCCGGTGGTGACACAAGCTCTACGCGCCAGGCCGGTGAATGGGCCGCACGGCTGCGGGAAGCCACCACGCCGGTGGTAGCGCGCGTCGAAAAAGGCAGCGTATTGATAGACCCGAGAACAGTAGCTGAGGACGAGGAACGTGTCCTCCTGGATGCGCTGGCAAGTACCGCCCGGTAGCTTCAGCTTCCGGCCTTCGCGTTCCGAGTGCCAGTTCTACCATGCGCTTGCAACCAAAGCTCGCGCTGCTTCACTGCAAGCTCCCGGTCGCTCGTCTTGTACCGGGCCAGGAACTCCTCACGGTATAAGTTGAAGGTGCCGGCCAGGATAGCAGCCCTCATGTCCTCAGCCATGCGCGCCAGGAAGCGTAAGTTATGTATGCTGTTGAGCCTGTATGCAAGTAGCTCTTTGGCCCTGAACAAATGATGCAAGTAGCCAAGAGTAAAGTTTCGGCATGTGTAGCAGTCACAATCAGGCTCTATCGGCTCTTGCAAATGTGCGTAGCGGGGGCTTTTGATGGGCAAACGGCCATCTTTCGTGAGCAGCGCGCCGTTGCGAGCCACGCGGGTCGGGAGCACGCAATCGAACATGTCTATACCCCTTGCCACGCACTCCACCAGGTCTTCGGGCGATCCGACTCCCATCAGGTAGCGCGGCTTCGTCGAGGGCAGTAGCGGCACCGTCTCCTCCAGCATGGCGTGCATCTCTTCCTTAGGCTCGCCAACGCTCAGGCCGCCGACCGCATAGCCTGGGAAATCAAGTTCGGCCAGAGTTCGTGCGCTCTCCTTGCGCAGGTCCAGGTATGTGCTGCCCTGGACGATACCAAACAGCGCCTGGTCCTGCCTCGAGTGGGCGCGCAGGCACCTCTCGGCCCACGAGTGGGTGCGGCGGAGCGCCTTCTGGTTGTACTCGTGGGACGACGGATAGGGCGTGCACTCGTCCAGCACCATGATAATATCCGCGCCCAGTTCCTCCTCCACTCGCATCACCATCTCCGGCGTGAAGCGGTGGGTGGAGCCGTCCAGGTGCGACTTGAAAGTCACTCCTTCGTCATCTATCTTGTTGTTGTGGCTCAGACTGAACACCTGGAAGCCGCCGCTGTCCGTCAGGATCGGCCGGTCCCAACTCATGAACTTGTGCAGACCCCCAAACTCGGCAATCAACTCGGAACCGGGCCTCAGGTAAAGGTGGTACGTGTTCGACAGTATTATCTGCGCCTTCAAGTCCTTCAGTTCGTCGGGTGAGACCGACTTGACGGTCGCCTGCGTGCCGACTGGCATGAATACCGGCGTCACGATCTCGCCGTGCGGGGTGCTCAACCTCCCGGCGCGCGCTACCCCCACTGGCGTGTCCAGCGTGGCATCTACTTCGAAGCTAAAATGTTGCCTCTGGTTCTCGTCTGACATAGTCCTGCTCTGCTATCTAGTCACTGGCTTGTGCGTATCGGCAAACCCTGAAACGTAGGAAACTTGGCGGGTGTCACCAGGCGCGGCGCAACATGACACCGAGTACAACTGCTGTGAGGGCCACTAGCGAGAGGGCAACCAACACTTCCCTCGCGCCGAATGGACCGGAGCCGGTCGCAGGCAACCGAGCCGGCCCCAACGCCGCGAGGTCGGCGCTTGCCCGCGAAAGAAGCTCGGTCCGGGAGCACTTGTCGGTCGTTACCGGGGCCGACGGCGTTACCACGGGAGTGTAGTCTGCGGGTGCCATTCCCCATTCGCCCTGGTAAGCAAAGACCAGGTAGCTCTTGCCTGCTTCGAAGGTATAGCCGCAGTTGCCCGTTCCGCAATCCCTGGAGGCATAATCGCCAGACCGGACAACGACCCAAGCACCCACACTCCCTCTCCAGACCTCGCTCACCCGGAACTGCACTACTTGATCGACCGAAGTGTTCGGTGCTGGCTTGTTGACCAGCGCACCCGACCGATCATGAATTTCGAGTTTGACGCTGACTGCTCGACCACTGAAAACAATCGGAGCATTCTCCAGAGAATCGCCATGAGGATAGCAGAACGACGCCTCGGCGACGCCTGGCAGCAATACCAGCAGGCATATCAGCGCCCCACCCACCGCGGCAACCACAGCCACTAGGTGACGACCCGGACTTGCCATAGCTCCCTCCCTTTAAACTCCGGTTGAAAGCCCCACGAGCGCGGACTCGATCTCCTCCCGCACCCAGCCGACCTCTTCTTGCGTCAGCCGGGAACTGAGCGCAGCTAACGTGTGTTCCCCTCCCAGACGCCCCAGCGCCCAGGCCGCATGCCCCCGCACTATCTCGTACGGCCCGTTCAGAGAGTTTACCAGCGCGGGTACGGCAGCCAGGTCGCCAATGTTGCCCAGTGCGATGGCCGCGTTGCGCTGCATGCCCTGTAGTTTGGCGCGCTTCACCGGGCTATGCTTGAACCGCGTGCGAAACTCCTCCTCGCTCATCTCCAGTAGCTCAATCAGCGAAGGGCTGGGACCAATCCCCTGCTCAGGCGCGAACTCCGGGTGGTTACCGGGAGCGGCTTTGCGGTTCACCGGGCACACGTCCTGGCAAATGTCGCAGCCAAATACCCAGTCGCGCATGAGCGGCCTTAGCTCGCGAGGTATGACACCCTTATGCTCTATCGTCAGGTAGGAGATGCAACGGTTGTTGTCCAGCACGCCGGGGGCAATCAATGCGCCGGTGGGACAAGAGGGCAAGCAACGCGTGCAGCCCCCGCAGGTGGTCCTCACAGGCTCATCTGGGGGCAGCGTCACATCCAGCAGCAATTCGCCCAGCAGCACCCAAGAACCGCGCTCGCGGTTGAGCAGGTTGGTGTTCTTGCCATACCAGCCCAGCCCGGCCCGCTGCGCCACCGCCCGGTCTACAATCCTCGCCGTATCGACCAGGGCGCGCGCTTCCACGTCCCTACCAAGCTGCTCCTGCACGTAGGCGTGCAGCGCCCACAGCTTCTCCTTGAACACTTCGTGGTAGTCCAGGCCCCAGGCGTAGCGGGCCACCCGGCCCCTCGGCTCGCCGGGACTGGACTCAGTAGCCTCCGCGTCGCTGAGGTAGCTGATTCCCAGCGACACTATGGTCTGCGCCGACGGCATCAGGTTGCGTGGGTCCCCGGCCACCGATGCGCGCTCCAGGTTGAACCAGGACAGGCCGGAATACAGCCCTGCCTCGATCCGCTCTTCCATCGCACGCTGGGCTTCGGGGAAAGGCTCGGCCCCGGTAAACCGCACCAGGTCGAAACCCAGGGCGTGAGCCTGCGATGCAATCGCGGCCTTCAGGGCCTGCGCCTCTTCAAGCGCCACCCTTGGGGCTTCGTTAGTTGTCCTCTGCTGTACTGCTTTCAAGTTGGGAGCGACTTCTAGGTTCTGTAAGGAGAGGTTCGACGTCGACCATGGCGGAGCGCGCCTGCGAGAACCACTGCTCGAGCAAGTTGCACTCTTCGTAGCTCAAAGACCTGGTGCATGCCCCTGTAAACGACCGGCTCAACAAGTCCACTGGAGGCACCGAGTCCGCAGGAAAACGCCCGGCCAGGCTTCCCGCCAGCCACTGTAGCTCCTCCGATAACAGCCGAGGCTCATCGACCTGTAGGCTGAGAGCCACGACACTCGCCAAGCGTTGGAAGCTATCGGACAGGATTGCCTGCACCTCATCCGATTCCGTGCGGACCCCTCCCGCAGCCGGAGTGCCTAGGTCCGCACGTTGGAGGAACAGCCGAGCAGCTTCACGGGCGAGCGGTACGTCTTCCCGCCTCAATAGCTCGGCTATATGCTTGCGTACAGCCTCGGGCATGCGCCACACCCTGCCTCATGTAATCAGACCCTGCACGAATCTTCCAGGTTCAGGTCGCAACGAGTCCCATAAGTATAACACAGGGCGCACTACATAGAGGAAATAGCTAAACGGTGACAAACGCCAAGACGCCAAGACACGGAGAACGCGCCAAGTAGCTTAGGATTCGGGAGTAAATAAAGAACCAGGGTGCGACAGCACGTACCCTGGTCTTTTCATTTGAGCCACAATCCTAAATCTCTGCGCGTTCTCCGTGTCTTGGCGTCTTGGCGTCTTGGCGTTTAGACTTCCGGCCGATATGCAGCTATGCCGCGCCCTCCAGCGTGTTGCCGGCTTCCGCCCGCGGCACGTTCAGGTCCGACACCTTGAAGCCCAGCTTGGCCTCGAACTCCTTCAGCAAGCTCTTGCTGCCCTCGAAGGCGTCGGGCGGCAGCGCCTGGCCGTGCAATAGCTTTTGCATTATGTCAATTTCAGTCCGGGAGAACGAGGCTCCGTGTAGCTTGTACTCCTCGAAAGCTTCCCAGGCGTACGGGGCTACAGCCTTTGCGCAGACCGCCACTTGCTCGGCAAAATCGCGTATCTCCTTCTGAGCGTGAGGGTCGAGGCGCAGCCGCAGGAAGTGGAAGAGGTTGTGCAGGTTCATCTGCCAGTAGAATTGCGTGTAGACTGACAGGGGCAGCACCGTGCGGGCAAGCTCACGAGCCACGTTGTCCTGTAAGAATTGCTCGTATTGCGAGTAGGCTGTCTCCCTGTTCTCCTTCAGGTAAGCCAGGAAGCGGTCTACAATCTCGTGTGGCACCGGCTCCGGCGAGCGCCCCTGCTTGTTGTCCTTGCTCTGGAAGCCGATGTCTTCCCGTGAAGGCTCGTGGAACTCCTCCCGGACGATGGAATAGCGGGCGCTCTCCTCATTCACGCTTGCCGTGCGATGTCGTATCCACTGGCGTACCACGAAGATAGGGGCCTTGATGTGGAACTTCAGCACGACCATCTCAAAAGGCGTAGTATGGTCGTGTCGCAGCAAGTACCGGATGAGGCCCCTATCCTCGCGCACGCTCTTGGTGCCGCCCCCGTAAGAGACCCGCGCCGCCTGGACTATGCTCTGGTCGCTGCCCATGTAGTCCACCAACCGCACAAAGCCACTGCTAGGCACCACAAGTTCCCGGTCCAGTAGCTCCTCAGCCTGTTGCGATACGATATGGCCCATTGCCTGCCCCTTTCACCGAACGGTACGATTTGGGCTATTATAGGCGGTGCGGGAACCCTGTTAGTGGTTATCCACCCGCTGTGGATAAGCTACAACTACCCTGCCCAAAATGCGTCGGGAGTACAGGAGGGGAGGCATACGTCTGGAAACCTACAGGAGGCAAAGTGGTCAAGGCAGAACAGAATACACGGGACACTATCGCGCTGCTGGATGAATTAGCGGCCAACGCCTGGCCCGCGACCATCCAACAACAACTCGAAGTGTGGAAGCTCCGTGCCGCAGGTGGGCTTACCAGGCGGGCCAACAGCGTCTACACGTCCGGCCCTTTGCCCAGCTACTCGGAGTGGCTGCATGAGGTGCAAAGCTTCTACACACGACGCGGCCTTCCCGTGCGCTTCCAAATCAGCGACGGCAGCCCGGCTGAACTTGACCGGCTGCTCGATGGGGTAGGCTACAGCCGGGAGGCCCACAGCGAAGTGTATACGGCCTCCGCTGCTACCGTAGCAGCCGGGAGCACACGAACAGGTGGGCCGCCGGTCCTTGCCACCTCCCACCTGGAAGAGCACTGGCTGGAAGCCTTCCTCCGGGTGGAGGGCCATGACCCCACCTTAGGGGATATGTACCGCACGATCATGTCGGCAATTGGCCCGGCGGCGAGGTTTGCGACGGTGCAAGTCCAAGAGGAGGTCGTCGGCGTGGGCATGGCGGTCACCGAGCGGGGCTGGACCGGCCTGTTCAACCTGGGGACGGCCAAACATATGCGAGGGCGGGGCGTGGCAACTGCCATCATCGCGGACCTTACGAGCTGGAGCCTGGAGCAAGGAGCGGAACACCTCTACCTGCAGGTTATGTCGAGCAACGAGGTCGCGAAGAGGCTCTATGCCAAGCTGGGCTTCAGCTACCTGTATGGCTATCACTACCGCACCGAGCCAGGTGGCCGCTGAAAATGGCAAAGCTGGCAAAGAGAAACCCCAGACAGTCCTTGCGGATCATCCGGGGTCTCAAATAGTCTTTGGAATGAGACCGAAACCTCAATACCTCTGACTGATCTCAGTATAAGAGCAGACCGGCGGCAGGTCAATAGGCGACTTGCCGCTTTTTACACATTCTGAATCAGGCGGAAGGGATGCAAATGAGCATTCTGTCCGCACCGTAAACAAAGGTGAGCTTGCTGCTCTAGGAAGCCGCGAACTGGTTGACGGTGTTCACCAGGTAATCGATGTCGAACGGCTTGGCGATCACGGCGTCGGCGGCGGCGCTCCTGGCCTGCTCTCGCAACGTCTCCGAGGCCGACATGATGATAACGGGCATATCCTTCGTGTGAGGATCGCGCTTCACCATCTTGCAGACCGTAATGCCATCCATCACCGGCATCATCACGTCCATCAACACCACGTCGGGCGCGTTTGGCCCGTCCTCGCTCAGCACCTTGTAGGCTTCGACCCCGTTGCGGGCTACCGCAATGTCGTACCCCTCGTACTCAAGCACCAACGAGCAGACGGCCACGAGATCGGGATCGTCATCAACTACAAGTACCTTTGTCATGTTGTCCTTAGCTTTGGTAACCATGGTCCTACCACCCCTGGAGAAGCTAGTTTGCAATAAGCATGCCATGAGAAATTTGGGAATTTGGATTTCGGATTGCGGATTTGCGTCGTACTTTAGGTTTTTGGCTGGAATAAAGTCTTGAGAGATATTGCTGGTCACATTTCTACCGCTGGAGGTTACTTTGAACAAGGCTGATCTTGAGAGGAGAACCAAGGCTTTCGCGGTTGATGTGATTAATTTTGTGGCGGACTGCCCAAGAATCAAGTAACGAATGTGCTTGGCAACCAGTTGCTGCGTTCAGGCACTTCAATCGGTGCCAACTACCGAGAAGCAAACAGGGCTGCTTCACGAAACGACTTCACCCACAAGGTGAGTCTCGTTGAGAAGGAAGCCGCAGAAACACTCTATTGGCTGGAACTATTCGACGCCACCTCGCT
This sequence comes from Chloroflexota bacterium, assembly GCA_030913985.1. Taxonomy (GTDB): domain Bacteria; phylum Chloroflexota; class Chloroflexia; order QHBQ01; family JADMIH01; genus JADMIH01. The sequence continues at coordinate 21,278 of JALZHI010000038.1, read as the reverse complement.
AGGTAATGCGGACCTCCGGCTTAGCCTTCTAGATGAGAGTAATCAACTCATTTCTATTTTCACAAGTATTGGCAGAAGCCTGAGAAACAGCCGCTGAAAAGAAAACAAAAACCTTAGAACTGAGATTCTCGGGGAATCCAATCAAATCCGCATTCCGAAATCCTAATTCCCAAATCACAGCGGTATATTGCCGTGCTTCTTCGGCGGGTTGGTGTCGCGCTTGTTGCGGAGCATCTGGAGGGCGCTGATTAGTTTGGGGCGGGTGAGGCGCGGCTCTATCACGTCGTCTATGAAGCCACGTCCGGCGGCGATGTACGGATTGGCGAACTTCTCCAGGTAGTCGGCCACCAGTTGCTTGCGGGTGGCCTCGGGGTCGTCGCTCTGCTCTATTATGTCCTTGAAGATGATGTTCACCGCGCCGTCCACGCCCATCACGGCGATCTCGGCGGTGGGCCAAGCGTAGTTGATGTCGCCCCTGACGTGCTTGGAGTTCATCACGTCGTACGCGCCGCCATATGCCTTGCGCGTAATGACCGTGATCTTGGGCACGGTGGCCTCGCAGTAAGCGTACAGCAGCTTGGCCCCATGCCGGATGATGCCGCCATGCTCCTGCTTCACACCGGGCAGGAAGCCCGGCACGTCCACGAAGGTGATGATCGGGATGTTGAAGCAATCGCAGAAGCGCACGAAGCGGGCCGCCTTGTCAGACGAGTCGATGTCGAGCACCCCCGCCAGCACCAGGGGCTGCTGCGCCACAATCCCCACCGATTGCCCGCCCAGCCTGGCAAAGCCGCAGATGATGTTGCGGGCAAAATGCTCGTGCACCTCCAGGAACTCTCCCCGGTCTACCACGCGCCCGATAACCTCGTGCATATCGTAGCCCTTGGTGGGCACGTCGGGCACCAGGCTGTTAAGTTCGTCGTCCATGCGGCCGGGTGGGTCGTCGTTGGGCACGAAAGGCGCGTCCTCCAGGTTGTTCGAGGGCATGTAGCTGAGCAGGTCGCGTATGCGAAGCAGGCACTCCTCCTCGCTGTCGATTGCGAAGTGCGCCACGCCCGATTTGGTGTTGTGCACCATCGCCCCGCCCAGCGTCTCGAAGTTCACGTCCTCGTGCGTCACCGTCTTGACCACGTTGGGGCCGGTGACGAACATGTATGACGTGTCCTTGACCATCAGAGTAAAATCGGTGATGGCGGGCGAGTAGACCGCCCCGCCCGCGCACGGCCCCATGATAGCCGAGATCTGAGGTATTACACCGGACGCGAGTACGTTGCGCAAGAACACGTCGGCGTAACCCCCCAGGCTGAGCACGCCCTCCTGTATGCGCGCCCCGCCCGAGTCGTTCAGCCCGACGACCGGCGCTCCGTTCTTCATCGCCATTTCCATGATCTTGACGATCTTCTGCGCGTGGGCCTCCGAGAGCGAGCCACCGAACACGGTGAAGTCCTGGGAGAAGACGTACACCAGCCTCCCATCGATGCGCCCCCAGCCCGTCACCACGCCGTCACCGAGCACCTTCTGGTCGCCCATGCCGAAATCGGTGATGCGGTGGGTAACGAACATGTCTATCTCTTCAAACGTCCCTTCGTCCAGCAGCAGGTCCAGCCGCTCGCGCGCGGTGAGTTTGCCCTTCGCGTGCTGCTGCTGGATGCGCCGGTCGCCGCCACCCAGCTTCGCCTGCTCCCTCAGGTCGCGCAGCCTGTTGATGCGCTCGGCAGCGGTGGGAGGAGCGGGTGTCGCGCCGTTGGGCGATGCTGCCGGGGCTGTGTTCTCAGTGGGGCTTACGTCGGAGGGGGTAGCCTCCTGGCTGTACTCGGAAATGGGCGTACCAGCATCGGGTTGCGCGGCGTCGTTGTCTCGCGTCATAGGGGTCGGTCCTTCCTGCGTGCTTGTAGTTTACCAGCAGCCATTATAACGGGTCAGGGGATGCCATGCCATGCGCTATCCAGGGTCGCAGGCCGGGCATCAATTTGTTCTTACCGGCGCTGAACAAGGCGCTGCTACAGGCAGGGATCAATTCTTGCTACGACAACGCCTTTGCCGGCACTCCGAATGCCGACCTGTGCGTTCAAGTAGCCACCAACGTGGTAGTTACAGGCAACGGAGCCTGTGTTGAAGACCAGGAGGGAGTGAAGGCGCATGAAACGAATAGTTGTCGCCCTATCAGCCGTTGTATTGGTGCTGATTATCGCACGCGCATCCACCAGCGAGGTGCTACCCACGAGTCAGGTCGCGGCCCAGGCCAGGCCCGCCGCCCCTCAAACCAGCCTGACCAACCCGGAGGTGAAGCAGGCCGTCAGCTTTGACGTGTCCCCACCCCTTAGCTCCATGCCCCCGGCGGCACCCGTTTCGTCCAACAAGCAAGAGTACGAGCGCGAGAACTGGATGAAGCCGGGCAGCCAGGTGCCGAATTACGTCGGCGTTGACCCCGTGGTGCAACGTGCCTTTGGTGGGGCGGCCATGCCCACCCCCATCCTTACCTTCAAGGGGTATACCCAGCACGATAACGCCGACACGGGCCTGCTCATCGTGTGGCCTCCCGATACACAGGGAGACGTGGGCCTGAACCACTACTTCCAGTGGAACAACATCGGCTTCAAGATCTTCGACAAGGCAGGCAACCTGGTTTATGGCCCTGCGCCTGGCAATACACTATTCCAGGGTATGACCGGCCCGGCGGGCGACGCATGTTCCGGGACGAACAGCGGAGACCCGATAGTGCTATTCGACACGATGGCGAACCGTTGGCTCGCCAGCCAGTTCACCACGTTCAACGTCCCCTCCGGCCCTACGTACGAGTGCATAGCCATATCCAAGACCGACGACCCCACGGGCCAGTACTACCGCTATGCCTTCCTGGCGAGTCCCATTACAAACCCGACCTACTTTGAAGACTACCCCCACTTCGGCGTGTGGCCCGACGCTTACTACATGACCACCAACGAGTTCAACATCAATCCGGTGAACGCCGGCGCGGTCTTTGTGGGAGCGGGCAACTTCGCCTTCGAGAGGGCCAAGATGCTGGCTGGCGACCCGAACGCTAGGATGATCTACTTCCACCTGAATCCTCCTTATGGAGGCTTCCTGCCCTCTGACATGGACGGCCCCACGCCGCCACCGCCGGGCAGCCCCAACTACTTCATAGCCGTAGACGACGAGTTCGGCGCTAATGCAGAGGACCTGCTTTCCATCTTCAAGTTCCACGTTGACTGGTCGAACGTCATGAGTTCCACCTTCACCGGCCCTGTAGAGGTGCCTGTGGCGGAGTTCGACCCCGACTTCTGTACTGCCTCGCGTGAAGCTTGTATCCCGCAGCCTGTTGTCACCCAGACGCTTGAGGTGATTAGCGATAGGCTGATGTATCGCCTGGCATACCGCAACTTCGACACACACGAGTCCCTGGTGGTGAACCACACCGTCGATGCTAGTGGCACGGGGCAGGCGGGTATTCGCTGGTACGAGCTGCGCAATCCCGGCTCAATTCCCACCATACATCAGCAGGGCACCTACGCTCCTGATGGCAGCCACCGCTGGATGGGCAGCATAGCGATGGACGGGGACGGCAACATGGCCCTCGGCTACAGCGTGTCCAACGCCACAGACGTGTTCCCAAGCATCCGCTACACAGGCAGGTTAGCCACCGACCCCCTAGGGCAGATGTCCCAGGGTGAAGCCACCATGTACCAGGGCCTGGGTTCTCAAAGAGACCCTGAAGACCCTACAGGTCTTGCGCGCTGGGGCGACTACAGCATGATGGGCATCGACCCTGTAGACGATTGTACTTTCTGGTACACCCAGGAATACTACCCGACGACTGGGATTTACTGGAATACACGCGTCGGCAAGTTCAGGTTCGAGAGCTGCGGAGGGGGTGCCATCCCCACAGAAACGCCCATACCCGCGCCGAACCCTTGCACCCTGCCCGGCCACATACTGCATAAGGACGGACTGGGCGATACCGGATTGGGGAATGTAGATACCAACCAGGACAAGTACGACATCGAATTCATCAGTGTTGCCGAACCCTACAGTGGCACCGGACCGAACCACCTCGTATTCACGTTGAAGGTGGCAAGCCTGGATGGCCCGGAGAACGATCCCGCCACTAGCCCCAACTCTTACTGGCGGATTGTCTTCACCAAGCCGCCAACCACAACCCTGGGCTTTGTTGATATGCGTACCGATGCCAGCGGGAACGTCACGTTCAAGTACGGCACCGGCACCAATACTGTGGTGGGCGATGCCGACTTTGGCACGTACACCCGCGACGGCCACATCAGAATTACCGTCGCCACGTCAAAGTTGGGCCTCACAACGGGCGATACTCTCAGCCAAATCTACGCCAGGGTATCCAACGGGGCCATTATCGTTGACAACGCTAACTTCCCGGAACCTGACAGAAGTGTCACGTACACGATCCGCGGTAACGCTGCCTGCCAGTTTGGAGGTGGGCCAACTCCCACACCCATAGTCGTGCCCACGGCCTGCCCGATTCAGTTCGCGGACGTGCCGGCTACCGGCCAGGGTTCCACTTTCTACACGTGGGTGCGCTGCCTTGCCTGCCGCCAGATCGTGAGCGGCTACCCCTGCGGCGGGCCGGGCGAGCCTTGCAACGGTAGCAGCCAGCCCTACTACAGGCCGGGCGCAAACGTCACGCGAGGGCAGCTATCCAAGATCATCGCCAATGCCGCCGCGCTGGCGGAAGTTCCGGCTCCTGACCAGCAACAATTCGCGGACGTGGAGCCGGGAGACCCGTTCTACCTGTTCGTAGAGAGGCTGGCGCAGACAGGTGCCGTGGAAGGCTACCCGTGCGGAGGTCCGGGCGAACCTTGCACCACGCCAAACAGGCCCTACTTCCGCCCCAACAATCCGGCTACAAGGGGGCAAATCTCCAAGATCGTGTCCATTGCAGCGGGCTACGAGGAGGATATACCCGCACAGCAGCAGACCTTTACCGATGTGCCTTCCAACAGCCCGTTCTGGGTGTATATAGAGCGCCTGGCGGGTAGAGGGATCATCTCAGGGTACGGAAGCGCCGGCCAGTGTCCCACAGGCGCGCCATGCTTCCGCTACAACGAGTTTACTACAAGGGGGCAGATGGCGAAGATAGCGGCAAACGCCTTCTTCCCCGACTGCGAGACACCCGCGAGGGCTGCGCCATAACTCTAAGTGCCACCATATAACCTAAGCAAGAAAGGGCCTCCAATAGCGGAGGCCCTTTCTTGCTGACACAATCGTTGAGCTAGAAGGGGGCAGGCTCCTGTGCCTGCTCTTACAACAGCGGCCTGAAGGTATACACTGTCTGCCAGCACTATCCCAACGACAGGTCCTACAAATACCGCTGGAAAAAGGAGTTTACTCGCTGCTGATATTCGTCGGGGGCGAGGACCGGCGCGTAGGCGTGGCCGCACCCCGGCACGACCCATAGCTCCTTCGGACCCGTGGCCGCGTCGTAGAGGCGCTGTGCCGAGTGCGGGTCGGTGAGGGAGTCGCAGTCGCCGTGAATGACAAGGAGGGCGCGGTCGCCCAGCCGGGCGGCGGCCTCGTCGGGGCGCACCTCTCCCGACTTCATCCCCAGCATCGTCTCGGCGCTCCGCACGATCAGGGGCGCGAGAAAGAGGGCGCGGGGGCTGATGAAGGCACTTATGCCCGGACGCACCATCCCGAACAGGTCGGCATAAGAGGAGTCAGCCACCACTGCCCTGATACCGGGGTCCTCAGCAGCCGCGAGCAAGGTAGCGGCCCCACCCATCGACACCCCGAGCGCGCCTATACGTGCGGCGTCTACGTCTTCGCGGGTGCGCAGGTAGTTAGCCGCGTCCATAGCCTGCCAGCGTTCCTTATAGCCGAACGTCACCGGCTCGCCCTTCCGCAGGCCGCTGCCCGACATGTCGAACAGAAAGGTTGCAAAGCCCCCCTCGTGAATGGACTTGGCGTAGCCTGCCATCTGCTCCTTGAAGCCGCCGTAGCCATAGGCCAGCATCACCACCGGCCAGGGCTTCGCCACCTCGTGCGGCGCGGGTACGAACCAACCACCGAGAGGCTTGCCGTCGCGCCCTTCAAAGACGACATACTCCGGCTGCACGGGCAGGGCCATCTCCAGCTTGCCCAACGTGGCCCGGTAGTACTCTTCAGACCAGTTGGGATAGATGATGCGCCGCGCCGCCAATATCGGAAAACCCCCGAACACCAGGCCCGCCAGCCCGACCCCGGCCAGCGCCGCCCCTCTTGCCAACGCACCAGGCAGCGTACCCTGGCCCCTCGGCCTGTCGCCACGAGTTGCCACCTTGTTCACAAGCTCAGGAGATATGTCTCCCCTGTCCAGTGCCACTTCCATCCAGTTGCTCCAGTTCCCTTGCCAAACACTCGATAAATAGTCATACGTGCCGCACGCGCCAAATAGATGTGTCTAACAGGATTATAGAGTGCGCCTACCAGCGCCGTCAACGCATACTGCCTGGTTGCGCCCGCGGCTCACGAACCTGTTCAGCGGGAAGGAGTTGAGAACATATCTCACTGTGGGTCTAGAAGCTATCTGAATAATGACAGGATGGAACACTCGGACCAAAGTCCCTTGTTTGTCATTTCGAACGCAGTGAGAAATCTCGTCCCCCAGCACGCAAATATCACCTTTCTATAGCATAGAGTCTCGTGAGTAAAGAGCCACACCTGCATGGAGGACGAGATTTCTCACTGCGTTCGAAATGACAATGTGGGGCTATGTGCTAATGTCCAACAAAGTTGTTTTTGGGGATGGCTTTCAGTAAAAGGAAAACGCCCACCCCACGAGAGGAATGGGCGTCGCAAGAGAGACCAACCTGGATGCGCTCCGACCAAGTCGGGAAGCCAGTAGCGGCAGGCCAAATCAAGCGCGCTGCGTAGGCTGCGTAATCAAACCCCGCTGTATGGCGTACACGGCGGCGTGGGTGCGGTCGTTGGTATGGAGCTTCTGGAATATGGAGGTAATGTAGTTCTTGATCGTCTTCTCGGACAGGAAGAGTTGCTCCCCTATCTCCCGGTTGCTCGCGCCCCTGGCGATCAGGGTTAGTATCTCCAACTCACGGTCCGTCAGCCCTTCAGGGTTGTGCTTCTGGGCCTGCTGCGACAGTTGCTTGAACTGCTCGAAGACCTTGCCCGTCATGGCCGCATCGAGCACGGAGCTACCTGCTGCCACGCTGCGCAACGCCCTCATCACGTCCAAGCTGTCGGCGTCCTTGAGCATGTAGCCGCGCGCCCCGGCATTTATCGCCTGGAACACGTGCTCGTCCTCGCGGAACATGGTCAGTATGATTATTGCCTGGTCCGGCCGCTTCATCAATATCTGGCGGGTCGCTTCCACGCCGTCAGCACCGGGCATATTGATGTCCATCAGGATGATGTCAGGGTCCAGCCGTTCGGCCAGTTCCTGCACTTCGAGGCCGTCTCGCGCTTCGCCAACCACCTTGATGTCGGCCTCCATCTCGAACAACATGCGCAGGCCCTGTCGGAACATCTTGTGGTCGTCGGCTATCAGCACTGTTATCATGGTTTCCTTCTTCCACCAGGCCCAACATGTGGGGCTTTGGTCTACTACACATGGACCTTAGACAAGTAAGACTTAACCTGGGTCCATCTTACATCAGCGTAGCAGCAAGTGCAACGAGCAACAGTTTCCAGGCGTGTCTCAGGTCCACATCTCAAGTTGCTGATAGTGCCCAATCTCGTACCAGGGCGATTGTGGAGGCTCTGGAGCAGCATCTTGCACATCTGCTGCGCTATCTCGCACCGCCTTGATCGCCGCGATAAGTATCTCTGCGGGCGCTCCACGCGGGATGTAGACGCGCCTGGCCCGCACGGGGAGCCCAGGCTCCCACAAGCCCTGTGGAGCAACGTCGCTAGCATGCACCGGGTCCTCGAGGTCTTCGTCCGCCACTAGGACCACGGAGGGCACAGCGGCAGGCTCCGCGAGCAAGGTGTCCCCAGGCCGCAACTCACGAGCGGTGCGCGTCCCCTCAACGAGGTCGCTGGCTACTACGGTCACATCGACGCCACCGCCGCCCAGCGCATTTCTGTAAGCGCCCGGCGAGTCTACCGCGCCAACCACCTGCACGTCCTCGCGGTGGTCCAGGTAGCGCACGAGCACCTGGCGAAACAGCTTGAAAGGGTCCGCCACGAGCACCTTCACCGGGTCGACTTCCTTGGAACGCCCAAGTGCCCAGCCGCCTCCGGGCTGCAAGGCGGACAGCAGGCTCTGAAGGTCGAGAGGGCGTCGCACGGAGGGAGCCTGGCCCCCCGCCGGATCGACCCACAAGACAGGGCCTTCCATAGCCTCCAGCACACCGGCAGGTAGCTTGTGCGCGGACCGGCCGTCAATTACCGTCAGGTCAACGGGTCTGTCTCGCGCAGCGACTTCCAGATCGGACCGCAGTTCCGGCGGACATGCACCCGCCCACTCACCAGGCCACGGCACAAGCTCCCAACCCCACGGGTAGGCGGCGAACCAAAGCTCTCGGAACAACGCCGGGTCGTCCGACACCACTCGCATCGTGCGCCGCGGTACGACTTCCTCCAGGCCCGCCTCGATTAGCGGCTTGAGGACAAGGACGAGGCCAGGGTCGAACTGCGTGCCGGTGCCCCGGTCTATCTCGGCAACAATCTCTGCTGTGGACAGAGCGGGGCGGTAGGGGCGGTCGCTGGACATGGCGTCGTAGGCGTCAGCGAGGCTGAGGACCCGCGCGCCCACGGGTATGGCATCACCCTCCAGGCCCATTGGGTAGCCCGCGCCGTTGTACCATTCGTGGTGCGACTGGGCCACGCGGGCCACGCCCAACGGTATGGCGTGCGCCTTCAGCATCTGCCCGGACGCCATCGAGTGCTTGGTGATAACATGCCATTCGTCTCGGTCCAGCGGGCTGGACTTGTCGAGTATTGCATTCGGCACCACCAGCTTCCCCACGTCGTGCAACATCGCCCCGCATTGCAACGTCATCAGGTCTTCCGCGTGTAGGCCGAGCCGCCTGCCGAAAGCCACTGCATAGCGGGCCACACGTCCCAGGTGCCTCCAGGTCCAGTCGGACCGCGCCTGCAACGTAAGCACGACCTCTACCATAGGCTCTAACAGCCACGGGCCGTCGATTTCGTTTCTGGATGGTTTCGGTGTTTGGTACATCAGGTTCGTATCAATCGCGCACGGTGGCGCTATGGGAGGTATGTGGCGAACGGGTGGAGCGAGTCCCATTCGGCACAATAGAATTGTAACTGAGACAGCCAGGGGTCGTAAGAAGCCAAGGTCCCTAATAGACGCAGGACTGGTCCCAAGAAAGCCGGGACTTCGGCCCTGCGACCTGGCTGGTGAGGTAGCGTTGGGGCCGCGGGTGCGTGCTAGTTCGGGCGGGTCAAGCCGACAGGGCCGGATGGCTGCCGGGACGGCGGCAGAAGCTGCGCAGCGCCTCGAAGTCGGAGCTTTGAAAGTGGCGCACGCCCTGAAAGCTGTCACCAAGGGCAGCATCTATCACGCCAACAGGCGTATCGATGCCTTCCATTGGAACGCCAGATAGAGAGCCCGGAAGGGCTATCAATGCGTCGGCGTGGCGGATTAGAGCGGCAAGCTCAGGGGCACGCGGCGCGAGCGTGTGTTGCGTGTAGCCCTCAGCCATGCGCCATGTGTGTTCTGACCCGGCTTCTGGAGTGGCTAAAGCGACCAGGAAATCGGTAGCGAGGGAACTTGCGACACTCGCCGCGCCGGAGCCGGGGGCACTCGCAAGGACCAGAACTCGATTGGGCAGCGCTTCGGCAGTGAGGCCGTACAGGTCCAGCGCGGCGGCCATTTGGCGCGAGGCCTCGGCGTACTCGCTCCCCGCGAACTGAGGCTCCCACAAGCGGCCCAGCAGCGGGAGTATCTCGCGGTCGGGCCTCACCCGCGCCTCCTGGATGCGCCGCCGCTCCTCCATCAGCCGGGGCAGCAGCGAGTTGAAGCGATCAATCGCCGCCAGGTGAGCCACGCTGACCCGTGGCAGACGTTCCACGTTGGCCGTGTTGTTGTCGTTCGGGCCGCCCAGGCTGTAGTCGTTGCGGTCGAACGCGTCACCCGCGGCGAGTAATGCCCGCTTGTAGAGCAGCAATAGCGCCCCCGCCAGCAGACGCTCCATGTGGCCCGACCCGTAGTTCTTGAGAACTGTGGCGAGCGAGTTGCATTCCCACAGGGTGTAGCGGCGATGAGCAGGCTGGCGAGTGCCCGTAGCGCCGCCTATGTGCCGGACCACCGCGTCAGGTGCGTACACCACCCGGTATCCGAGCACCCACAGCCGCCAACCCAGATCGACATCCTCAAAGTAGGCGAAGTAGTTAGGGTCGAAGCCGCCAACGTCGAGGAAGGTGCGCCGGTGCACGAGCATCGCCCCCCCCGAGGCGAAGAGGAGGGGGCTGCCCTTCCCCGGCGGCTGGGGAGCGTCCGGCCAGCCCCACACCGACCTGGGCCGCCCCACGCCGAACAGGTTCGAGGATGCCCCGTTGAACTCGATCTCCTTGCCATCCCGCGACATGATCCGGGAAGCCACGCACACCGTTCCCGGCTCGGCTTCGTCCAGCGCCTCAAACATCCGGTTGAGCCACTGCGGGTCGGCCAGCGCGTCATCGTTGAGGAAGGCCACATAGTCACCGCTCGATTCGGCAGCGCCCCGGTTGCAGGCGGCGGCGAACCCGGTGTTCTGCTCCAGGCGCACGCAACGCACACCCAGTTCGGGCGCGTGCACGGCTCGATAGGTGCCGTCGCCGGAGCCGTTATCCACCACCGTGACCTCAAGCCTGCCCGCCGGGTAGTCGAGCGCGCGCATGGACCGCAGGCACTCGCGCAACAGGGCGAGATTATTGTACGTCGGAATTACCACCGACACGCTGCGCGCCCTGGACTGGGCGCCGTTGGTCCCGACTATAGCGGTGGGACTAGCGTTCACCTGTCACTCCGTTGTACTCCAGGCTCATGATGAGGTAGCCGGAAGCGGGGATGCCGTCGTCGTAACGCTGTGCCCGCAGGTCGCCGGTCCCGGCGCTGGCTCTGAGGCTAATGGCGTCACCCGGCACCCCATCAGGCGATTCTGCCACAAAATAGAAGGAGCGCCCTGCGGAGTCGGGTATGGGCGGGAAGCGGAGTGCGAGCAGTTGGCCTTGCGCGAGGTTGTGGGTGGGTATCTCGATGTGGAACAGGTCAACGGAGGCACCTGGATTGTCCCGCAGCCGCAGGAATAGACGCGAGGTGTTGCGCCTGCCGAACGTCTCCACCTGCACCCTCACCCCGGATAGACCGTTCTCCGCCACGTAGAACCGCTGTCCGAGGCTGTGACCGGCGACAAGCTCGGGAAGTTGCACCTGCCCGGCCAGGGGCGCGCTGACGACCCCCTTTACGCTCCTCAACACCTCGTTTGCCCTGGCCCTCACCTGCGCGGGCACGGTGCGCCGCCGGTCGTGCACGGTCTGGAGCTTGCGAGCGGCCTGGGGCTGAGAAGGCACCAAACCGTCGCCACCAGGCGTTATGCGCCCGGCGGAAACGTAGCGGCTCGGGTCTCTCGTCGCAGCGTTATCGTCGCGGCGTGCGGTGCGGCTCATGCGGGCGCTGCGAATGTAAGGGTCGCGTACGAAGCGGTCCAGCGCGTCCACCGTCAGGTCCCAGGTAAATCGCTCCCTCGCCAGGCGGGCGGCGTTTTCGCCTCGTCTGCGCGCTTCTGTCGGGTCGGCCAGGATGCTGGCGACGATAGCGCGCAGCCCGTCGGGGTCATCGTGCCGCACGATCCAACCCGCCTCGTGCTCACGTATCACACCTGCCACCTCGCTGAAGGCGGCGTGTATGACCGGCAGGCCGCACCAGAGGTAATGCACCGTCCGGCTGGGGAAAGCCAACTGGCGCTCGGCGTTGGGCTGCATCACGTCCACCGCCACGTGGGCTTGGGTATACCTCTCCACCAGCGCGTCGTGCGGCAGCAGGCCCGACATGCTAACGCTCGGCATGGTTGCGAGTTGGTCCACAAGAGGGCCAAAGCCGCCCGTGTGTACCGCGTGGAATGGGTGCTTGCCGCCTATCACCTCAAGCCGCCCGCGCCCCTGCTCCTGTAACTCGGAGGCGACGGCAAGCAAGGCAGGTGCGGGGTTCTGCCAGGGGAGGAAAATGCCCCCGTAGACGAAGCGCACCTCTTCTCCCGCCCAGTCCTGCGGCCAGGCGTGCTGAGGTTGTTCTGGGTCGAGGGAATAGGGGATGACCTGTAGCGAGGCCCCTATGTCGTCAGGGTGAACGCCGGCCTGTGCGAGCCAGGCGGTGAAGTAGTATCGCTGCCGCTCGCTGATGCAGGTGAAAAAGTCGGCACGTTCCAACGCCGACAGCTTTTCTTCGGCGTTCGTGCGGGCGTCCAGGTGCTCCTGGTAGATACGCTCAAGCAGGTGGGGGCCTGTGAGGTCTAGGGCCACCGGCAGGTTGGCGCGGGGCAGCCAGGTCAGGTTCGGCCAGCCGCACGACACAATCACCTCCGGCGCGAGCGTGTCCACCATGCTTTGCAGGGTCTCAGGGGTCCACGCCCCCCGCACGTATTCGAGCGGCACCTGGCTTTCGCGCCCCTGTATGGCAGCCCTGGGCATCGTAAAGCGCACCCTGTGACCTCGGCTTTGCAGTCCCTTACCCAGCGCCCAGGCCCGGATGCCGGAGCCGCTCGCCGGAATATCCCCCACCGGCAGCACATCCGGGCTTATTAGCAGCACGTCCTTGGGCTGGCCGTCCCACAGTCGCTCTATGCCGAATTCGTGGAGCACCGCGTGGTGCGCCGCCGAGTAGGGAGCATCGGTATCGTGGTTGAGCAGGTGCACTCGCCCCGGCTGGCCGAAGCGGGCGAAAAGCTCCTCGTCCGTGCGCTTGCGGTTGGCCTGTATCCACTCTCGCTTGGGGGTCATCTTCTCGATAGTGGCGCGGAACTCGTCGGCGGCCAGCAGGGTGGCTATGCCGTTGCGGTGCACGTTGTCGGTACCCACCTCCACGGACTGACTAGCTCGGGGCTGGGTGAAGTCGTAGTCACCCAGTTGCACGCCGGCCAGTTCCATAAAGCGAACCACGCGCTGGCCCAGGAGCAGGAGCGCGGCGGGCAGTATCTTGTCCAGGTTCGGCTGCTCGTAGTTCTTATAAATCGTATAGAGGGCGTTGCGCTCGTAAATCACCTGCCAGCGGTGATTTCCAACATCGGTGGCCGTGCCGTGATGCCGGTGGTAGGTGACGGCGGTTGGTGTGAGCGTGACGCGATGGCCCAGCAGCCACAGCCGCCAGCCCAAATCGACGTCCTCGAAAAAGGCGAAATAGTCAGGGTCGAAGCCGCCGGCGTGCAAGAAGACCTCGCGCCTGATGAGCATCGAGCCGCCGCACGCGAAGAGTAGCTCCCGCGCTTCGGGGCGAACGGCATCCACGGGCAGGCCATAGGAGGGCTGGAACCCGAAGCCGTGGAAGTTGACCGAGCCTGAGTAGAAGTCAATCTTCTTGCCCTCCCAGTCGAGCATGAGGGAGGAGGTACACACCACCCCCTGCGCTTCCCCGGCAAGGAGGCTGTTTACCAGTTCGGTGAGCCAGTCAGGCTCCACGCGGGTGTCGTTGTTGAGGAAGGCGACGTATTCGCCCCCCGCACGCTCTGCCCCGTAGTTGTTCCCCGCCGCGAAGCCCAGGTTCGACCCGGTCTCGACCAGCCGCACATTGGGAAAGCGCTCCCGCATGAACTCCAACGAGCCATCGGAAGACCCGTTGTCCACCAGCATCAACTCCAGCCGGTCCTTAGGGTAGTCGAGCGACAGCAGCGAGGTGAAGCAAGTCTCCAGGTGCCGCAGACCGTTGTAGTTGAGCACAACGACGGAGACTGTCGGGATTTTGGATTTTGGATTTTGGATTTTGGATTCCCCTGGGGAAGAAGATGCAGCGTGCTCAAGGAGAGGCGGGTTGCTCTCCGGCTGGACCGAAGGAGGTGTACCGGGGGGTATGTAATCAGGAGGGTGGTTCAAGCTAGAAAGCACCTTGCAAGCGAAATGGTCACGCTGAAGCCATTAATTCCAAGATCCAAAATCCAAAATCCAAAATGTAGAATCTGTCTTTATTTTCCCAGCAAGCGCGAAACCCGCCGGGTCAGGCGAAGCACTCGGCCCTGCTCGATCCCCTGGAGGAGCCTCTCCAGGTAGAGGATATGCTCGTCCTTGGTGCGTAGCTCGTTGGCGAGGCGAGATTCCAGGTTGGCTATGTGCTGGTCTTTGGAGGCTAGCTCGCGGTTCATCTCGTCCAACTGTTGCAGGTCATGGTGGGCGCGGTCGAGGTGCAAGTCAAGGACGGCCAGGCGCTGCTCCATGCCCGCGATGTGGCGGTCGCGCGCCTCAAGTTGCTGGCGCAACAGTCGGTCCTCATGGTTGGCGGTCTTGAGGTCCAGCAGCGTCATGAGCACCTGGGTGAGTTGCAGGCGCATGGTGTTAGCAGTGTCGCTGCTCGTCACCGGCGGGTAGGCTGCCTGTATGCGCTCCAACGCCGGTTCGAGGCCCGGACGCACCGCCACGACCACCCCGCGATAAGCAGGCGCGGTCCGGTCCGAGTCGGAGAAGGTCAGGTTGTAGAAGCGGTCCAGGGTGCGCTCGAAGCCGGTGGCTTTCTCGTCACGTAGCGAGATCAGGTAGTGCTTGGCGATCATCATCAACAGCCAGTTGTAGACGTTGGCCGCCGGGAAGGAATGAGTGCGCCAGCCGTTGCGCTCGAACGCGTCACCCGTGGAGGAGAAATCAGGCAAGCCGAAATCGCGGTGCTCCTGTAGCTGCTCCTGCTGGGCGTCCAGTATCCAGCGTATGTACTCGTCCAGCGTCTCCTCGGCCACGTCAGCTTCCACGGACTGCACGGGGTTAATCAGCACGCAGGCGTGGCGGGACACCCGCATCATCTCCGTGAGAAAACGGTCCCGCGCGGTGTTGGGTATATGTTCCAGGGTGTCGAGCGCCGTAACGATGTCAAAAGAGTGGTCGGGGTACGGCAGGTCCATGCCCGACCCTTGTGTGTAGTTCGGGATCGAGCCGTCATCAGGCACCACGTCGAGTACGTGCACGTCGAAATAGACCGGGCTGACGAAATGGTGCAGCACGCCCGGATAGCCACCCACGTCGAGGATTTTGGATTTCGGATATTGGATTTTGGATTGGTCCTGGGCCTGCGAGATGCCGGAGATGGAGTCCTGGGGAGCGGGGTTGCCGGAGTCTGCGTCGGCCATGCTCTCAAGGAGGATGGTGAGCACGTTCTGGGCGATGCGCATGCGGCCATACTGGTCGAAGGGTAGGGAAAGTAGGTCGCCCTCGCGGGGGGCAAGGCTAGCCTCGAAATCCTGTCTCTGCAAGGCCGGGACTGCTCCAATCTGGGGTCTGCGTTCTGCGGGGTAGTATAACATGTGAAACGTGAAACGTGAAACGTGAAACGTGATGGGGTATGCCGACGTTAAGGGTGTAGGACTGTTTGGAGGTGGTTGGTGCTGAGGAAATTGAGGACGGTGTTGCTGGTCGTGTTGACAGCCTATCCCGTCGCGCTGTTGCTTTTGATGGTGACACATGCTATGTTGCCTCAGCGTGAGGGCGTGCTTGCGCTCACCCAGATATTCGCGCCCTACCTGTTCCTACCTCTGCTGGCCCTGCTGCCACTCGCGTTCCTCAGGGGAGCGGTGCCCCTGCGGATCGCGCTACTGCTCTGCATCGTGGTCTTTGGTCTGCGCTTCATGCCCCGGTTGGCGTCACCTGCCGTGGAGCCTGCGCCGGGTGCGATGCAGATTACGGCGCTCAGTTGGAACGTGGAAGTCGGAGGCGACCCCGCTTCCATCAGGGAGATGCTGTTAGCAAAGCAGCCCGACATCGCCGCCTTCCAGGAGATCGACTGGCTGCCACTGCAACGCGACCCGGAGTTGTTGAGGCTCTACCCGCACTTCTTCGTACAGCCTCCCTACGATGCTACGTCCGGTATGGTGCTCTTGAGCAAGTTCCCCATGCGCGAGGCACGCGTTCCTGACTTCAACCCATCCTTATGGGAGCGCCCCAGGATGGTAGAGGCGAAGCTTGATGTTGGCGGGCGGGTGCTCAAC
This sequence comes from Chloroflexota bacterium, assembly GCA_030913985.1. Lineage (GTDB taxonomy): Bacteria > Chloroflexota > Chloroflexia > QHBQ01 > JADMIH01 > JADMIH01. The sequence continues at coordinate 5,190 of JALZHI010000038.1, read as the reverse complement.
GTTCAGGTCGTTCACCCCGCACCGGCGGGAAGACGGTGCCGCCTTCCGCTATGTTACGACTCTGCCTTGCGGGATGCCAGGCTGTCGGCCATACGCACCTATATTGAACCTGCCGTGCTCAGGGGCGAGGCAGTGCTCCTTGTGGGCGACTTCAACACCACCGAGCGCGAACCTGGCTACTGGGACGTGTCGCGAGGCTTGCAGGACGGTTTCAAGGCCGTGGGTGTTGGCGCGGGCAACACGTGGGGTCCGCCGTGGCTAAGGAACCGGGGCCTTGCTCTCCTGCGCATCGACTACATCTTTTCCGGGCCGAACCTTCGCCCACTACAGTTCGAGGTTGACTGCAAGTCGAAGAGTAGCGACCACTGCGCGCTCATGGGCAAGTTTGAGTTGCAGTAGATAGATGCTGGAACCACACCTAGACAAAAGGGGCACGACTGAGCGTGCCCCTTTCAACTTCACCACTTCCGACCAGCCTACAACAAACTGTTATCGCTTGCTGAAGAAGGCCACCGGCGCGCCGCGCTTGGCTTCTTGCTGGCGGTAGGCCACCACGCTCACCTGAGCGGCGAGGTTTCGGGCCACCTGCATGAACGCCTCGGCTTGCGGGGTGCCAGGCGCATCGACTACCACGGGGCGGCCGGCGTCGCCACCCTCCCGGATGCGCAGGTGTAGCGGGATTTCGCCGAGGAACGGCACGCTATAGCGGGCTGCCGCTGCCTGTGCGCCGCCGTGCCCGAACAGGTCGGTGGGGTTCTGGCAGTGAGGACAGACGAAGGTGCTCATGTTCTCCACGATGCCAAGCACCGGCACGTTGAGCTTCTTGAACATCATCAGCGCCTTGCTCGCATCGAGCAGCGCCACGTCCTGCGGGGTGGACACCATCACCGAGCCTGTGAGCGGCACCGACTGGGCGGTGGTGAGCTGCACGTCGCCCGTGCCAGGCGGCATGTCCATCACCAGGTAGTCTAGCTCGCCCCACTCAACGTCGTACATGAACTGGGTGAGCAGCTTGGTGAGCATCGGGCCGCGCCAGATAACCGGGCTGTCGGCGTCAATGAAGAAGCCCATCGACATGATCTTGATGCCGTAAGCCTCCACCGGGGCGATCTTCTCGCCAACCTGCTGCGGCTTGGCCGAGGTGCCCATCATCAAGGGCACGTTGGGGCCGTATACATCAGCATCGAGCAGGCCCACCCGTGCGCCGTCGCTTGCCAGTGCCAACGCCAGGTTCACCGCCACGGTGCTCTTGCCCACGCCGCCCTTGCCGGAACCTACCGCCACAATGTTGCGCACGCCCGGTATGCCCTGCCGCTCAGTCATGATGCCCTGCCGCACGCGGGAGGTCATATTCGCGTTCACATCGCGCACGCCCGGTATGGCGGACACCACCGACTCCGACTGCTGCTTCAGCTGCTCCTTGACGGGGCACGCCGGGGTGGTGAGCACCACGTTGAAGGACACGTTATTGCGGTCGTCTATGTTGAGTTCTTCTATGAAGCCGAGCGATACGATGTCGCGCCCGAGGTCGGGGTCTTTGACGACGCTCAGCGCCTGCAAAACCTGCTCTTTTGTGACTGGCATGGGAGGTCCTTTCGATTTTCGATTTTAGATTTTGGATTTTGGATTGCTTGGTTTGTGATGTTATTGTGCAGGATTGCGCAAAGTGTGCGCTACCGTTATGGTACTTGCTTTCGTAGTGTATGTCAATGAGTCGGGGTTGGCTTTGCGCCAGGACAAACGGCAGGCTACGTGCCCTCTTGGGTCTCAAGAAGGTCTCCTACAGTTGTACCCAAAAATTGACACGCCAGCGCGGGTGCCCTATAAACGAGCCATATGACTTCGACTGTATCTACCGGTGCCGTGCTCAACAGAATTGCCCCTCACTCGCGCACTCGGCGGGCGCTTGAGCTTATTGGCCCCCCTGCCCTCTTCATGCTACTCAGCACCTTGTTCCTGTGGCGGCCGTTAGTCACGGGGCAGGTCTTTTTGCCCACTGACCTGAGTTACAAGTACGACTACATGTGGATAGGGCACGAGCCGCCCGCGGGCACGAGGATTGACCAGAACCACACCGTATCCGACGTGTCCGACTACTTCTATCCCTCCGTGACGTACGCTATCGAACGGCTGCGCGGCGGGCACTTTCCCCTGTGGAACCCTTACATCCTGACCGGCACCCCCTTCTTCGCCGCAGGTCAGCCCGCGGTGCTCGACCCGGTGAACATTGTGGCTTTCCTGGCTGGGCCACGCGACTACTGGACCTGGGCTGCCTGGCTGAGGCTGGCGCTGCTAGGCTTTACCACATATGGGTTCATGCGCGCGCTCGGCAGGAACGCGGCGGCGGGCATCGCGGCGGGCGTGGTGTTCATGCTGTGCGGGTTTGCGGTGGTGTGGCTCAATTACGCCATTACCTGGTCGCTTGTCTGGATGCCCGCGCTATTCTGGGCGAGCACGCGGCTCTTGCAGACCGGGCAACTGCCGTGGGTGGGGCTTACCGGAGTGTCGATGGGCGCGTTACTGCTCGGCGGGCACCCCGAAACGCAGTTCCTGTGCGGGCTGCTATGGGCGGCCTACATTGTGTACGCCTTGTTTGTCCTCAGGGCCAGCTCGAGACAACGGCTGGCCGGGTTTGGGCAGGTCACAGCGGCTGGGGCGTTGGGGCTGGGCATAGGCGCTGTGCAGTTCGTGCCGACGCTGGACTTCATGTTGTCCAGCGGCGCGTTCGGCGCTCGTTCCACTCACGTGCAACCTTTCAACATGGGCGAGACGGCGCTTCGCTTCCTTAGCCAGCTATTCCCCAACTGGACGGGCACGCCGCTGGCCGACACCTACTGGGTGCAGCCCGAACTCACCAACTTCAACGAGCAGACCGGCTACATAGGCATGCTAGCAGTGGGGCTTGGGCTGCTGGGTGTCGCGTCGATGTGGAGGCGAGACCGGCTGGTACCTTTCTTCGCCCTGTGTTCTGTGCTCGCGCTTCTATTGGCTATACGCGCACCCGGCTTCCACCTTGTGAAGGCGCTGCCCGTATTGAGCGCGGGCCACGGAGTGCGCTGGCTGCTAGTCGTCTCGTTTTTCGAGGCGGTGCTGGCCGGGTACGGCGTGGAGGCGCTGATGAAGCAGTCCTCCGGCTCGCGCAGGCTGAGGGATAGCGGGCTATGGCTGGCGAGTGGCGCGCTTGCGGCGTTCAGTATCATGCTGGGGATCTACCTGGGCATACGCGATCTTAGCTGGGACCGCGCCTGGAACCCGATGCTCAGCCACGTAGACATGGCGCGGCTCCTCTACCCGGCGCAACTGGCTAACAACTGGCCCCTGGTCTTCCTGGGCCTGGGCACGCTTTTGGTGCTCGCCCGCTGGAGGGGGCTGATACCGGCGGCTGCCTTGCCCGTCCTCATTGTGGGCTTGCTATACGCCGACCTCTGGACCTTCGGCCACGGCTACAACCCCACCACACCACGCGAGGCCATAATGCCTCCCACACAGGTGACAAGATACCTGGCCGAGCACGCGGGCCACGACCGCATGGCGGGCACCATCAACCTGTTACGCCCCAACGTCGCCATGCTGTTCGGCCTGCGCGACCTGCGCGGCTACGAGCCTATCGTGGACGGCACCTTCGCGGACCTGTACGAGGACTTCTACCACCAGTTGCGCACCCCCGTGTTTGACGTACAACGCAAGCAAGACCTGGAGCTTACCGCGATGGAGCAGCGCCAGTTGAACATCGCCGGGGTGCGCTACATCGCCACAGTCCGCAAGCCTAGAGTGGACGGCAGTGCCCGGCCCTACACGTTCATCCTACAGGAGCAACGCGCCGCGCTGTACGAGAACCTAGAGGCGTTCCCGCGTGCCTACGTGGTATTCGGCTCCCGCGTCGTGCCCAACACAGACGAAGCCACGGCGGCCCTGCGCTCGCCGGAACTCGACCCAGGCCGCACCCTCGTCCTCGCTGCGGGCGACGAAATAGCCGCTCCATCGGGCCTGGACAGGACCACCACGCCAGTCACGTGGCTGGCGGATGAACCGGAACGGGTAGAGCTAGAGGTCACGCTCCCGCAAGCGGGTTGGCTCGTACTGAGTGACAATTTCGCCACCGGCTGGGAAGCCATACTGGACGGCAACCCTGCACCCCTTCTACGGGGCAACGTAGCCTTTCGCGCGGTGGCAGTGCCGGCAGGAACGCACAGAGTCAGCTTCCACTACCGCCCCAGCGTCGTCTACATCGCCGCGACCATAAGCGCCCTGTCAACCACCATCGCGCTGGCCCTCGGCCTGCTACACCTCATACGCCGTCCTCGCCACCCTAGCCCGACTAACCACTAACCACGAACAACTAACAACTAACCACGGGCACCCGTTGTGCTATACTCGTGGTTGGCCCCGCTCACACGCACTACAGGGAGGAACGTTTGGACCGCGACAAAATACAGGCCGCCGTGCGCATGATATTGGAGGCGGTGGGAGAAGACCCTGAACGCGAAGGCCTGCTTGAGACCCCACGCCGAGTTGCCGACCTGTACGAGGAGGTGTTCGCCGGCCTCACGATAGACCCCAGCGAGTACCTGGCCGTCGGCTTCGAGGAGTCGCACAAGGAGATGGTGGTCCTCAAGGACATCCCGTTCCAGTCGCTGTGCGAGCACCACCTGCTGCCCTTCGTAGGCAAGGCGCACGTCGGCTACATCCCGGCGGGGCGCATCGTCGGGCTATCAAAGCTGGCGAGGGTAGTCGAGGGGTTCGCCCGCCGCCCTCAGTTGCAGGAGCGGCTGACCAGCCAGATTGCCGACACCATTGTGGACGCGATAAAGCCCGTGGGCGTGGGCGTGGTCATCGAGGCGCAGCACTACTGCATGATCATGCGCGGCGTGAAGAAGCCCGGCAGCACGATGGTTACGTCGGCCATGCGCGGCCTCTTCCGCAACAACCCCCCCACCAGGGCCGAGTTCCTGGAATTCATCCGCAGTTCGAAGTAACCCCGCTCCAACAATAAGACTGCCCCCATGCCAGACACACTCACCAGCATCCAAGATTGGGCCGCCACGTTGCCTGGGCTGGAGTCGAGCCAACCGGAGGTAACCTTCAAGTACGAACGCGATGGCGTGCGCTCCTACACGCTCGCGGCTGGCGACAACCGGATGCGATTCAAGCACTACCTCGACAAGCCCGGCACGAGACCATCCCTCGTCG
>JALZHI010000211.1 GCA_030913985.1 Chloroflexota bacterium | reverse complement strand
CAGCGAAGGATCTCAGATGGTGGCCTTGTTCCCAGGCTGAACTTTCACAACCCTGGTGCGTTCTCTTCAACAACGTCTCTACCCACCTTCTTGAGATCCTTCGCTGCGCTCAGGATGACAGGGGGGAACATGGTCCTGTAAGCCAAACCGTGTCACATTCACGTGATGCTGTAACACTTGCCCCCCTCACGTTTCACGTTTCACGTTTCAGCGCAGGTGCGTCCCGTACGCATACGTCGCCACCACCGCGCCTCCGGAGTTGAGCAATTCCAGCGCATCGCCGCAGTTGTTCCAGATGGAGCTACGGCTGTTGAAGCTGTGGGGGTGACCCGGTTCCGTGTAGACCTCCACCGTGCCGCCTCCCGCCAGTTGAGTGCCCGCCGGGAAGGTGTAGCTCTGCGACGGGTCGTTCTTGTCACGGAGGGTCCAGCCGCCTATGTTGGCCGTGGCCTGGCCCTTGTTGCGGAGGGTGACGCGCTCCACGCCCGATTCCTGCACGCTAGCTATCTCAACGTCACCCGTGGCGGCAATCGCGCTCTTCCTGTCCGGGGCGACAGGTTCGCAGTTAGTGCCCGGAGTGCGTTGCGGCGGGGCAGTCGGTTGCGGCGCGACCGGCGCTTTGGTGGGTGCCACCGGGTCTACGGGCGGAGGAGGGTCGCCCGTGTCTGGCGGCGGTCCCTGGGGGTATTTCTCACGGAGCCTGTACGTACCTAGCTGGCTGAGAAGCACGTTGTGTGGCGGTGGGTTCTCGGGGTGGTACTCAAACACCGCTCGCTCGAAATACTGCACCACGTAAGGCTTGCCGTCCAGGTCGGATACTTCGCTGAACTCGTTGCTGATGGGATAGCCCTGTTGCGGTAAGCCGCCGTGCGTCTTCCAGTAGTCCAGGAACAGCCCGCCCACGTAAAAGCCGGTCTCCGGGAATAGCTGGCCCCTCTGCATATTCGGCTGCTGGCCTGGCGCTCCCGCCTCGCCGTACTTGGCTCTGTAGCGGAAGGTGCCCAACTGCGAGAGCAGCACATTGTGTGGTGGCGGGTTCTCGGGGTGGTACTCGAACACTGCTCTCTCGAAGTACTGCACCCTGTACGCTTTGCCGTCAAGGTCCGACACCTCAGCGAACTCGTTGGTGATGGGATAGCCCTGTTGCGGTAAGCCTCCATGCTCCAGCCAGTACCGCAGGAAGAGGCCGCGCACGGTGAAGCCCGTTTCGGGGAAGGTCCTGCTCTCCGTCTGCGACAGGGCGTTAGCCCGCGTACCTGCTGATAGGGGCAAGAGTGCGGCAACCAGGGCGGGGAGCACTAAGAGGGCGGTGATGGCGAAAAGGCGGCTGGCTGATTTCATGGGTGCCTCCTTCCTCTATTGAATCAAAGGACCGTGCGGGGTGGCTATGTCGAAGGGCTTGCCGCTAGGGCGATGACAGTCTACGCAAGCGGGGAGGGTACGTCAAGGTAGACTGTTCTATTGAGGACCCAAGCCAGTTCCAACTTTGTTTTGCGGTTGACGTGTAAAGTGGGGCTAGAGTATAATTGCGTGATAGCGGGGTGTGGCGCAGCCCGGTAGCGCGCCTGCTTTGGGAGCAGGAGGTCACGTGTTCGAGTCACGTCACCCCGACTATTTCCCCTACACTAATGCGCAGCCTAACACACCTAAGAGAAAAGGCTATAGAATTGCGCACCCGGCACAACATGTCACTAGATGACATTACTGCCAGGCTGAACGTTCCGCGTACCACGGTCTACTCCTGGATCAAAGACATCCCCATTGCTCGCACGGAGAAACAGCATGCCGGTCAAAAGGCTGGCACGGCAGCAATGAGCGCAAAGTACGCGGCACGCCGGTTGGAAGCCTACAATGTGGCTTATGCGCAGGCGGGCGAGTTGTTGCGTGACCAGCAAATCAGGGACTTCGTTATCCTTTACCTGGCTGAGGGTAACCGCAAGGCCCGGAACTCCGTAGGTGTTAGCAACTCTAATCCTGCAATTATTCGCTTTGCGCATTTGTGCATGCGCAGGCTCTCCTCAAATCCTCACTTCTACTATAGCTTCCAATACCACGCCGACCAGGACCCCGCCGAGCTAAAACAGTTCTGGGCAGCCTGCCTCGGCATCGAACCTTCCTCCATCAAAGCCATCCCCAAGACCAACAGCGGCCACCTGAAAGGCAGACGCTTTGCCTGTGAATATGGTGTTTTCCAGGTCCAGGTGGGCGACACCGACTTCCGCGCTCGCCTGCAAGCCCTGATGGACGCCGTACAGGAGCAATGGACGTCAGCAGCCGGTTGACGGCACTCTACCCTTTACCAGGGACCGGTCGGGCCGTTCGGGAAGCCCAACACCAGGGCTAGTGAATGGTCTTGTGGGGCGCGCCGTTACCGTTGCCATTGCCGTTGCGCGCCATATGGGCTTCCACAGCGGCCAGGAGGTCCAGGTAGTCAAACGGCTTGGGAAGGTAGCCGTTCGCTTCAATCTCTCTCGCCCACTCTTTCGCATCCTGGGCGGCGGTCATCACGACAATCGGTATCCTGATACCCCGCTCCTTCAGTATCTGGGCAAACTGCCACCCGTCGAGCACGGGCATGCGCATGTCGAGAAGCACCAGCTTCGGCCTCACCGTCTCCAGCACGCGCAAGCCCTCTTCGCCGTTGGTCGCGCACTCGGTTGAATAACCCTCGAACTGAAGAATGTCGCACACCGTGCTCAGTATCGTCTCGTCGTCATCGACCACCAGTATCGGTCGTTTGCCAGGTATAGCTTGCTCCATGTGAAACCGGCCCCCACGTGTTTAGACAGTCTGCCGCCCCTTATATTTGAGGGTAAAAGCCATATCCGTGCCAGGTGAGACTCTTCGCCATCAATCGCGGTAATTCAGCAGCCTATCCCGCGTGGCAAGGCAGACGGGCAAGAGAAAAGGCCCCTTTCGGGGCCTTGAACAGGAGGAGGAGGATTTAGCAACTTCTTACACTTCTTCTGCCTCTAGCTTACGTCACATCCTTGCGCGCGCACATGAGGCAAAGGTACTCAATGCAGCCACCTGGATGTACTACATTCTACAGGGCTGCTACCATACCAACGTACCAAGGTACCTACTATCCTACTCTCCCTCTGCCTCTTCCGGCATCTCGTCGGTGATGTCGCCTACCTGTAGCGATTCATCTACGGTGCCGTCGCCGCCACGGTCTACGTCAAGCTCCATCGGCTGGCCGTTGCCCGCCCACTTCAGGTAGTCCACATACACCACGTCGTCGGGGTCAAGCCCAACGTCATCCGCACCGAAGACCTGCTCGCCCTGGTCGTCGTACCTGGCTACCAGCAGGCTGTACAGCGCGCTGTTGGTGTTGTCGATGCTATCCAGGCTCAACCAGCCTTCCTCGGTGTTGAGCGAGAGGTTGATCGCCTCGCCCGAGTCCATCTCGTAGCCCTGCACCGCGAAGAGGTAGTCGGCGGCCTCGGTCTCGATGCCGACCAGCATCACCGGCGACTCGTTGCTGGTGGTGCGGTACGAAAGCAGGCTGCCGTCCGGCGCGATGTCCAGGATGTCCACCTGGCCGGGGTCCAGCATGATGTCGCTGACCTCAAGCACGTAGCCGGGGCCGATAAAGGTCACCGTCGATACGCTAGGCTCGGTCAGGTCGCTGCCGTCGATGCTAATCGTAAAGTCGATGTTGGTCGGGACGTAGTAGACCGGCTCGGCCTTCACGTCCCACACGTCCACGCCGAACTTGTTGGCGTTGGACTGCGCTCCGGGGATTTCGTTGACGAACTTCCCATCCTTGAAACCTATGCTGTTGCCTTCCATGTCGGTAATCAGCAAGTTGGCGTCACCGTCAAGCCAGACCTCGTTGTAGGTTGTGCCCTGCGCTCCCAGGCCCGGCGTTCGGCCCCCGGCAGGAGCCTCGCAGAAGGGGCAGAACTGCGGGGTGAGGCGCGGCTCGATTGCCGCAAGCTCCAACGTAAAGGACCCTGCATCTCCCTCGTACTCGTCGGCAGGCTCGGAGGGGTTGGTCGAACCCGAGTAGCGCCAAGTATCGGCGTTGGTGTCTACCTCGATGGCGCGGGCCGCCTGCGGGTAGTTGTTGTCGTAGATCATGATCCAGTAGATGCCGCCGCCCCGGTCTTCTACCGCATACGGCGTCACCGCGTGCCCGCCCGTCATGTCGCGCTTGTAGAAGCCGACTGCATAGGTCTCGCTGCCCTCAGGACCCGCCTCGAACGCCGTCATCAGGGTGTTGAGCACGCCGCTGGGCGTCTGCTGCACGATACCCTGGCGGGCAGGCTGCGTAGCCTGGGTGGTGAACCAGTAGGCGATCTCTCGCTGTAGCCGCTCGTTGCCGTCGAGTTGCAGCTCAGGGACACTGGCCGCCCCGAAGTCGGCGGGATTGACCTTCTTCGTGTAGAACAGGTTACTGAGCACCGCCATGCCTTCGCAGTGCCCGCCGCTCATACTCTGGTTGACCTGCTCCATCCACTGCGTACCGGCGGGCGTGAGCGTACAGTCTTCGCCCTGGAGGCTCGCGCACACCTCGTCGCCAAACATCCGCCGCAGGTCGGCGGCAGTCAGGTTGGTTACCGGGATGTCGCCGCCGTAGTTTTCAAAGCGAAAGCCGTCGTTGTCGGGGCGGAAGCCGAGGTCGGCAACGTAGGTGCCGCTTGTATCAAAGCTGCCCTCGCCCGAAGCGCCGATGCCTTGCCCCCTAGGTGTGTCAGCCGCTGTGGTCGGCTCGACTTCAGGCTCGGTCTCGCCCTCGGCTGTTGCTTCGCCCTCGGGTTCGGTTTCGACTTCCTCCGTCGGCTCCGTGTCGGCCACCGGCTCGGTCGCTACGGCTGTCTCGCCCATGCTGGCCGCGGTGGTGGCGGTGGGGGCACCTGGCGTCGGATTGGTGTCTCCACCGCAGGCGACGAGCAAGAACGCCAGCAGCAAGGCGAGGCTAAGATTGGTAAAACGTTTACGCTTGAACACGCGGGTCCCTCCTATGGAACAGGAAATAATAACGAGGCTCAATAGCTCGGCACTCTTGCTATGCCTATGCGGTTGGATCAAACCAAGCGGTTGTTTGCTGAACAGCTAGAGTGGCGCTGTTCAACCCACATGGCAGATGATAGTACATTCCAGTATAGCAGGGTGCGTCAATGCACGGCTTCCGGTGGCAGACGTTCAACGACGTACCACCCTTGTAGCCTCTCTACCAAACTACTCTCCAAGGGTGCGATCATTCACGGTTTGCGACGCCCGTCGAATAAATTCGAGGGCTACACAAGGCAAAGTCCCTGCGGGACTGAAGCACCCTAGTCAGGTCTATTCAGGTCTTCTTAAGATGTACCAGTCTGCGCAGCAGACTTCGCAAGGTGTAGCCCTCGAATTTATTGAGGCATGGTCGTAAATGGTCAAGCGGCTTTCAAGAAGGGTTTGAGGCCAACATTTAGTTGCAGCCCCTGCTCGAAGCGGTACAGCAATGCCAACTGGTAGACGAACAAGGCACCTAGTGCAAA
>JALZHI010000037.1 GCA_030913985.1 Chloroflexota bacterium | reverse complement strand
CCGAACGAGGCCTGAGACTGGGACCTAGACCACAAGCGGGACCGCATCTACAATCTCGATTACCCGCAAAACACGAGCGAACTATCGCCTTTGCTATTGCCAGTGCTCAGCGAGAGTGTTATAGTAACACTGTACTAAAATGCTTCAGTTACCACCGGCCATATACTAGCCGGTGCCTTTGCACATCTAATTGAGCCAGCATACTCAGTAGGGACCAGTGGCAGGTGGTCCATCATCCCTTGAGAGGGACGCATTTATTGGTTACCGCCAACGTGAGAAAGAGAAACAAATGACAGCGATTGCCGATTCACCCGTTATACAAGCCAAGATTGAGGCGGCCCGAAAGGACCTGCTCGATCTGACCCTTATGATGAGTTTACGGAGGACATAGAGGAGAACAGGCTGCTGAAGGCCGCGCTGACCAGGTTAGGCCGCATGCAAATCCGGTCAGAATGGGCGAGGCGGTCGCTCCGAGCGTTCGATTTACTGCTGCAACCCGTGAGCGTAATCGAGTACAACCCCCGAGCCTTGCCGAACATCACCTATAACAGGCTGAACGAGAGATACCGCCGCGCTATCAAGCTTGCGAAGCTGATACTCAGGGCTACCTCGTTTGACCTGCGACCTGGCGGGGTGCACTCTGCAGCTTTCTTAGTCGACATGAACGAGGTGTTCGAGAACTTCGTGGTGACGGCGCTTAGGGAAGCGCTGAAGGTAAGCGAGCACGAGTTCCCACAGGGCGCTAGCGGCAAGGGATTTAGTCTAGATCGCGCGGAGCGGGTGAGGCTTGAACCCGATATCTCGTGGTGGGAAGCGGGCAGGTGCCTCTTCGTGGGAGATCTCAAGTACAAGCGGGTCAACGCCGTAGGAATTAAACACCCCGACCTGTACCAACTCCTGGCGTATACGATAGCAGCTGATGTACCTGCGGGCCTGCTGATTTACGCGGCTGGAGAAGGCACACCTGCCGCACACGAGGTAGTAAACGTTGGGAAGACACTAGAAATCGTTACTCTAGACCTGAGTGGGGCACCAGAGGAGGTGTTAGCACAGATCGAGGTGGTGGCCAGCATTATAAGGCAGCAACGACGTGCAAGCAGGGCCAACTACGAGACAGGTAGTCAATAATGAGCACAGCTGGTAACAACGGCAAGAAAGTCGAGAATGTAGGTGATGCGCACTTCGCAGGATACGCTTGGCGAACACCTCAAGTTGTCGTTTATATGCTTACGGGTGTACTGCCGGAGTTGCCACGTGCTCGGATGAGGAAGATGCAATTCGATTTGGTCGTAGAGCTTTACAGCGGCTTGACCTAGAAGTGGATACGGTGCTTGAGATAGTGACATTAATATGGAAGAGGCTTGACACATGGCATTCCTTGACGAACTGCGTCAAAAGTGGCTTTCTAGTGAGATGACCGCCGATGAGGTTCTGGATGAGATATTGCGCTGGGAGGAAGATATTTCGGCTCGCACTGACCAGGAACTCGATGATGCGTGGACATTCCGCCAGGAGATTGAGGGTGCGACCGATAGCGCTGTTGGAGCACCGGTAAGCACGGCCCCTCCTCCAGACAGTGCCGGTGCTACAAACAACGATAACACGGACAGTTTCACCAGCACCCACGGGCAGGAAGATCCTTGGGTGGCTGTGCAGCACCTAATGGCACAGGGGCATTGGGGAGCCGCCCACCAAGTCGTGGCGACAATTCCAGACTACCATCCCCGGTTCAGCGAAGTGCCCAGGCTACTTGAGGCAATAACAGATGGTGAGACATATGACCAAGTGCCTGGCCTAGGTTCTATAGTTAGCCAGCTTGCATCCGCACGCAGCCGCCGAGCTTGGGACGAGTTCAACAGGCGCTTCCAACTGGCCGAACAGCTTATCACAGACGCATCGGCTGCGGCAGGTAGAGCAATCGAGATGCCTCGAAGCCTTAGGGCCGTCTTTGAAGAGGCGCTTCGAGCACAAGAGTCTGAGAGACTAGTGAACAAAGCTGTTAAGCAGCGTACTACAGGTGACTTTGATGGTGCCCTTGCGAGCCTGGACAGTGCGGCGGACCTAGACCCGCGTTTTGCCCGTGTTCAGATGGAGCGGGAAGTTACTAAGGAGTTGGTTAGTACAGTTCGCAGACTTTCCACTACGCCGCAGACACCGATTGACACGCCCGCCGGAGCGTCGCGTATGCGCTACGCCATCGAGAACAAGTTCCCCCAGCCTATAGCCACGGCTTTTTACCAATTGAGATGGATTGATGACCAGCTTGCTGAGATACCACAAGTGGCTAATATTCTCGGCGCCTGCCTGCAGCATCTTACCATTGTGGCGCTCGCTGAATACCTTTCGGGGAATCGCAGAGACAGTCATCTAAACGCTGGACTGCTGGAAAGACTCCAGAAACCTGTTAGCCACGGTACCTGGGTTGGCATACTAAGGGATATACTTGCGCATCTCCAAGAGCACCATCATCAGCCTTTCACGGCTGAACTCTTCGAGTTCTACTTCCCGAAGCATGGTGAAAAGACTATTACGACACTACGCCAGATGGGTGATGAACTGGTGCAGATGCGCAATGACTTACTCAAACGATCTGCCGATACATTGCCTGGCTCTGACAAACAGGGCGATTTCAAGAAGAACCTGGTTAAGTTTCTCCAGATGGTAGCGTTTCTCAAAGACTATCCACTAGTGACAGTAAAGAACACACACACCACAGGTGGCACTAAGACCCATAAATGCTACCTCCATATGGGCTTCCACGACACGTTTGAGCAAGTGGAGGTGCAGTCCGACCTTGACCTGGAGAACAGCCGCGTCGCGATGCTTAACCCTAAGGTAGGCGAGTTGCTTTACCTCTATCCTTTCTATCTGCTACGCCAATGCCCGCAGCCGAGTTGCGGGAAGTTGCACCTGTTTCGGTTCGACCAGTTAACGGGAGGGGGGAAAAAAAGTGTCGAGTACATTACCTCGAGCGGGCACAAGTTACGCGATGAAGGTGCTCCAGTAGCAGACCTACTCACCCTCATAAAGTCGTCTTGGGCAGTCAAGCTGCGGCACAAGGCCAAATATATTTACATCGAAAGCAGCGAATCTTGGCAGAGGTTGGCGGTTGGGACTCGAGTTGGCGGCAAATATGAGGTGTTGCAGCACCTCCGCCGAGGAGGGATGGCTGACGTTTACAAGGTGAAGTGCATAGATGATGGCGCGGTGTTGGCACTGAAGCTCCTACCGTTCCAGTTCCTCAGCGACTACACTATGGTACAGCGTTTTCGTAAGGAAGCCATGCAGGCGGCGGAGCTAGACCACCCAAACATCGCCCGTATTGTAGATCAAGGTGAAGACCTTGTAGACCACTACCTCGTTATGGAGCTTGCTGATGGCTGGATCACGGCTGATGGAGAAGTTGCCTTGGACGTGGGTGATCTGGTTAAGCCTCTCGACCAAGCCACCGTTTTCTCTATTATCAAACAGGCGTGCGAAGGTCTCCATTATATACACCAGCAGGGAATTGTCCACCGAGACATAAAGCCGGGTAATCTGCTGCTCTTCGAGCTAGGACGGGTAAAGCTGACGGACTTTGGAATCGCCCGGTCACGTGAGGAGATCACCCTTACCCTTACCGGCCTGAATATGGGTACTCCAGAATACATGTCACCCGAGCAAGCCGAGGGAACCAAAGAGCTTACGCCCGCATCAGATATCTACTCCCTGGGAGTAGTTATGTATGAGATGCTCACCGGCAAGTCTCCGTTCAAGCGAGCCACTCCACTTGCGACCATGTATGCACATCGACATGATCCTGTGCCAAACCTTGCCGCTGTTATTCCATCAGTTGATCGTTCCCTTCAGTGGGTTCTTATGAGGTGTTTGGCAAAAGATCCCGGAAGGCGGTTCCGGTCGGCTTCTGAGTTGTATAAGCAGCTGGTTGCCTATGAGCAGCAGGGAACACGGTCTAGCAGTGCTGAGGTGAGATATGATCTGCCTTCTGATGAGCATTACCAGCGGGCTTGGAGGGCAGAGCAACCTGGCTGCCTCTTAATCTTAATTGACCAATCAGCCTCTATGGGGGACTCAGTCGGTGCAGGATTGACCGGCGCTGGACAGAGGAAGGCTGATTTTGCTGCACTGGTAGTCAATAAGCTCTTGTACGAATTGGTGCAGAGATGCACAGTTGGTACAGACGTGCGTCCTCGGGTTGATGTGGCCGTCCTAGGTTATGGGCCAAGCGGCGGAGTGCAGAGCGTGTGGTCGGGTGCTCTCGCTAACCGTGATTTAGTTTCCATCTCCGAAGTGGCGTCCAACCCTTTGCGCATCGCTCACAGCACGGCTACAGAGTTCGACCCCGACAGCGGTAGACTTGTGCAGATCCCTATTGGTATACCCATCTGGATGGAGCCACTGGCTGGTAATGGCACGCCAATGTGCAGGGCTTTGCAAGTGGCCCACAGTCTAGCACAGGAATGGACAAGTGCTCACGTTTCCAGTTTCCCACCTATTGTCGTTAACATCGCCGATGGTGAACCTACAGATGGTGATCCTTTGCCCTATGCAGCACAACTTGGCCGGGTAGGTACAGAAGATGGCAAGGCCCTCGTCTTCAACTGCTTTCTATCAAGCTCGCCAGGCTACACTGTGAGGTACCCGCGTGATATTAGCCAGTTACCTCCGGAGCCACTTGCCCAGCAGTTCTTTCAGATGAGCAGTATACTGCCGCACAGCATGATCCGTATAGGAAACAGTGTGCATGGTATGGGCCTACAACCTGGTGCGCGCGGCTTTGTGTTTGGCGGTGATATACATGACCTGACCCAATTCGTCACCATAGCGTCGCTGCCTGCTCTGAGCAGATGGTAACTCAGTTAGAACTCATGGAACTGAGAAGAGCCATGTTTCGCTCTCCGGTCACGTGCCCTCTCCTCCAAGTTCTCGACACATTCCCAGGGCACCTCAACACTGGCAAGCTGCGCGTGGGACAAAGATGATAATCCGTGGAAGTCCGAACCACCCGTGCATATGAGTGCGTACTTCTCAGCTAAAGACCGGAGCCAGGACTTAGTTAGCGAGTCATATTCCCCATAGTAGACTTCAAGACCATCCAGTCCCGCCTCGACCAGCACCGGCAGCACGTCTTCTACGTTGTTGACCTTGGTTGGGTGAGCTAGTACGGCTACTCCTCCCGCTTCGTGTATCAGCCCGATGCACTCGATAATAGAAGTTTGAGTACGAGGTACATATGCAGGCTTGCTATGTCCAAGGTATCTCTGCAGAGCCTCATCAATACTCTGGACGTGTCCTGCTTCCATCATCGCCATAGCCAAGTGTGGGCGACCTACAGTGCTCATGCCAGCAATCGCGAGCACTCGTTCCCTGGATACTTTCATGTCCAAATCCTGTAGCTTCTCCAGCATAGCGTCAAGGCGCACCAACCGTTCCTGTCGCATCTTCTCAAGTGCCCTAAGCAGCACGGAGTAATGGGGATCAAAGTGGTAACCAAGCAAATGCACTTCGGCTCCAAGCAGGTCTGCTCCTAGCTCGACGCCCGGAACTAACCTGATACCAATACTCCTGGCTTCCATCGCTGCTTCGTCCAGCCCAGTAGTGGTATCGTGATCCGTAACAGCTAGAACGCTCAGATCCCTATCCGCAGCTAATCTCACCAGCTCTCGCGGGGAAAGGCTGCCATCCGATGCCGTGGTGTGAGCATGTAGATCAACGCCCCTATGTCGTGCTGAGCGGTCGTTTACTAACGTCACTCTCTACTCCTGATCGTCTGTTGTTACTTCGTCACTTACTATCTTCTTAGTGCTGAAGGGCTCCAACCTTGAGGGGCAGTTCTCACGCAAGCAGTTCTTGCAAACCATCTTGTCGTCAATCGCAGGATGCTTGATGAAGAGGATCGTTGTGCCCGCGGATGAATGCTGGCCGTAGCAGATTTCCGGTAAGATAGCATAAAAATCACCAGTCTGATACGTGTGCTCTTGACCGGTGATAGAGTCAACATAAACCGTGCTTCCCGCAAGAACGTACTGGTACTCGCGCTGCAAGGGGTGCCAGTGAGGGCGCTCTGTGGTGTCTCCCTCGTAATGGGTGATCCCGATCTCAATAGCTGTGTCCTTCACATACGGTAGTTGCTGCGGCCTCTTCAAATCGCCAGCAAGGTATTGGCGGCCATACTGGCGCAATACTGCCTCAAGATCGGCAGCATGTACAGCCATGAACTCGCCGTTATGCTTCATTCGGTCATCCATGCGCGTTCCTCATCTAATCTAGCAGCTTGCTAACATACCAAGCTACACCATCATCCGTGCAAGCTTCCACGACCAAGTCTGCTGCATCACAGGTAGCCAGAGAGGCATTACCAACAGCAACCGATAGCCCACTCCTTCGCATCATGGAAAGATCGTTCTCACTGTCCCCAAATGCTACAGTGTGAAAAAGGGGCCATTGTGCTTCATGCAATATGGCAGCCATGGCAGCCCCTTTACTGCTGCCCAGGAGCATGAACTCGATAAAATGCCGTGAGGTTCTAATACAAGCCACACCAAGTTTCGCTGCTTTCAGGCGTAGAACTGCCTCCAAATCCTTACGGCTTTCATCCACAAACGAGAGTACTTTGAACACGCTACTCTCGTTGTCCGGTTCACCCCTCATTGGTGTCGGTTCCCCAATGCTGTCGAGGATGCGAATGTGTTCCGTACTGACGCAGGGTGAATTGATGTAGATTCCCTCCAGCGCATAGATGGCGTACGGTACATTAAGTGCTTCAAGCATACTGGTAACGCAAGTTCTATAGGGTCCAAAGTCTGACAGCAGAGACGAGCTGCCACCACTATTCCTGATTTCAACCGCGCCGTTACCAGTAATGTGAATGGCACCTTTGGGGAGCATACGTGCTAGTGTACCTATCGCGCCGGGGTGCTTACCTGTAGCCAATGACACACGGCCTCCCCTGGTAACGTAAGTCTCTAGAGCCTGCCGGCTCTTCTCCGAGATGTTACTCCCCACGGGTACTAGTGTGTCATCGATATCAATGAAGAGCCAAGGCAGTGGATGGGCAGCATATTGGGCGACCACATTGAGGACTCGGGCCGACACCTGAGCGAAGTAGCTTGTCTGGGACAGGATGTTCCGAGTGACGTGATGATTGGACCCATACCTGTTAGCGATGTCGCCTACTCGTTCCTGAATAGTGATGAGCTCTCCGGAAGGAGAGGTTCTCAGGTCCGAGAACGTCAAGACATCTAGGAGCAGGGAACTGGGTGCTTGCGTACCCAGTTCCCTGTAGTGAGATGCGGCCTCCACGTGCGACAAAGCCTCGCTAGATGCTGCCGTGTGGAAAAGCACAGCAGTCACGACCTCAGGATCAGCCCCGTGTTGAGCCAGGAATAGGGCACCATCAAGCGGGTGAAAGCCTGTAATCCGTAGATCGGGGGCGTAACCAATGTCATGGAACAGGGCAGCAGTATTGAGATTACGAACAAACTGCGCATTTTGTCCCAAATGCCCGATCACTTCGTGCGCCGTTCGTACGACACCAAGAACGTGACTCAAGCGCCGTGGGTCTCCGCTGAGGAGCTGTCGGACTAGGGACTCGTCTAGGGGCACGTCAGCATAAGGCACCGGTACCTGAGCGAAACGATGGAGTAGCCACGAGCGAATGTGGCTGGTGGTTGGTTGGTAGCTGGTCATAATTATGGACAAGAGTAGCGCAACAACTATGGTTACGGAAAGAGAAGGAAGTGGCCGTTGTGCGCTAGCGGTCCGGGTTCGCGACCAGCACGATAGGAATCTATGTACATCATATCACGCTTGTAACCCATCTTAACGGAGAGCCTATATGGCTCATCCAAGTGCTCCTTGACGCTTGTGAGTAAGAAACGGGCAATGCCTGCGTGAACGATACCCCACGCCTGATTATCAGCTGCCCTGTAATGCGCAAGCGCCTGGTCAAGCATACGTGCAGCCTGGTCACTCTCTCCGAGCATCCTGCAGGTTTCGGCCGCTCCTAGGGCTCCGTGTCCCGCCCAGCCGCGCAGCCCCCGTTTGTCCGCCTCCACCAGGGTCACGCTGTGGAGATGCAAAGCGGCACTAAGGTCGCCCTCAGCCCGATGGATCTCTGCAAGTGTACTATACAAGTATATCACCTGACGGCTTGGCTGTTGCTCGCTCAACGATCTTGCCTCAAGCGCGACCTGGAGAGCTTCAGTAGGCATACCCAGGCAAAGACAAAGATCGGCTATTCTACGTAAGCAGCGTGTAAGCAGGTAAACATCGCCGCATCGCCTGCACTCCTCGACTACTGCCTGCAACTGCTCAAGCTCCGTTTCTCCAGGGTTATCGAGACACCCAATTGAGCCCGCCAGCATGAATTGGATCTCGCGTTTCGCTGAATCATCTTCCGAGAGCTTACTTAGCAGGTCCAAGAGGATATCGCGGGCCACGTTGACAGGTGCTACGAACTTGAGGTGGTGTGCTTGTCGAATAAGCGCCGACACCACCTCCGGATCATCGATAGGTCGGTCTTGTTCCTCAACCAACTCACGCGCCAGCTCGCCTAGATGGGCAGCAGCAACTGTGTAGTCGCCCCGGATGTGAACCATATCAGTGTGAGTCCTGAGAACCTGAACCCTGTGTGAGCTGCCGGGCGGCATTCTCAATAGCAGCATGTCACACAGGTTAATGCATAAGCCAGTTTGCCCGGTCTTACGTAGCAGTTCGCTTGTCTCTACGAGCCACTCCTCAACAGAAGCATCATCGAAAAGGCCCTCGACAATCTGGCGCAAGAGAGCGATGATTTCCTCACCACGGCCGGCGCGCAGGTAATCCGCCAGTTGCACATGAGCGATGCTGAAAACATTGTCTTTCTGCTCCCGGGCAACTGCGAAGAACTCACCAACATCGAAGAGCGCGAACAACACTCGCTCTTCCTGCACGCCAGTGAGGTCCGCAATGCGGGAAATGGAGAGAGGCACCGCAGATACACCAAGCAAGTCAAGGATGTGGCTGTGCAACGAGCCGAATAGCCCCATGCCGATCTCCGATGCTTTATGGGAGAGATACAGGCTATACAGGTCGCCTATCTCGCCCGGCGCATCTGGCCACTCTCGTTTGCTCGTGAGAGCGCACAGCTTACCGAGCAACGACGCTCGCAGGAATGAGCCTTTACATAGGTGCAACATCTGCGCGAGCAAGCGCTCTTCTGTGATGTTGTGGCGCTTCACCAAGTATTTGCGTAACGTTTCCTCCTGTGCCACAACATGCTCACGCAGATCATATCTCAAATAAAGATCATTAAACTCGCTAATGGCTTCGACAAAGTGCCGAGAACTGGGACGTAACTCATTATCCGGCCTTGAACTGAGGACGACAACGACATCGGGAGGCAACTCCTCCGGAAGTGGGATGTAGTCCAGAATGGTGCGATCCCCCGCACTGTCGGGCTCCAGAAGTTCATCTAAGCCATCAACTGCCAATAAGATGCGCCGCTGGCTAGAAGTCTGTCGCACCTGGTCGAGGAACCGAGCGACTGTCACCGAGGGCCGGCTGCTTTCTTCCAAGCGTATGCGTGCGCCACGTACATTGTGCCCGGATGGCTCCTGCACTTGGTTGTGCAGCGCCTCGATGAAGAGCTCCGGGTTCTGTCGCATCCCCGCCCGAATGTGATAACACAGTGCCTCTGAGGCATGAGCACTCATCTTGGGTGTGGTGAGACTTGCCATGAACCAGGACTTACCGGCACCCGCATTGCCTACCAAGTGAAAGTAACCACGTCCCTCCCCCTTGTCAAATGTCGCCAGCGCGGCCTCAAATGCATCGTCTATATGTGTCTGTTTGACGAAAGAGGCCTGAATATCAGACCCGAACTCGATGGACTGCAAGGCCTCGATCACCTCGCCGGAGTAGGCCCGCGCTGAGGAAGCGAGCACGCCACCACGGACAATATGGGCCAGATGTTGCTGCTTCACGTATCTCTGGTAGCGAGCAGCAAGCTCGCCTATGCCTGCCACCGATCCGAAGCGTATCTTCTTGCCCGTGTAGTGATCCAGGTAATAGTAGCCGTTGGAGGCCTTATCGAAAGTAAGCAATGATGCACTGCGGCCCTCAACACCCATCATCAGAAAGGGACTAAGAGTGAGTGACAGTTCTCCACGCAATATCCATGTAGGGCATGGGAGCACCCGGCTTCCAGGCGGCAGATCCACAGGTGATTTGAGTGATGGCAGAGTGCAGCTATTCCATTCAACTACATCTCCGGTGGGTGTTGAACTTTGCAGCCTCACATCCCGCAGAAAGCCCAATTGTTCCAGAGTTTCCGCAAGCCTCTGCTCCTGTTCTAAAACTGACTGGCGCACCTCATCAATGTCATGGCTGGCGGCGCCATGCCCGATGGTGCGGTTACGCCATTCTATAGCCTCCAGAAGAGCACGTCCACCTTGGGCCAACCGAGGTGTCTGTCCAGGCCTCCTAGGCTGCTCATGAGCAAACAGACATAGTTCCGGCACAAGTAACCTATCCTGCAGACCTCGTTGCCAGCCGACAGCGGAACACCTGAGATAGAAGTTCACCCAATCTCCTGCGGAGGGTGGCTTGTTGAGTAGCTCCCAAGTTAGCACAGCAAGCTCGGCATCCACACCACTCTGCTGCATGCCATCGCACCCGTCAGCAAGTCGCACCAAATCCGCGTGCAAGGCTATACCGCAGAACTTAATGATGGCCTCCCAACAATCACGCACTACGAGTAATGCAGCGCGATAACTCCCTTCGCTCAATTCCTGCTCCAGAAGGGCGAGCGGCATATTTATGAGACTAGGAAGGCGAGTTGTAATCATGCTGTATTAGTCGATAACACGAACCTATTAGCCAGTACTATGGCTACTCGTTGTCGTCAGCAGCGTCTTGGGATGCGCGGTAGAAGGTGGCAGCCAAAGGATAGGAATAACTTTGGCTGATCTGCTGCTCTAAATTGTCATACATTTGATTAGTCACATCTATAACTCTTGAGAAGATGGCAGAGTGTGATATTACGTGCTTAGTGAAATTATCGCAGTGGACGCTGAGTATAGGCGCGAATAGCAAAAATGCCTCATCTCAACTGCCCATTCCGGCAACATGTAGCAGGAGTACCCAGAGCCAGTTGCGCAGGCAGCATTCGCGTCGAGACTCTGCCTAAACCATTACATCTACTTACCTGTCTCTTTCGAACAGCCTCCTTACCCGCTCAACAACGGGCCTTAATATATCTCGTGCGGTCTGCCACCAAATGAAGCCTACAATGAAGAAAACGCCAAAGACTATGAGCGCAGTCCACCCGAATTGATCCCACGTGCTGTCTTTGATAAGGGCGCTGCCGAAGAATTCAGCGAGCAGGCTCGCTGGCAGACCAATGGCAGCCAAAAAGAACAAGATGACATCGGTCCGGCGTTGTGTCTTGCGCTCGTAGTACTCCTGCAACTGGATCATTTCATCGCTGATACATTGATATAGGGTTTGGATCATCATTCCTTTGTGGAACCGCTTGTACAACTCGATACCCTGAGGTTTGGCAGTGACTTCCGCAAACCAATAATGATTGCGGAAAGCGGTGAAAGCATCCCATTGGGCACGCGCTTCAGCAAGATTGCGATGCAGATCAGCCCCACGCTGCATAGCATCACCGGACATCCAACTAAGTCGTACCTTTTGATAAAGCGTGATCAAGAACAAGTGGAAGTAGTCACTCTCAACATTCTGTGCTAAAACCTCGAGTACGAAGCGTGTAGGTTTGATACCAAGGAAGATCACATTATCATGCAAGGCAAGTCCCTGCCAGTTGGCCCACAAAGCTATATGCCCGTTTTCCATCAACTGCTTTACGCTGTGTGGGTGTGGCTCATAATTTGGTTCAGTGATCTGAGTAACGGTTGCTAACTCGTATAGAACCTGCTCCTGATAGGAGTTAAAGAGTTGCTCGTGGCCGGCAGACTTACTTGTGTGTGCAACTGCTTGCACCGAGTCTTCGCTATATTGGCTAGAGCTAGATTGATCGGGATTATCGCGCGCTTCCGCCAGACACGCGTATGAAAACTTGCGAAACACAGAACCATATACTTGCCCCAATTCCGTCGTTGAGTAGCGCCATACAGGATCACCGTGTCGAACCCGGGTAAGAAATACAGCCAGTGTCGCCTCCAAGTGAGACGAGCCTGACGTGAGACCCTGTAGCAGGTAATCCACGAGATCCCTGCTCTTGAATACCAAGGGCCTTTCAATGCTTGTACACCGCCAATTTGCTAGTGCCCAATCTGTCTTTGGTGGATGGATGAGGCGCAGATAGTACAGAAAATCAATGACGCGATTCGTGCTGGGCGCTATTTCATCAAGCTCTACCTTTAGAACCAAGAACCCAACACTCTGTGGAAACAGAGCGACATCTATCCAGTGAAGCTGAAATGGAGCACTAAAGTTATCACGTTCGAACTCCAACCGGAGCGGCTGCAGGCTTTGTAGCTGCAATGGGTCGTAGGTAAAGCGTAGTACCCCATCTTCTAAAAGGCCCTGAGCAAGTTCCTCCAAAGGCTCGTGAGCAAGCGCCCGAGCCTTTTCCAGCTGCCAGTCTGCGTCGGCTTCGTGCAGCTTTGCTGTTTCCGGGAACAGGAGACCCCGGACATAGGGCAAGAAGAAGCGGGTGTCGTCGAGTGCATCCGCAAACGCCTTATTATCTTCGAAGCGCTGCCACCAAGGTTTCCAGCGGCCGTTCAACCTCTGCAACCGCAACCTGCGGTTGCTAGGAGTAATGTTGTGCCGAAACGGATAGATAAGGATTGTAAAATGCTTCTCCAGTTGCATATAGCTGTTCTCAAACTCTATTGGGCATGCTAGGAACGATAAGACAGCCGTTTCCGAAGCTATAATCACTAGTGCTGCTAATGCCTTCAGCACAAGCGCACTCACTATCTAAGTGAGTGTCAGCAGAGTACTTCAAGCGAGTATAATTACATCCCCTTCTATTATAGAGATGGCTGAGGGGAGGCGTCACAAAGCCGAATAGACTCGCTACTATAGGTTTTGTGGCGTTAATATACATCTGGCCTGTTTTCTTGTCAACTGCCCTGTGTTCGTTACAATCCTGCGCATAACTGGTTGGTACCAATTCCTGCGTTCCGATCCACGTCCATACTGTGAATCCGAGTTGGACTGTCTTATTAGGCAGACGGAACATTGGTAATACCAGGAGCAAATTACAGAGCAGGTGCATACCCACTGCTTGCGGCTTCTCTGGCGTTTCTGCTGATCACACTTTGGTCCTGGACTGTAACCAGTGAGTATTTTATAGTACTTGCTAACCCACAACGTAAAGCCTCGCACGAAGCGACACGAAAGACCACCTCAAGATACTTGCTTGTCTAAGCACACCTTCAGCTTCAGCACCAGCACCAAATCAATTCAGGTAAGTAGAAGCAACAGCAGGAACCACGAGCAATACTTTAGCCCGTGACAAGCTATTACTAGTCCCCCCGAGTACCAGGATATTAGCCCTGCCTGTGGCTTCTAATACAAACGTCACTTCTAATGGGAGCAATAGACGTGCTGAAACCATCGGCTCATTCGACAAATTGCCAGATTGGCGTTTGGACGCTGATGCCAGATCTCGTCCTTCTGTCCACAGTGATGTGGGGGTTGTGGCTACTGCTGATGGAGGTGTCCCACCGCACGCCAGGCCGGGAGGTGGAAGAGAGTCTGGCTCAGAAGGCGACGTAACGCGAGTGGCTACTAAGGCTGGCGGCCAAGGGTGGGCCGGCTGACAGAGGCGCAAGCTCTAAGCCCTTCACCCACCTCGGCCTCTATGCCCGTGGAGTGGCTCAGTCCTGCTACTACTGCCCCCTGCTGCATCTAGGTTCGGCCCCTCCCTGCCGCAAGCAGGGAGCGCCCCACGCAGAGCGATCCATACCACCACGAGCGGTACAACGTGGGCGACCAGGCGGTCAACTGAGCCGAGGATATGCTGCTCGTAGGGCACGTATGCCGAGAAGATGTACATAACGCTCGTCATCAAGATGTATAGCACAGCCGTGGCGGGCAGAAGCTCTAGGCTGCGACGAGCCTGCCGCCAGGTAAGCACCCCACATAGGAGCGCGAGCGGCCAGATGAAGCTCCAGCCGAAGTTTAGCAGGGTGTCGCGCTCTAACTGGGCGATGGTTGGCAGACGGTCTAGATTTACCAGGAAATTGGGCATGGTTAGCGGCATGAAGGCCGCATTGACAACGCGGTTGGCGGCAATGAGCGTCCACCAGGGACCGGCAAACAGCACAGCCCCCAGTGCCAGCGAACATACGCCGAGCCAGGCCCTTCGCCGGTTGAAATTGAGGGCGAGGGTGGCAATGACGAGGGCCAGCAGTAGCACCAGCCCCTCGCGTTTGGTCCAGGGCAGCATCCCGGCCCCGAGCGTGGCGACGGCCAGGCTGCCGACAGGCCCGCCACGCAGCCATTTGACCAGATAGACGGCGGCGATGGTAGCGAAGAGCGCCAGTTGTACCTCCGCGAAGACGATGCCCGCCAGACCCTGGATGTAAGACATGCTGGCGACGACCACGCATGCGGCGAGCGAGGTGGTTCGCCCAACCCCTGCGGCCCGCACGGCGGCGTAGCAAACCCCGGCGAGCGCAAGGTAAAAACAGATAGAGGTCAGCCCCGCGAACCGGTCATCGGGCGCGCCCAGCCAACCGTAGAACCAGGCCTCTGACAGGGGCACCAGCAGCGGGTAGTCGAGGTGGGTGACGGTACGCGAGGCGTCCGCGTAGAGCCTGGGCGTGATGCCCCCCTCCAGGAAGATCATGCGCGCCTTCATGCTCCAATTGACCCAACTGTCCCAGACAGTCAGCGGCCGCCCCACGGCAGCGACGACGACAAACACGACCTGGATGGACAGGAAGAGGAGCAGGAGCAGGCGCAACGCCCTGTGCCGTAGGGAAGCGCCCGCGTCCTCACCTGCTACGGTGCCAACTTCGGCCACTGCCGGCGATTGGTGGTGCCGCTTCCGACCGCGCCACGACGTGGCAAACACCCTCAGCTTCCAGCCCGCCCAGGCCGCGGCGAGCACAGTTAGCGCTGCTATCTGCTGGTACAGGCCAAGACCGAAGGTGTCCAACCAGAACATAGCCGTCGTGGTGAGGCTGGCGCCAACGGCCCAGGCCAGCGCCCACGCCTCCACGCCGCGTGGCGAATAGCCGAGCTGGGCCACCCAGGCCAGCGCCAGGTTGCCCAGCAGCAGCATGACAGCCAGCGCCCCGGCGACCTGTAGCGGCCAGGCGGCACCGGCGTACTCCTGTCGTGCCGGAGGGTCTACCTCGGCTTTGTCGTCAAGCTGAAGAAGATAGCCCGCGCCGAAGTGGGCTATCTTGCGCCCCACGATGATGGGTGTAGAGACTTCGTAGACAAGCACGTACCCGGCTCCCCTTTCGGTGGCTATGGCGCGAATGGAGTCGTCGGTAAGCGGGGCGGAGATCCACCAGCGCGCCTTCCACGAGCCGTCGGAGGGGGCGGGCGACAGCCACCAGACCGGCCGGGGTTCCAGCAGGTAGAGGGCGCGGTGATAGGTAATGTACTCGCGCCGGCCCACATCCTGGCCTGAGGTGACCAGCAATACCACCGCGTCGCGCGGCAGGATGGCGTCGGCAGCCCGAAGCAGGTTCTGCGGGGCATCTACGATCTGTGCCTGGTGCTGGGCGTCCGGGTCGGCCCAGAGCCGCGTGACCGACAGGACGGACTGGGCGGACGCCAATCTATTCGGCAGGTCCACGGCCGCGGCGAGCAAGGCCAGCGCCAGCACCAGTTGAACGACGCGACGTGGCGCGAAAATGCCCGACATGAGGACGCTCAACGTGCGGCCGCCGCCCTTGTCGCCAAACTCTTGCTGGATCATCTGCCGCCGGTGTTACTCACGACTGTATAATATGCAATAGTGAATTCATGAACAGGCTCTAGGAGGGTTGCTGGCCCTTATGATACTCAGATCAGAAGCGCCGGGGATCGAGCGTGGGGCTACGGGGCCGGAGACGCTGCGTCGCATGGCCGATGTCGATCATTATAACACGTGGATTTACGAGTTAATCCGCCCGTACGTGGGCCGCCGCGTAGTAGAGGTTGGCTGTGGCATCGGCAACATGACCGGCTACTTCCTGCCTGCCGAGCTGCTGCTGGCTTTCGACCTGCTGCCTGAGTCGGCGGACTGGGTCCGCGAGAAGTTCCGCGGCAGCGATAACCTGATCGTCAGCCAGGGCGACGTTTGCGACGAGGCTTTTGTCAGTTGGGCGGCAGGGCACCGTTTCGACACGGTGGTTTCGATAAACATGCTGGAGCACGTGGAGCGGGACGGCCTGGCCCTGGCGCACATGAGCCTGATGCTCTCCGAGGGGGGATACCTGCTCCTGTTCGTGCCGGCCGGTTCTTACCTGTTCGGCTCGCTCGACGTGGCCCTGGGCCACCACCGGCGTTACGCCAGGAACGACCTGGCGCAGTTGGTATCGGCGGCGGGACTATGCGTCGAGCGAGTATTCTACGTCAACATGCTAGGCGCGGCAGGGTGGTTTCTCAACAGCCGTATCCTGCGCCGCCAGATGCTGCCCAAAGACCAGTTGGCCGTGTTCAACTTGCTGGCGCCCCTGCTGCGGCTTATAGAGAGCCGGGTTCCACCGCCGTTCGGCCAGTCGCTACTGTGCGTTGCCAGGAAACCCTTACGATATGTAGACCGGAAAGAGGTCATGACGGAGGGACTGGACGGCTGAACTCATACGCTTGTCTGGCACAATAGGATGGAAGGAGCTATGGGAAGGAAGCTATGGAGTCTGACGCCCGGCACAGCAAGAGCAATCACCTGTACATCGGCTGCGCGGGCTGGAGTATACCCAAGGAGCATGCCGGGCGCTTCCCCGAAGAAGGCACCCACCTGGAGCGTTACGCCCGCGTCTTCCCCGCCGTAGAAATCAACTCCTCGTTCTACCGCCCGCACAAACCCGCCACCTACGAACGGTGGGCCGCCTCGGTGCCGGAGGGCTTTCGCTTCGCGGTCAAAGTGCCCAAGACCATTACCCACATCCGCCGTCTGAGGGAGGCCAACACCGAACTAGAGGTCTTCCTCTCCGAATGCGAGCACCTAGTCCCAAAGCTGGGGCCGCTGCTGGTGCAACTACCTCCCACGCTCGCATTCCATGAGCAAACGGTAGACGCCTTTTTCAGCGGCATGCGAGAGCGGTTCAGCGGTGACGTTGCCTGCGAGCCTCGGCACCCCACCTGGTTCGCACCGGAACCGGATGGCGTGCTGTCGGCCCACCAGGTCGCCCGCGTGGCCGCCGACCCCTCGATAGTGCCCGCAGCCGCCGAGCCTGGGGGTTGGGGTGGTCTGGTGTACTACCGCCTCCACGGCTCGCCGCGCATCTACTATTCCGCTTACCCCACCGATTACCTTGAGGTGATAGCGGGGAAGTTGGCGGAGAGGGTGGCGAACGGGGTACAGACCTGGTGCATATTCGACAACACGGCTGAAGGCGCGGCTACAGGGGACGCACTCAGGGTAATGTCAAGCGTGTAAGGACCTATGGAAGCTGTCCCACAAGTGGCAGTCTCGAATATCAGCGGCAAGAATCGCCCCAAAGCCCCACCCTGTCATCCTGAGCGCAGCGAAGGATCTCAAGAAGGTGGTAAAGAATTCTGTTTAGAAGCCCTCTCACGAATATGGTTTAGGAGATGAGCACATCGCCCCTACCCTGTCATTTCGAACGCAGTGAGAAATCTCGTCCCTCACCGGGATGTCTCCTCTTTCTTGCGGTACTGTTTGACTAAAAGAAAGGTGATATTTGGGTGGGGAGGGGCGAGATTCTTCGCTTCGCTCAGAATGACAAGGACGCGGCCTTGGGTGCGATTCTCCCACTTCTCACCTCAGAGATTACGTCTTGTGATTGCTACAGGACAGATATGAGAGGAGTTACCCTGGCAAAGGGGTATAAGCCCATAGGACCCCGTGCCCCATTAATACCTCTCATGGGTAGCTATACTCACCACAAAGGAGTAATTGTAATCCCACAGCCAAAATGCTATCATATAGATGTGCTCAACAGCACCTACACTAGACGAGGAGGTACAGCCAGAAGATAAGAGACGGCGAGCAGCACAACATCGAGCCATACAGATTAGTAGCGCCAGGACTCACCGTAGAGGCGGTGAGTTGACGAGGTGGAGGCCAAGAGAAATATTCGGCGGATGGCTTCCCGGCTACCACGGTCGTTAGTGCCGGACAAAACTGGAGGGCGACCCCCAGGACACCAACCGGACGCACGTGGCGGAGCACCTTCGCTCCGGGCACCTGCTCGTGCTATCTCCTTCAAACTTCAGAGTTCGTAAGCTCTCTTTACCCCCTTCTTCACCAACCCAATTGTTGAACGGTAAGTAACACGTAACACGTAACACGTAACGCGTGATACGTAGTTTGACTTTGCGTTCGCACCTTGCTCTTACGTGTTACGTGTTACGTGTTACGTGTTACCCCCTTCCTCTTTCAATAGGAGATAGACCTACATGTGTGGCATTTTTGGTTATACGGGCGAGCGCATCGACGCCGCCAACCTGGTTTTTAGCGGCCTCAAGACGTTGGAGTACCGTGGGTACGACTCGTGGGGCATTGCCGTGGGCACCTCTGATGGCGTGCGCACCGTGCGCGACGTTGGCAAGCTAGTCTCGGCTCCCGATGACATGCCCTATTCCGGGCTGGCGCTGGGGCACACCCGCTGGGCCACCACGGGTGCGGTCACCGAGGCTAACGCCCACCCACACCGCGACTGCACCGGGCGCTTCGCCCTGGTCCACAACGGCATCGTAGAGAATTACGCCGTCCTACGCGAGGGGCTGAAGGAGCGCGGCCACAAGTTCCGGTCGGAGACCGACTCGGAAGTGGTGGCTCACATGCTCGAAGAAGAATACGAGGCGCTGGGACACCTGCCTCTAGACGTGGAGAGCAGGCTGGCCGAGGCGTTGCGCCGGGTGAGCTTCAAGCTGGAGGGCCTGAATGCCCTGGCCGCGCTCGACGTGCGCACCGGGGAGCTTGCGGCTGTGAAAAACGGCTCACCCCTCGTGGTGGGCCTGGGAGATGGAGCCACATACCTGGCCTCCGACCAGGCGGCGCTGCTGGCCCACACCGACAAGCTGGTGTTCGTGCGCGACGGGCAGGCGGTGTCCCTCTGGCCTGACCACGCTTCCCTCATTGACAGCCTCACGGGAACGCCCCTGCCGCTGGAGGTGGAGCAGGTGCGCTGGCGGCCCGAACAGGCGCAGCTAAACGGCTACAACCACTTCCTCGAAAAGGAGATCTGGGAGCAACCGGAACTGTTGCGGGAGATTGCAAACACAGGCATGGAGCAGGCAACCGCCCTCGCCAGCTTCCTGGCCGAGTCGCATAACATCTACTTCGTGGGCTGCGGCACCGCCTACCACGCCGCCCTGATCGGCAGCTACCTGCTGTCCACCCAGGCCCGCAGGCTGGTAACCACGGCCCACCCGCACGAGTTCGGCAAGTACGCCCCCCTCGTCAAGGGCTACGACGCGGTGCTGGCCTTCTCCCAGAGCGGCGAGACGATAGACGTGCTGGACGCCGTGCGTGAGGCCCGCGCGCGTGGGGCCGCCATAGGCGCGATGACCAACGTGCCCGGCTCGACCCTCACCCGCGAGGCTAGCTTCCGCCTGATGCTAGGGGCGGGGCCGGAGCGCAGCGTGCTCTCGACCAAGACCTTCACCGCCAAGGTATCCTACATGATGCTGGCGGCGGGCATAATCGCGGGCGAACCCGAGGCAGCTAAGGCCACCCTCATCGAGGCCGCGAGCGACATAGAAGCCCTACGCGAAGGCAGCGACGGCAGGCTCGACGCCGTGCGCGACGTAGCCCACTACGTAGCTCCGCACGACCACATGTTCCTGCTGGGCCGGGGCATGGGGCACCCGATGGCGTTGGAGGCGGCCCTCAAGATCAAAGAGGTGTCGTACATCCACGCCGAGGGTTTCGCCGCCGGGGAGTTGAAGCACGGAGTGATCGCGCTCGTGGAGCCGGGCACGCCTGTGCTGGTGCTGTCACCCGACGGCGCTGACGAAGCGCACATGCTCACCGCCGCGGGCGAGGTCAAGGCGAGAGGGGCGCAGGTGATAGGCGTCGGCCCCCGCAACCACCCGGCCTTCGACTTCCACATACCGGTCGCCGCGCAGGGCCACGCCTTCTACCTGGCCGCCACGGCCATCACGCAACGCCTGGCCTACGAGCTAGCCCTGCTGCGCGGCACCGACCCCGACAAGCCCCGCAACCTCGCCAAAAGCGTCACGGTCCGATAAGCGGAACCACCAGGGCAGAATGGGTAACAAAGAATTGCACCGCAGAGACGCAGAGGACGCGGAGGTTACGCAGAGATAATAGTTGTTTGATAAATGGGGCAAGGGGAGCATCGTACAGTACGATGCTCCCCTTGCACAGAATACCCTCAATTCTTCTCTGCGTACCTTTGCGTCCTCTGCGTCTCTGCGGTGAAACACCTTACTTCCTCTCGCCGCCATCTAACTTGATCAGTTCTGCCACCCGGTACTGCTCGCGAGGCTTGGGCGGCTCGTTGCCCCGGCAGGAGCCAATCGAGAGAACGGTGCCGTTCTGCTCTACCAAGGCTTCGTACGCTCCTATGTCGGTGCCGTCGGGGCTGGTGTAGTCTATCCGAACCCTGGCCCTGGTGTTGCCCTCGCCTGTGTCGAGCACTCTGCCCGACTTGAGGTAGTAGAGCCAGCGCCAGCCTTCCAGCCCAAATATCTCCCTTTCTACTACCTGCGATAGGGCATCAAGCCCCGCCCAGCCTCGATAGTTCATGCGCAGGCTCTCCGGTGGGCGGTCCTGCGTCATTAGTGTTGCCACCGATTGCGCGTTGAGGCGGCCCCAGTAGTGCCCGCCGGGGAAGTCTAGCAGTGTAGGAGAGAAGCGGTGCCCGCCGAGATGGCTCACCCGCCAGACACGCAGCCTGCCCTCCGAGGCCGGGGCGTAGTGGTTGCGCAGGGCGTCGTACAGCGGGTAGCCGAACTTGCCGCAACACGCGTCCCGCGTGCCGTGGGTGCAGACAAGCATCTCCCTTACGTGCCCGCTGTCCTGCCTGTACGCCTCGAAGGCAGCGAGCGCGGTAGGGCCGGAGTAAAGCGCGGCCAGTAGCTCCGCCACCAACCCAGTTGGCACCAGGAACTCCTGCTTGTCGAAACAGGAGAAATAGCCCTCGGGCCTGTGGAAATGAAAGAGGCGAGTGTGGCCTTCCAGCGAGTACTCGGCGTCCGGCACGATAGCAAGAGAACGCACGTCCAGGCCGTTCTCCTGGGCCAGCCGGGCGACCTCGCGCACCCCAGAGGGCAGTTGAGGCGTGTGCCAGGCGTCGGCGGGCCAGGGCATCGGCAGTTCCATCACCACATAGTGCTCGTTCACCACGGCGCTGCCAATCGGGTCTTCGCCGTGCGACAGGGAGTATTGAGAGCACATCTCCCGCGTGTCCTGGGCCTGTAGCTGCTGTAGTTGCTCGTTTTCCGACGCTAACAATAGTGTACCTCTGTGCTTATTGCCTTTTGAAGCGGACCCCAAATAGCCGAACACCAGGACCAAAGCCCCACCCTGTCATCCTGAGCCTCCTCCTTGTCATCCTGAGCGTAGCGAAGGATCAGGTGGTTAGACAAGAGTCCTCAACGTTGGGGATGATGTTGGTAAAAGGTACTATGTGCCTCAATAGCAAGAGTCAAACTACAGCACCTGATCCTTCGCTGCGCTCAGGATGACAGAGGGGGGCTTTGGTCGCTCTATTTCTACCGGCTGTCCTGCGGCTCACTCAGGATTAAGGTAGCTTAATCCTCGGCTATTGTCAAAGAGCGTACGCGTCTATTTTGAAGTGTCCAACTGCTACAGCGGTCCGGCATACGAAACCGCACCTGGGAGTTTTCCACATCCCCTCTCCAGTGGTGGACACCGCAACAGCCTACCCCAGGCTGCTATATAATGGGCACCTGCCGAGACCCGGCCTCATACCGGGTGGCATCGACACCGCCGAATGCTAAATGTGAGAGGCATAGCCGTGAACCCTGATACCCTGAGCGATTGGTTGCTACCCGGCATAGGCATCTTTGTGGCGCTCGTCATGTTGCCCACCGTCGTGCTCATCTGGCACGCGAAGCGGCAGCGGCGTCCAAAGTACGTCACGCAGGACGACTTTACCGACAAGTTCGACAAAGTGATGACCACTACCAACGAGGCCACCAGGCTGGCGCGAGAAGCCTTCACCACCTCGGTAGCCGCCCTCGACGCCACCAGCGTGGTCGCCCAGGACACCCGCAAGTCTCTCGGTAGCATCAGCGCCACTATTACCGAGCAGCACGACGACCTCAAAGGCACGCTGGTCAAGGCGATGGAGGACAGCCGGGCCGTCAACCGGGCGGTGGTCACGGCCGTGCAGGGGCTGGTGGACCACACCCGCGAGGAACTGAGCGTGTCGAGGAGCACGGCCAACGATATGGCCGAGGCGGTCAAGGCCCTCAAATCAATCTCGACCGACTTCAACCAGGCGGTGGTCACGTTGCGCTCCAGCACGCCCGCCGAGGTGGAACAGGCGGAAGAGCTTTCCTCAGCCGCCATCACTGAGGACCTGTCAACCACCCAGGTGGGAGGCCGCGTCGGCAGCCAGGCCTACGTGATGAGGGCACCCCAGACCCACCTCCGCGACGTGTCCCTCAGCCGGGGGCCGCTGGACACCCTGCCCCATTTTGAAGACGAGGAAGCCGACCTGGACGACGCTACCACCCCTCTGCTGGGCAGGCTGGGCCGGGTAGAGGTCGCACCCGCCGACGCAACTTTGCCGAGCCACGCAGCCCCGGTACGGCCCACGGTGTCAAGCGACGTGATGGAGTTGCTGCAACTCTACGCCGGGGCGTTTGCCGACCTGGTGGCCGCCTACCAGCGTTCGCGCCCGCTCAACGACCGCGAAATAGTGGAGCTTGCGGGCACTTACTGCACGACCTGGGTATCGAGGCTGCAATCGCTGCACGAGCGGCGCGTCCCGGCAGAGGTCTGGCAGCGGTTCTACATGCACGCCATCGCACTCCAGACGGTGAACGACTTCCGCAGCCGCCTGCAAGGTTCCGCCCTCCGTGTGGCCGCCGACCTGTGGGAGCGCCAGAGCAGGAACGTCCCCGGCGCGCAGGAGGTCTTCCGCAAAATCGCCGCCGAAATCAGGCGGCAGGTAGGCGAAGTCGAGCGCCAGGTCCAACCCCCCGCCGACTACACAGCCAGGCGAGTCTCGTAACGGGAAGAGACGGAACCGCCAAGACGCCAAGGACGCCAAGATAAGCGCCAAGATTAGAATAGTGTTCTAAGCAAAAGGAGCAGAGTACGACAACATGTACTCTGCTCCTTTTTGTACCCCTAAGCTTTTTGTACTCTTGGCGCTTATCTTGGCGTCCTTGGCGTCTTGGCGGTTCCGTATCTTAGAGAAATCAGGCTTGGGTGATGGGCTTGCCGCACTTGAAGCAGAAGCGAGCCTCGCCGGGGAGTTGCGCGCCGCAGTTCATGCAGTAGATGGTTGAGGCCTGGGCGCTGGCGGTCTCTCCACCGGCGGACGGGGTCTCAGGGGCTGGGGCGGCGGTGGGCACGGTCGGTGCGCCGGGGGTATAAAGGGCCTCCTGGGGCGTGGCCGGACCCGACGTTGGAGCCTGCTGAGACTGTTGCTGTTGTTGCTCAGGCGCGGGCTGGTTGTACGTGTAACTCACGGGCGCGGCGGCAGGAGCAGACTGAACAGCGGGTTGCGCGGTGAACGTTTGCTGCTGTTGTTGTTGAGGCTGCTGGAACTGCTGCGGTTGCTGTTGCGGGTACACGGGCGGAGGGGTGTATGGGCCGGGCGTGTAGGGCGCGGCTCCTGGGGCTGCTGCCTGTGGCTGGGCCGCTGTAGGCTCGGTCACGGTGGGCATTCCCGCCGCCCGCAGCAACGCCTGCTCGGTGCGGAAGAGCGCCTCGTCGTCCAGGTTAGCCTGTTGCGCCATGCCCCAGATCTGCGTGAGCAGCACGGGCCAGGCCACGAACAGCATAATCATGGTGGGCACCGCCTGCTCGCCAAAAATACCCACCTTCGCCCGGATGAGCGTGCCGTCAATCGCGGGGTCAATCTCGATGTTGAGCGAAGTCTTCATGCCTAGCACGGCCTTGAAAGTGTCGCCCTTGCGCAGGCTGATGAGCACGCCGCCGGTGCCCGTAGGCTTACCCGTAACCTCGTAGCCCTGCGCCCGGAAGTAATTCATCACCTCAGAGGCAGCCGGGGCTATGTCGGCAAGCCTCACCGGGACCGTCTTGACCGATTCGAAAGCTGGCATATACGTTCTCCTTCGTATCTCTCACGTCGTTTGTCGTACCGGGGCCGCTGAATCTGCTACGCGCCGCCCGCCCTCTTAGCCTGTAGCAAGCTGAGCACCGATAGCTCGCTCAGGGCGTCGGTAGCGACGGCTTTGGCTTCGGGCGAGAGCATCCCTTCCAGTTGCTTCAGCAGTTCGGCCACCCTCTGCGCCTGCTCCGCGATCTCTTCGTCGTTGATCGCGTGGTCGTCGGTAATCCTCTGGTAGGAAGCCGACATCATGATGTAATCATCGAGCATCAGCAGGCCCGACTCGTCAAACCAGGGCTTATCCATACAAGCCTCCTCGCTCTGAATGTAAGCAGCATCGCGGGAAGATCATTACAGACCTCCCATCCGAGGGCATTATATAAGCGGGCTACAAACTCGTCAATAGAACCTGTGGAACGGCTTGGCTCCAGGCCAAATAGCAGGACCAACTCCCTTCTTGTCATTCTGAGCGTAGCGAAGAATCAGGTGGGTAGTTAGGCTGTTGAATTTCGGGACCATGCCTCCCTTTGTCATTCTGAACGCAGTGAAGAATCTCGTCCCTCAGCACCCAAATACCACCTTTCTTTAGGCGTCACTCTCCCACAAGAAAAGGGCAACACCTTAGAAGCGGACGAGATTCTTCACTGCGTTCAGAATGACAAAGGCGGGAGATGGTCCTAAACACCGGATCGACGCGGCTACTTGAGAGCGGCCACGATAGTATCCGTGTTGTAACGCATCATCCCTTCATACGTCGCTCCGGGGGTACCCTCCGTGCCGAGCGAGTCGCCGTACAGGGTGTCCACCACCTTGACACCTGCATCGCCGCCTATCTGCTGCGCCAGCGACGGGTTGATGGAGCTTTCTATGAAAATCGCCTTGACCTTCTCCGACTTGATCTTGCGGATTAGCTCGGCCACGTCCTGGGCGGAAGGCTGCGCTCCTGTGGACATAGATGGGATGAGGGAACCAACGAAGGTCAGCCCGTAGGCCTCGATGTAGTAGCCGAAGGCATCGTGGTTGGTCACCATCTTGCGGTCCTCGACGGGGATAGTGGCTATCTGGTCCTTTATGTAGCGGTCCAGGTCCCGCAATGTGGCAGTGTACGTATCGGCATTAGCCTTGTAGGCGGCCTCGTTCGCCGGGTCAGCTTCAATAAGTGCATCGCGTATGTTCGCCGTCATAGTGATGGCATTGCTGACGTTGAGCCACACGTGCGGGTCGAACGCGCCATGCTCACCACCCTCTTCCTCGCCCTCTTCGCCCTCTTCCTCAGCACCTTCGCGCAGGAGGACGCCCTCGGTCACAGTGACCAGAGGCCGCTCACCCCCCGCGTTCTCAATGAGCTTGTCTATCCAGTCGTCCACTCCCAGGCCGTTCTTGAGCACCAGGTCGCTCTCGCTGATTGCCTGCACGTCGCCAGGTTTCGGCTCGAACTCGTGCGCGTCGGCTCCCGGCGTCAATATCGAGCGCACGCGGCCATGCTCGCCCAGCACCGCCTCGGTCATGGAGCGAATCTGCGTGGTAGTGGCTACGACGTTCAGCCCGGAGGCCGGGGCCGTGTTCGCGGGCGGCGTGGAGCTACCGGGGGTGCCGGTATCGCACGCGACCAGCACTATAAGGGAAAGCACCGCTAACGCGCGTAGCAGTCTCGCCTGACGAAAGTGATCGAGCATTTACTAGTTACCTTTATATGTCTGTTCGTGCGAATTGTCCCGGCAGGCAGGGCAGGTGCCCACAAGCTCCAGCCGGTGCCCTTCAACCTGGAAGGAGGTGCGCCTCTCCACCTCGCGCACCAGGGCCTCCAACGCGCGGTCCTCGTGAAAGTCGGTTACCTTGCCGCACGAATTGCAAATCAGGTGATGGTGGTGCTGCTCGTCGCAGGCCAGGTACGCGTGGCAGCGCCCGGCCTCGGCGTCCCGGTGGATGCGCTGCACCACTCCCAACCGCGTAAGCAAATCGAGCGTGCGGAACACGGTGGCCCGGCCTATAGTGGGCGCGCTCTGCTGAATCGTGTCCCACAACTCGGCGGAGGTAAAGGGCGACGTGCGCTTCAACACCTCCTCCAGCACGAAACGGCGGGGGCCGGTCAGCCTGTAGCCTTCGTGATTCAACCTTGCGAGCACAGTTTCTACGCCGGGCATGAAACTCTCCTAATCTACCGGGAATAACAACCAGACAGTGATATGCCTCAATGAACGTGGCGGTGCCCATCGGACTGCGCCAGCGCCCCCTCCGGCCCCGCCAGCCTGCCCGCGCTCGCCGGGCGCAGGAAGCGGCTCAAGTAGCCGTGCCTGGGTGCTATCACCAGGGAAACGCCGAACCAGACGGTGATTGCCAGCACAATGGTGCCGCCCGCCGCCAGGTTTGAATGGTAGCTGATCATGAGGCCCAGCACCCCCGCCAGCGCCCCGAACAGCGCGCTCAGGCCGAGCATCACCTGCAAGCGGTCGGTCCAGAGGCGGGCGGAGGCTGCGGGCGTGACCAGCATCGCCACCACCAGGATGTTGCCGACCGCCCGCAGCGACACCACAATGGTCACCGCGATCAGGAGCAGCAGCCCCAGGTTCAACAGCCACACCGGGAGACCCGATGCTTCTGCCATGTCGTTGTCGAACGACACCAGCACAAGCTCCTTGTGGAACAAGACCAGCGTTACGAGCACCAGCGCGCCTATGACTAGGCTGGCGATAAGGTCTTCCACGCCCACCCCCAGCACGTTGCCGAACAGGAAGGAAGCCAGGTCGGCGGTGTAGCCCTGCACGGTGCTGATAAGCACGATACCGAGCGCGAACATGCCCGCGAACAGCACGCCAATCGCTGTGTCCTCAGACACCCGCCGGTTGCGGGCCAGCGCACCAATCGCCACCGCCGTAATGCCCCCGAACACGAGCGCGCCCAGGAAAAAGCTGGCGTGCAGCAGGAAAGCGATTACCACGCCAGGGAAGATAGCGTGGGCCAGGGCGTCACCTATGAAGGCCATGCCCCGCAGCACCACGTACGTGCCTATCAGCCCGCACGTAATTCCCATCAAAATCACTTCTACAAGGGCGCGCTGCATGAAAGGAAATTGCAGCGGGTCCGTAAGCCAGTGGAAGAAGTCCAACCCTTTTCTACCTTCGTGCCTTCAGAGCACTTTACTCGTCCTGCCGGGCGGAGGCTGCCCGCCGGGGTGTCCGTGAACGTCGGGCACCACCGCGCTGGAGCCGGGGCTGCCGTTGCCGACCTCCGGCACCACGAGCACCTGCCCGCCGTAGGTATGGCGCAACACTTCAGGGCGCAGGGCCTCGGCGGGTGGGCCGTAGCCGACGATAGCGTGGTTCACCATCACCAGGCGGTCGCACCAGGCGGCGGCAAGCTCCAGGTCGTGGGTCGCCATGAGCACCGTGCCGCCCTCGGCCCTCACTCCGCGCAATATCTCCCCTATCGTCTCCTGGGTACCGGCGTCCACCCCGTTCAGCGGCTCGTCCAGCAAGAGGAGGCGGCCACCCTGCGCCAGCGCCCTCGCCAGGAACACGCGCTGCTGCTGCCCGCCCGATAGCTGGCTGATCTGCCTGCCCGCGAAGGCCGACATACCGACCTTGTCCAGCGCCTGTGCTACTATCTGGCGGTCGCGGGAGCCTGGGAAGCGCAGCCAGCCGAGGCGGGGCGTCCGGCCCATCATCACCACGTCGGCCACGGTGACGGGGAAGTCCCAGTTGACCGCCTCGCGCTGGGGCACGTAGCCAATCGCCTGGCGGGCCTCCCTGGAGCTTGCGACGTGGCCCGCGACCTCTACCGTGCCCTCCCACGCCCGCAGAGTGCCCAGGATCGCCTTGATGAGGGTGGACTTACCGGCCCCGTTCGGCCCGATCACCCCCACAATTAGACCCCAATCGACAGCTAAATCGGTGTGAGCGAGCACGGGGGTGCGGTCGTATCCCACCGTCACGTCCTGCAGTCGCACGGCAGGCGCACCCCCACCGGGCGCGACGAGAGGCTTACTTTCTGATACTGTTACTTGCACTACACGCTTACCTTATTGATACATGGTATCTATAACCGCATCAGCTTATCACAAGCATGCTTGGCTGTCAAGGTGATTGACCTGGCCGCCCCTAATTGCGTATAATAGTTAATGCTTCGAGCGCGAACAGCATGGATACCCTGGCACGTGAACAATATTGCTACCTGACCACGGTGGGACGTCGAACGGGCAACCCTCACACTATTGAGATCTGGTTTGCCATGCCGGGAGACGGTCGCAGCCTGTACATACTGGCCGGTGGCGGCGAGAGGTCTGACTGGGTGAAGAACCTGCGGCAGAACCCCAGCGTCCAGGTACGCATAGGCGACAGGGTATTCAGCGGCCAGGGCAGGATAGTCACCGACGCTGCCGAGGAGCAACTAGCACGGCGGCTGGTGGTATCCAAGTACTACGGCCGAGAAGAGGTACGGACTACAGGCTGGGAAGCGACTTCGCTACCCGTGGCTGTAGACCCGGACCTTTAAGCCGGCAAAGAAGCAACAAGTAACAAGCCGAAGTGGCGGAACGGCAGACGCGCCCGCCTCAAAAGCGGGTGAGGGTAGCCTCATGTGGGTTCGAATCCCACCTTCGGCACAATGTTCTAGTGGATATTCTAGTTCTACGCACAAAATGGAGCCTCTAAGGCTCCATTTTGTTTGTGTTGTCACGGTATCTGTCACCATTTTTGTCACGTAATGCGACGTGGCTCTACCCGCTTTGTTCTTGAGAGTGGTGTTGCCTGCCTTGTCAGCCTATTCAGGTCCACAGCTATCTCGTCTTGCATATTAATGTCGGAGTATATGTACCTTTCGGTCGTGCGCAAACTCTTATGTCCCAGGCGTGCCTGAATCGGCTTTGGGTGTGT
The DNA here is from genome assembly GCA_030913985.1 of Chloroflexota bacterium. Lineage (GTDB taxonomy): Bacteria > Chloroflexota > Chloroflexia > QHBQ01 > JADMIH01 > JADMIH01. The sequence goes on along the minus strand of JALZHI010000037.1, from coordinate 8,630 downwards.
CTTGGCAGCAACCATCATGCTGCCGTTGCTGTGCCACAGGTCGTGGAACCTCACGTGGGGCAAGCCTGCTCGTCCAATTAGGTGCTTGTACCTGTACAAAAGCGTACTGGGGCTGATAAAGCCACCAAGAGCATTTGCAAACACCAGCCCTCTGTCCTGATAGTCTTCTCCAACTTGCGCTCTTGCTTCTAACTGTCGCGCCCTGTGGCGTCGCAGACTTCCCACTACCGAGGAGGAGAGTCTGATAAGCCTCTTGCTACTGTCGCTCTTTGCCGGCCCTACTGCGAACCCATTTCCCTGACGGCTGTACGACTTGTTGATCGCCAACACACCACTAACCAAATCGACGTCATCAACAATTACTCAGAGGGTGTCTAATAAAGGGGTAGAGCCTGGAAGGGAATAGTGCGTGACAACAGCATCATGGTAGAGAAGGCCTCTCCAGAGAGCTCTATGGACACATCGGGTGCTCTCCCCTGTGCTCCTTCCAACCTGTATCACCTTGTTCTTGTGCCTGAATCTACCCCTGCCTTTATTAGACACCCTCTCAAGTGGACGCCTTAGTACTACACCAACTGGAGTCTCGTGGTGTTCAATCAAGCACGAACAGGCACGAATAGGCACGAACAGGCACGAACAGGCAAAGGTAGTGGTGGAAACCTACAAGCCTTTGCTCAGTCGCACATGGACCCTCAACAATAGGTAGCTAGAAAATCGGCTTCTCAATACTTTCTAGCTTTGGCTTACGCGGGGCCAAGTACGACGAAGTAGCCACTTTAAGGACTGACGCTGGAGCCATGTTGGAAATTCACTTTCAAATTTGCGCTCATAAGGTATTGACAGAATGAAATAAAGCAACTATGATTTACGACTTAGAAAGTAGTACGCTAGGGCCTTCATAACAGCACCTGTCTATGAGTATAGCAGTTGCTTACCTGCGCGTGGCATCAGGTGCAAAGCGGCCGCAATTTGGCTTAATCTAGCCAATTATTCTGGCTGCCAAGCACTTCGAAACGAACGTCAAATCTTCTGGCGAGGTGTTAGGCCCTCTGGCGAGACGTAGAACGGTGTGGCGAATTTCAATTTCCAAACAGACGAGTTTATGACTCCGTCTGATTTTGGCACTGCAAGGAAGGAGAGCATGATGCGAAGCTATAGGTCTGCTGTTAGGGTAAAGTCCTTCGTCCGCCCAATGCTACCCGCAACCAGAGGCGGCGCTCGGCGCAAGCGGGCCAACTTTATATTGAGCATATTCGCTGTCCTTTCTATGCTCATGACTTCCCTCCCTTCAGCGTACACAGGTCTACCAGTAGCCGCCGCGTCACAAGCTCCGGCCACGGTTGTGCCGACGAGCATTCCCGTTGGTTCTGCTGAGCCTAGCCCAACACCAACTGCTGTAACGACCTATACTCAGCCCGATCCAGGTGACACAGCTACATCAAGTCCTACCACAAAGACTGCAACCGCTACTCGCACCAACTTTGTCGCCGAGGTCACCAGTACTCCAACTCCCACAAGCCGGGGAAGACTTACCAGTGCGCCAACGTCGACACCTTTACCGATTTGGTCGGGTACGCCCACACCTCCGCCGACGCTGACTACAATACCTGATACTAACTACGAGGACCAAGCAGTCGACAGAGCGCGCGACGCTCTAGTTGCGCGTGTGAATGCCCTGCCAGCGATCACTCACTCTGCTGAGGGTGGAGATGTAGGCGAGCGGCAGGGTGGCAAACTCAAGAGTCCGGACGGCGCTCTTACTGTGGGACTAATGCCCGGTTTCGCCAGAGGATCAAACATCACTACCGTAAAAGCGCAACGCGCGAAACTCCCCAAGAACGATCCGAGAGGTACACGCAAAGGCAGGCCTCTTGCATTCATTTACGATTTGACTGCCACCAATAAGAGTAAGAACACTCGCATCCACCAGTTCGACAAGAGCGTCGTCCTCATCTGGAACCTTGATCGGGCGGCTCTAGAGGCCGAGGGTGTAAGCGGCTGGCCGGTATATGCATACAGTTACGACGAATCGAAGAAGCAATGGGAAGAAATACCCAGTGAATACGACCCGAGAACAGGCCAACTAATCGCAGTCACCGACCATTTTAGCCTCAAGGCGATAGGTGATGGCTTCGACAAAGTAAACAACTATCTTCCTACAGTGAACGACTTCGAGGTAGATATACAAAGTGGCACCTCATCAGTAGAATACCCAATTGAATTACCGGCTGGACCTGGTGGTCTGCAGCCTCAGGTGAACCTTTCTTACAATTCCGGCAATGGCGACCGTGTGGATAATAACCAACAGGGTCCGTCTCCAATCGGCTGGGGTTGGACCCTTTCCAGCAGCTATATAGTTGCTGTTCAGCACGAATACACCACTACCAATCCTCCATATAGACCCTGGACTGTATCGCTGGCAATGGCAGGTGCTCATGGCGACCTGGTAAAGGGCACTGATGGTTACTGGCATACTGCCAACGAAAGCTTCGCCAAGGTGCTCTACCATCCGAATCCCAGTGCGCCTACTCAGGACTGGTGGGAAGCCTGGACGAAGGATGGTACGAGGTACACGTTTAACATAGTCGCAATTATGCCTGACATTTACGACAACAATGCGCGCAAGTCATATAAATGGCTGCTCTCGAAGATTGAAGACCCTAAGGGCAACACTATCAGTTACGGTTACAAGCACCAAGACGGCGGGGATACGCTGACCAATATATGTGCTCCTGGTACTCTCTGTCCCCTGGTGCCCCTTTCAGGCACGCCCCAAGTCTCAAGCACCCCCGTCTCAACCACTAACAAGACGCGCGCCACCTACCCATACCAGATAACATATGGCACTGCGGGAACCGGGGGCGATAAAGTGCTGGTACAGTTCCGCGTGGTGGACCGCGGAATCAGCGGCTACAATGATTTAAGCTCTGCTGATACCCAGGATGACGATGCTGCGTACCAGGCGTTCAGGGTCGACAAGATAGAAGTTTTCCGCAAGCAGGAGACCTTACCGACATTTGAAGCACCAACCTGTGACACCGCTACTAAGTTCTGCCTGCTCCGTGCGTACGACTTGGTCCAGGGATACGACATCGAACTGAAGACCGGCAACGTGCGAGACCCCGATACCGACGAGATCATTGGGATCACTACTCAACGCCATCTCACTCTCAAAGGCATCACGCCTCGGGGCAATGGCTCGAATCGCAATGAACCCACGAACACGAACCTGCCCGGCAATACTTTTGTCTACTACTCCGCGCAACAGTCGGTGCCGCCTGAGGACTGGGGCCATTTGTACCAGGCGCGCAATGGCTATGGTGGCGAAGTGCGATTTTATTATGACAGAGCAGGCGGCGACGTGCACAAGACGTACCGCAGGGTACGCGCTAAACGAATATTGGACGGACTTGATCCAGCATGGACTCCCACTGCGGGGACCCAGAGCACTTCGCACAATGCGCTTTACAAATACGACTACAGAGGAGCTGGTGATAACCGACCGCATCTATCGGCAGATGCGGGTCCCACTTTTACAGAGCCACTGCACCGTCTATCAACTCAGTTCCGCGGCTTTGCCTGGGTAAGGGAGGAAGACCCTACGGGTCAGGTTACCGACCACTACTTCAACCAAGGCGACTCACTCAGGTCAATGCAATGGCGTGCTCAGGTTGGCAAGCACGAAACAGATTCGAGCAACATGAATGACGCCCCTGCTGGTAATTCCGAGTGGGTTGTTGAGGGAAGCGTTTCCCGTGTGACTGAGCCGGGCCTGACACCCGGCCCAAACGCAAACCAGGTCTGGAGACTGGCGGTTACTCCAACCACTCAACCAACCGCAGCCGTACAGCGCTCGGTTGCTGTACGCGACGGTGCTGATGTACATGTAAGATTCAGACTGGATGGTCCAGCCGACGAAGAGGACAGCGATTTCAAGGCCCGTTGGGTCTTGAAGAGCACAGTCAATAATAGCGACTACTGGGGTATCGAGGTCTACCGGGTCGATTCGGTAGATGAGAACCAGAACGAGATATTCGTGTATCAGGCCAGAGCCATCTGGAGTTTGAACGGTACTGCGGAAAGCCGTGAGCTTACTTCCATCAACAACACCCTCGTGCCCAGGTTAAAGAGAGCACTCTCACCCAACGACTGGTACTGGGTTCGTCTGCATACCTCCCCCGACGGGCGCTTCTTTGCCGAGCTTCATCTTGATGATTACGATCAGGATTACAATCAATACGACGGGCGACTCCCTTCACTTTTCAGCGAGTATGTGGGCATAAAGTCAGGAGACTCTAAGCTACCCAGGTTCGCCGGCGACTCGGTCGTTATACCTAGTTTCCCTACTGGTCACACGTGGGTATTCAGGCACACCCTCGCGAGCGATGGTAGCCACCGGACTTTGATTGATGATCTTTCAGAGGTACGTACCGTCTACAATCAAGGCGATCAGGTATATTCTGTGCGCTCGATTGCGACAGCTGCGCCCACTCGTGGAACAGCCGCGGGTGCCGGTAACAACACGCAGGGAATGCGAATCGAGTTTGTAGAGCTCACGCAAAAGTTGCTGACCATCTACGGAGCTGAGTGTTGCCAGTTGGGCCAGGTCTCTCAGAACAAAATTGAATATGCCTATGACAACAATGGCAACACAACAATGGTGAAGGAATATGGATCTCTTGACTACTCTGGCGACGACAGGACAACTGTAACAGAGTTTGTAGAAGCTATTTACCCCGTCGGAGCCAATGGAGTACAGCTTTCACGACACATCGTTAATCTACCCAAGAGAGTGCGTATCTTCCAAGGACTCTCCAATCCTTCAGGTAGTACAGGTACGCTCAAGGCTGAAACGCACTATTTCTATGACGATAGGACAGATGCCTATGGGGCGGTAGCAAGCAACGGTAGAGGTCTTCTTACGTGGGCAAAGAACGTGTGGGTAGAGAACGGCACGGCAGATCCCACCCGATGGACGGGTCTACGCTATGGCTTCGACACAACCTTTGGCAACCAGGTATTTGTCAAGGACGCCAACAATAACACCACTACCACGGAGTACGACCTATACTACCACTCATTTCCAATCACCGTGACCCTCGCGAATACCAGCAAGACCATTACCCATTTTGATTACACTCTGGATCGTCCCTCAACAACGACGGACGCTAATGGCATGAAGACCGAAATCAGGTATGACTCTTTCGGTCGAATTCGCAGAAGCTGGGTAGTGGGAAGCGGCAACGTGAATTACGGCACCAATGCAGATCCAAATGATCGCTATGAATACACCGATTATCTGCCTGTTGCCAATCCCACAGCCACGGTGAGTCCCCCCTTCTCCATACGTTATGAGGTCCGCCTGGATAACACCGCTACAGGTACCTTTACCAAGACCTGGCAAGTGCGTTGGTTTGATGGAATTGGCCGCCCGATTCAGGAAGTGGGGCGCAAGGATGACTCTACCCTAACTGTGGTCGATACAACTTATACGGTCAGGGGAGAGATCGAATCTGCGTCCTTACCTTATGCTGCAACCAATCCTTCTACTAATACTTACCCGACCTCATACATTACACCTAACACTACCAAACCTCGTATTACGATGACCTATGACGGACTGGGCCGTCCAGTGTACGTCTGGAATCCGGATGGTAGTTATACGCTCACTGAATACAACTGGCTCCTGCGGATTGACAAGTTGGACGAGGAGTTGCACCGCCATATCAAGGTCAGCGACCAGTATGGAAGGTTGCTGCTCGCCAGCGATGTCGATCCTCAAGCCAACCCGACAGATATCACAACCGTGTATGGTTACGATGCGCTAGACAACCTGATTGAAAGCCAGCGCATCAACGGCACGGCTCCCGTCATTAATACGTATCAGTATGACGGCTTCGGACGCAAGAAGGCTATGGACGACCAGGATGCCGGCAAGTGGCAGTACGAATACGATAGTGTCGGGAATCTGCGCGTGCAGCGAGACGCTATTTTCCTGAGCGATCCCAACGCCGCGAGCAATTCCATCACGGCCACTCACCAAGTGTTCTTCACCTACGATAGCATGAACCGGATCAAGGCAAAGTACTACGGTGCTGCTCACTTCAACGACACCAACAGTGATGGCATACCCGAAGGCACCCCTGACGTGCGTTACTACTACGACAATGAGTTGAACACGCCTGGTAACGACGATGCCAGCGCAACGAAGTCTTGGGGTCGACTGCGCAAGGCTGAGGTGACAGGTTACTACGACAGCCAGACGGCAAACTCTCACCTGTACGAATACGATCCACGGGGTCTGCTCAAGAAGGAGCAAATCACCAGCACGCTGGCCGGCAGGACCTATGAAGTAGAGTACAGCTACGATCTCGCGGGCCGATTGAAGACTATTATCTATCCAGACCCGGAGAGCGAGCGGGAGATTGCTACCTTTAGCTACAACAAGCAGGCTATGGGCTTGCCCGTTCAGTTACACTCCAGCGAAACCGGGGGAGTATTCCCCGTGTTCGATGCTCAGTACAACGCGAGGGCACAGCTCACCGAATTGAAGCAAGGTACTAGTAGCTCTGCCACCGACCTGCTGACTACAGTCTATACGTACGATGACCTCCTCACTACGGTGCCAAGCAAGCGCGGCTGGCTCGCTCGTACGGAGGTGAAAGCCGGAGCAACTGGTGCGACAACTACGATACTCGATAGCACCATGACTTACTACAAGAACGGAAACATCTCTACGCTGAACCAGCTTTCAAGCGTAGACTCGAGTCCCACCTTTACCAACACCTTCCTGTACAACGCGCGTGACCAATTAATCAGCGCCACTAATTCCGCTGGCTTGTGGGCATCCGAGACCTACGCGTTCGATGCTCTCAACCGCATGACTACACGCACAATTGGAGGCACCACTTACAATTACAGTTACTACGACCACACGTTGATAGAGAACGCTAACAAGCCGGTAGATGCACCGTACGCGTACGGAAACAACACGTATAGTTACGATGCCAATGGCGATCAGGTGTCCAAAACGAGCAACGGCAGCACCCAAACGCGCACGTTCGATCCAGAGGGTCGCCTGCAGAAGCTAGTTGAGGGTGGCATCACTACCACCTTTATCTACGATGCAAATGGGCAGCGGCTGATAAAGATGCAGTCGACTCCTGTGCCCAGTATCACGCCCACGAGCACACCTACTGCCCTAGTCACCCCTACCTCTCCACCTACCAACGGACTACGCGGCGAATACTACAACAACCAAGACTTCAGCAGCCTCAAGTTGATCAGGTACGACGGGCCGATAGATTTCAACTTTGGTACTGGATCGCCCGATCCGTCCATTCATCCCGATAGCTTCTCGGTGCGATGGACAGGACTAGTTCAAACGTCGTTCTCAGGTGAGTACACCTTCTACGTAACGTCAGATGACGGTGTGCGGCTGTGGGTGAATGAGGAGAAGATCATCGACGACCTGGCTGTGCCGGCTCCCAAGGAAAGCAGTGCAACCGTCTTCTTGAGCGGCAATAAGAAGTACTCGATCAGGCTGGAATATCAGGAGGCAACTGCGGGTGCGAGCGTGAAGCTGGAGTGGCAGCAACCTGATTTTACCATGACGTACCCGTGCGATCCGAGCGAATGCACGCAACAGACCACGCGAGGAGTAATTCCCCTTGGTGTGCTATTCCCGGACACCACCAACAGCCACGGCCTGTATGCAGAATACTTCGACAACATGGACTTAACGAACCTAAAGGTGGCCCGGTACGACGCGCAGATCACCTTCGACTGGGGGTCAGGATCACCTGACCCGAACATTGCAGCCGACACCTTCTCGGCACGCTGGAGGGGCAAGGTTGTCGCTCCAGCCACTGGTACCTACACCTTCTATACTTATTCCGACGACGGTGTGCGAGTCTGGGTAAATGGTCAGCAGGTAATCAACAACTGGACGAACCATGCTCCCACAGAAAACAGCGGGCAGATCACCCTCAGTGCAGGGCAGCAGTACTACATTACCGTCGAGTACTTCGAGAACGGTGGTAGCTGTCTCCTGCATCTCAGCTGGACCCCGCCTGGGGGCACCAAACAGGTCATACAGTGGGATAGCTTGATACCTGATCCTACCGCCCCACTCAGTGTTGCAGGGCTGTATGGGGAGTACTATGACAATGCCGACCTGACGAATCTGAAGATGGCGCGGATGGACGCGAAGGTGGATTTCGACTGGGGCAGCGGCTCGCCGGACCCGAGTGTCGGGGCGGACACGTTCTCAGCCCGCTGGAGCGGCCTGGTCAAGGCCGACAAGAGCGAGACCTACACGTTCTACGCCAACAGCAACGACGGGGTGCGGCTGTGGGTCAACAACCAGCAGCTGATCAACCGCTGGACGGACGGGCTGGCGGAGAACTCTGGGACGATCGCGCTCCAGGCCGGGCAGTGGTACGACCTGAAGCTGGAGTACTACGAGGGCATCAACAACGCCCAGATCAGCCTGTCGTATGCCTCGCCCAGCACCCCCAAGCAGATCATTCCCAGTGACCACCTGCAGCCCAGCGGCTCGGCCCCGACCGCCACCCCCACCATGGTGACGGCCACGCCCACCCGCACGGCCACGCCGAGCAGTGCTACCG
>JALZHI010000036.1 GCA_030913985.1 Chloroflexota bacterium | reverse complement strand
GGGTACATGTGTTGTACTCTGGTCCTCTTGCCTAGAACCCATACTTAACCTTGGCGCTTATCTTGGCGTCCTTGGCGTCTTGGCGGTTCCGTCTCTTCCCCTACCCTGTGCCCCGGTGTTGCATGTGGTGTAGAATAGCGCCTATGCACGACCGGGGCGAACCCAAGCGCATACTCCTGATGATGCTCCTTCCGATAGGGGACACGCTCTTCACCACGCCCTCGTTGAACGCGCTCCGCAGGCGCTACCCACGGGCCGAAATCACCGCCGTGGTTTACCCCACCAACAAAGGCATCCTGAGCAACAACCCCGATATCGACCGATTTCTACTCTGGCCGACGCGGCACCGATGGCCCGGCCTGGCGGGCGTGCTCAAGCTCTTCTGGGGCCTGCGGAGGGCGCGTTTCGACCTGGCGGTGGAGTTCTCAAACTACAACTGGTGGGTAAGCTGGCTCAGTGGCATCCCCAGGCGCACGGAGATGAACCTGCCGCGCTTCTGGTGGGGGCTACCTTGGGCCGGGATAGAATGGCGCAAGCATCACGCCGTGGAGCACTACACGGGGCCGGTTAGCAGGTTGGGCGTGACCGTGGACGACCTAGCGTTGCGCATCTTCCCCAGCGAACAGGAAAAGGCAAAGGCCCTGTCGTGGCTGGAACGCTATAGGGTTGGACCTGACGAACTGCTGGTCGGCATACACCCCGGAGGCGAAGGGCTGTGGGGCCGCAAGCAGTGGAGCGTGGCGCGGTTCGCGGAGGTGGCAGACGGACTTTCGGCCCGCACGGGGGCGCGCATCGTGATCATGGGTGGCAAGGATGACGCGCCTGCCGCCGCCGAAATCGCCTCACGCACTACCGCCTCAATCATCAACGCCGCCGGGCAGACCACTCTGGGCGAGACCGCCGCCCTCGTCCGGCACTGCGCGCTCTTCATCGGCAACGACTCCAGCCCCTTGCACATTGCCGCCGCCTCAGGCACCCCGGTGGTCGGCATATACGGCCCCACCGACCCCCGCAGCTACCGGCCATGGATACCCGGCGGCAAACAGGGTGTAGATTACGCGGTGGTGCGCTCGAACCTGCCCTGCGCCTGCAAGTTCCCCCTCGTTGGCGGCACTACCATCGCGGGGTTCTTCACGTGTCTCAGTTGCCCCGCCCTGGAAAGCATCACCCCCGAGCAAGTGCTCGACGCGGCTATCCGGCTCCTTGAGCGAGGGTTAATGATAAGGGTGACTGGTAATCCGTAAGGTGCTCACAGGAGCGTACCATCGCCCATGCTCCTGGACGCGGAAGAGCATTTTGACTTGACACAAGGTCTTGGATTTGTTATCTTATTTTCGTCCGCGTCACGGTGAGATGCTACTGATGAAGAAGTAATCTTTTCTTCCATCTGTTTCTGCGTCCCCAGCTTCTTCCAAAGGCCACTTAGACGAAGGTCCTGTCTACTCTTCACTACGATAGCTATATCACCAATATGTAGTGCGTACGCGTGGCTGCTATAGCAAGCTATACGTAGTTAGGGTTTAGCGCCTGCGGCGTTGAAGTCTCTACTTGTTACAAAGTAGGTCTCGCGCAATTAGGGACTATTGGCTTTGCTATCCCTTAACTCCTGGACAGTTAGGGAGTAGTTCAACCAATCCATCTTGCAGTAGGTGATGAACTACGTTGCAAAAGTGCGTCAATTGTCTATTAGCATGCGCAGCAAAGAGGAGGGGCAACAGACATGGCAATCAACCTCGATCAGACCTATATCGATCCCGATTTGAAGCGAGACGGGCAGAAGGTATTTGGACCCTTGCTGGACAACCTCCAGTGCAACATACTCAAATCGCACGGGCGCGAGTGGGCTTTCCACATCTTCCTGAAGTTCACCGGCGATCCCGAAGCCGTGCGCGCCTGGATCAGGAACTTCTCGGACCAGTATGTCACTTCAGCTTCGACACAGTTGCGGCAGAGCGAGGAGTTCAAGAAGCGCCAACAGATTGCGCTGGAGAGCAAGCGCCGAGAGTTGCGCCTCGAACGGCTCCGGGAGGACCTGGAGCTACTGGAGCAACAAAGTGCTGCTCCCGGTGCAGTTGCCATGGAGGCTGCGTTCGCAGTAGCAGCTTTGCGGGAGGAAGGCGATGCGGCTGACGTACTGAGGAAGCGCATCGAGCGTGAAAAGCAACTAGCTAAGCTAGAAGACGTGGCCGCGACGGATGAGGAACTCACCGAAGTCGAAGATGAATTGATCGGGGCCTTCTTCCTTTCCGCAGAGGGCTACAGGTATCTCGGGTTTGACCTCGCGGATTTCTCCGACAAGGGCAAGACGTTCCAGAAGGGCATGAAGAATCGGGATAATAGCCCACTCGCCGGCATTCTTGATACGTCGAACAAGGACCCGGAGCCTCAAACATGGGAAGAGCCGTATCGTGAGTCCATACACGCGATGCTCCTGCTTGCGCGGGATTGGCAGGGAAGCAACGCGCTCCGGGCCACTCTGAGGAACGAAGTAATCCCCAGCCTGGATGGTATTGCAGATGTTGTGGCAGTTGAAGAGGGACACGTGCTGCGAAACAAAGAGGCCCAGGCGCAAGGTAAGGACGAGTCTGCCGCCAAAGGTGAGGGTGAGGGCAGTCGCAAAGGCCAGCCCATCGAACACTTCGGTTACGTAGATGGGCGCAGCCAGCCCCTATTCCTCAAGAGCGACATTGACAAGGAAGAAGGAGGCATGGACCGTTGGGACCCCACGGCCCCCTTGAGCCTGGTGTTGGTGCCCGATCCGTTCGCCCAGGGCGATGATAGTTACGGCAGCTACTTCGTCTTCCGGAAGCTGGAGCAGGACGTAAATGCCTTCGATGAGGGCATCAGTGCTCTCGCCACCCACCTGAACGTCCACCCGGATCTGGCGGGCGCATTAGCGGTCGGGCGCTTCAAGGATGGCACGCCCGTCACGTTGCAGAGGATGCCGGGCCTGCGCGACCCCAATAACTTCGAATATGAGAGCATCGATAGAGAGGGCAACCGCTGCCCTGCGCACGCTCACATCCGCAAGGTGAACCCTAGGGGCACGACGCCTCTCACGCAGCGACAAGATGAGCGCAAACGCCGCATAGTGCGACGGGGTATTCCCTATGGAGCACCGAAGACCAGCCCTGTTGGTCTGCTCTTCATGTGCTATCAGAGTGACATCCGTGACCAATTCGAGTTCATGCAGCGGACCTGGGCGGATAATCCTAATTTCCCAGATGCCCTCATTGTTGCACGCACAGGCGACGATCCTATCATAGGCCAGGATACCGACGATGACGCGGACCAGCAGTGGCCTACTCACTGGGGTCGCCCGGACCAAGTTTCTTTCAATTTCGGTGGCTACGTCACGCTGCGCGGCGGAGAATACTTTTTCGCCCCTAGCCTCAACTTCCTACGTACTTTGTGACGTAAGCCTTGTCTGACCTCCAGTTGTCGCGTCGTCGGGGATGTGTAGGTCTGTCAGTTGTCAGTTATAGGCAAAAAAGGCATGGATTATGTGCCGGTGCGCACATAATCCATGCCTTTTTAGGGTTCCGTTTCGACTTACTACCCCTGGCGCTTGACTTCCTCCGTAGTTGTGGTGGAGGAAGCGACCGGGGTCACGGGTGCGGCAGGCGGAGCAGGTGGGGGTGCGGTAGGTGTAGAGGCCGTGGAGGTGGTAGTCGTGGTGGTCGGGTCGCCTTCAGCGGCATCGCGGAACTCGCGCACGCCCTTGCCGAGAGAGCTAAACACCTGCGGCAGCTTGCCCGCGCCGAAGATGATCAATACGATCACAAGCACCAACAGTATCTCAGGTCCGCTGAAATTCATCATCTCATCTCCTCTAGCGACCCGCTATGCACCGCCGCTGGAAAGTACTAACTTAAATGTCTCTTTACGTATCCTCCGGCAATTATACCACCTTGTACCAATAGTGGCTACGCTACCACACACGAATAAGCAAAAATGCTTGGGAGAGGAGTCCTTGGTCTTGAGACGAAGGTTCTCCCACACTGCACCAAGTTTCGCACAAGATTCCCTATGCCACTATTTGACGAACCAAGCCTCATCATGTCATTTCGAACGCAGTGACAAATCTCGTCCCTCAGCGCCCGAGTAACACCTCTCCTTCAGGCACTATGTCCCGTAAGAAAAGGGAAGCATCCCACTGAAGGACGAGATTTCTCACTGCGTTCGAAATGACACGGTGGAGGCATCACTCCAAGGTTGTCAGAGGAGATATTATCCACCAGAGTTAAGAAGTATCTTGCTCCTACAAACCCAGGACATCAGCCGCTTTGCGCCTTCTTCGCGTCCTCTGCGCCTCTGCGCTTTTGTGCCTCAAAATTCCATAGACAAGACTCCCATTATGTTGTAATATACGCTGCAATGCTTGTTTGTGCCTGGCGAACACCACATTAGTGTGCGTGTTGGCGCACCATGAAACTCGCTTTGCAGGTACGCACGTATATAGTGTCGGGTGGGCGACCCGTCATAGCATAGTTACATGTGCGGAGGTGTGAAGCATGGTTGGTTCGGGAAGAGTAATCGGCCTGGTGCTTATCGGGGTGGGCGTGGTCATGTTCCTCGGCGCGGGCATCTTCGTGTTTGGGCAGATGAACCAGACGGGCACCACGATGCAGGCCGGGGGGGCCGCCCTCACGATGGGCTGCGCCCTGCTGGTAGCGGCGGTGGTCGCCGGGTTCGGCGTGTGGTTCCTCATGCAGGGCCGCTCCGAGGCGGTGCAGTTCGCGGACGTTGAGAAGCAGAAGCGCATCCTCAACATCATCCAGACGCAAGGCACCGTGCAACTCGGCACCGTGGCCCTCGAGACCAACATGCCGATGGACCAGGTGAAGTCGGCTATCTACGACCTCGTGGGCAAGGGCCTCTTCACCGGCTACGTCGATTGGCGCGGGGGCAAGCTCGTATCGTCCGACGCGGCAGCCATCACCACCGCCGCCATCTCCGGCAAGTGCCCCAACTGCGGCGCGCCCCAGGTGGTCGGGGGCAAGGGCGTCATTCGCTGCGAGTACTGCGGCACCGAGTTCTTCCTGCCGCCCGCCGAGCAACGAGCCGCCGCGCAAGCCGCCGAAGCCGCCCACCCTCCCACCACCCCTCAGTAGCCGCATCATACATCCGGCGTAGCACTCTTTAGAAAAAGGTAGTCTGATGCTGAATCTGCTCAATTCTTCCAGGGGCGCGAGGGGTCCGCGACACGCGCGGCGCTCTCTCATGCTAACCATGTGGCTCCTGCTCTCGCTGTGTGTCACAGCCGCACTGGTCATGGCCCCGAACAGCGCTTTGGCCCAGGAACGGCAGTTCCACATGGAGCGGTACGACTCGCTGATATATGTCAACGCCGACGGGTCCCTCGACATCGAGGAGACCCTTGTTTATGTCTTCGAGGGGCAGTACCGGCGCGGCCTGCGCATCTGGGAGACCGACAGGCTGGAGAGCATTGGCAACTTCCAGGTGGTCGAGGTCGTGGACGGCCAGGAGGTGCCTTACGAAGAGTCCTCGTTCGCCCCGGACGAGCCTTCCACCAGTGGCGACCCCGGCACGTTCGGCGTCGAACGGGGTAATCCCACGCGCGTGCGCTGGATATATGAGGGCGGCCCCACTCCAAGCACCGGCAGGACCGTCAAGACCTTCATCATCCGCTACCGGGTCGAAGGGGCGATACGCGTCTACAGCGACCGGGACGAGCTAGACTGGTACGCCGTGCCGCCCGATTGGCAGGCACCCATCAACAGCAGCCGCGTAGAGGTTATCTTGCCGGACGGCACCGACACGAGCGGCTTCACCACCGCTAGCGTGCCCCGCGACGCCGAGGTAAGCAAGCAGGGCGACACCATCGTCTACAGCGCGGACGGCGACCTGGAAGACGGCTTCGAGGTGGGCGCGCAGATACCCAAGGGCATCCTTAGCGCCACGGCACCCCGCTGGCAGGGTGAGGTGGACGCCCAGGAGCGCGCAGCGGAGGATATGAAGCAAATCCGGCCTCTCATTGACTTCGCGGTGCTGGTGCTCAGCCTGCTTGTAGGCGCGGGCGGGGTGCTCTTCGTCATTCGCCGCTGGTACATACACGGGCGCGACAAGCCGGTCAAGCTCTTCAGCGACTACGTGGCCGAGCCACCCAGCAATCTACCTCCCGGCCTGGTGGGCACGCTACTCGACGAGTCGGCTGACGTGCGCGACGTGATCGCCACGCTGGTGGACCAGGCCCGCAAAGGCAACCTCACCATACAGGAGACCCGCAGCCAGGGCTTCCTCACCCAATCGAAGGACTTCGAGTACCGCAGGTTGGGCGGCAAGGTGGAGTACCGCTTTGAGGAGATGCTGCTCGACGCTGTGTTCGGCGGCAAAGAAGTAGTCAAGCTCTCCGATCTAAAGAACACCTTCTACACAAAATTGCCGCCCATCTACGACGAGATGTACAAGAGCCTCGTGGCGCTGAAGTACTTCCCCGAGAACCCCAAGGCGGTGCGCAACCGCAACATGGGGTCGGGCTGCGGCATAGCGGTGCTCGGCGGCCTCATACTCTTCGGAAGCCTGGCCCTTACCCCTGCCTTCACCGTGATGCTGCCCCTGTTGGGCGTGGCGATAGGGTTGGTGGGCCTGGTGTGGGTGTTCACTTCGACCGCCATGCCCAGGAAGACCGACTTCGGGGCCGAGGAGTCGACCAAGTGGCGGGCCTTCTCCAACTATTTGCAGCAGATGCAGAAGTACACCGACGTGCAGGCAGCCGCCGACAAGTTCCAGCAGTACCTACCCTATGCGGTGTCGCTGGGCATCGAGCGGCAGCTTATCAACCAGTTCAACAACGTGCCCGCCGCGATGCCGCCCTACTACTCGCCTTACGGTTGGCACCCTTATGGCTATCATCCTGTAGGTACGAGCGGCCCGAGCCAGCAGGCGGCGGGCGGTGCCAACGCCGGGCCAACGCCCAGCTTCGACCCAGGTGGAGCCATGCAGGGCATGAGCGACTCCCTGGCGGGCGCGATGCAGGGCATGGCTGACAGCTTCACCACGATGGTCAACTCCGCGTCCAGCGCGCTCACCAGCTCGCCCTCGTCCAGCGGCAGCGGTGGAGGTGGTAGCTGGGGCGGCGGAGGCGGCTCCTTCGGTGGAGGCGGCGGAGGCGGCGGAGGCGGCGGGGCGGACTAAGTTCCGAGTTCCGAGTTCCGAGTCCCGAGTGCTCAGCAAAAGTGGTGACGCAACGTACGAGCCGCCGGCCACGTAAGTAGTGACGGACCAACAAGAACTACTCGGTACTCGGAACTCGGAACTCGGAACTGAGTACTCGGCACTAACTTGATAAGGAGAGAAACGCATGGATATACGAGACCGCGTGATGGGCGACCAGCCCAACGATTTTTTGCACAAGATCGCGGGTATTATACCCGGTTATAAGGGCTATGTGGACCGGGAACGTAGGCGCGATGCGGACCGCATCTTGCGCACCGAGCTAGCCCGCCGCTACCAGGGCGAGCTTACCCGCCTCAAGCGAGTGCAGCAGGGCCTCCTCCGCAGCGGCGACCTGAACGCCATAAGCGAGATTGACGGCGTTTCCGGCAGGCTCCAGCGTTTCATCGACCGCCTGCAAAATGCCACCTACGGCTACGCGGGCCTGTTCGCGGCTATCAAGGTCGAGGCCGAGGAATTGGACCAGATTTACGCCTTCGATATGGCCCTGGCTAGTGGGGTGGATACCCTCTCCGGCGCGATTGGCTCCCTGGAGTCGGCCACCGAGGGCCAGGCAGGGGGCGAGACAACTTCGGCCATAGACCGCCTCTCCTCCGTGGTGAACGACCTCAACGACCGCTTCGACCAGCGCGCCGACCTGCTCACCTCCGGCACGACGCTGCCCCAGGACCAGTACCAGGCGATGGTCGGCGGCTTCCAGCAGGGTGGCGAGCAGTACGGAGGTGCCTCCGGCGGCCAGTATACGCCCTACGGCGGCCAGACCGGGCAGCAGGGGCAGGCGCAGCCTGAAACCCCCTCCCCGTACGCGCAGCAGGGCCTCAGCACCACCGGCACAGGCTCGGCGGGCACCTACGGCGGGCCGGGCTACGGGGGTGGCGCGCCCACGAACGCGTTAGGCTCAGCGGCGGGCATAGCCACCACAGGGCAGGCGGGCATCGCGGGTTCCGGGGCCTCACTGGACGACGTTGAGTCGCCCACTAGCACCGGGCCTGTAGCCACCGCGGCGGTGGGGCAGGACCACAACATGCTGCCCGTGGACGACCCCAGCATCTCCGGTACGTCGGGCACGCCCACGGAGCGCATCGCCTGGGGCGGCAACCTGCACCACGACCCGGCTGTGGACAGCATGTCCGAGGGCAACCAAGGCTTCGCGGGCACTCCCATGAGCGCCGACCAGGGCGGCAGCAGGCCCATGACCGAGGGCGGCGAAGCGGGCACCGGCATCGAGTCGGCCTCATCGCCTGGCATGGCCCCCGGCGCTCCAGGCGGCGACATCGTGGACGGCATGGACATTGCGAACAACATGAACGCCCTGTCCGACCCCGGCAGCGTCTCCAGCACCGACCTGAGTGTGGACCCAGGCGGGCCGTCGAGCAGCCTGGGAGGCAGCACCACCGACGTAAACCTGAATTCGGGCACCACCGGCAACCAATCGTGAGGTGATTTGGGATTTGGGAATTCGGATTGCGGAGTTATGGTCACGCAATCTGAGACAAACAAATCCCAAATCAAATCCGCAATCCGAATTCCCAAATCCCAGATCCAAATAGGAGGAACATCATGGGTGTGTTAGAAAGACTATCAACGCTGTTAAGGGCCAACATCAACGACATGCTAGACCAGGCGGAAGACCCGGAGATCATGCTCAGCCAGATTCTGCGCGACATGGAGGGCGAGTTGCAGCAGGCCCGCACGCAGGTCGCTGAGATGATGGCCCAGGAGCGCATCGTCCGCGACGATCTCCAGGCCGAGCGCGACAAGTCCCGGCACATGGAAGAGCGAGCCATGCACTACGTCGGGCAGGGCAATGACACGCTGGCCCGCGAGGCCCTCAAGCGCAAGTCGGACGCCGACGCCAACGCCGAGGTGCTCCAGCAGCAATTGAACGCCCAGAGCGAGATGGTGGGCCGCCTGCGGTCGCAGCTTGACGCTTTGCAGGACAAGTACCAGCAGGCCCTCAACAACCGCGATGCCCTGATTGCCCGCCACCGCCGCGTCAGGACGCAGCAGCAGATGACCAATACTGCCCGCAACCTCGACGTGACCGACTACAGCAGCGACCTGGCCCGCATGGAGCAGCGCATCCGCATGGCCGAGGCCCGCTCCGACGCCGACCGCCAACTTCAAGCCGACGCTGACGGTGAGGACGTGGACAGCATGTTCGACACCACCGAGCGCAACGCCCGCATTGACGACCAGCTTGCCGACCTCAAGCAGCGCATGGGCCTGGGTGGTAGCGGTGGCAGTGGCAGCGGCAGTGGTGGCGGTGGCGGAAGCAACAGCGGTAGCTGGGGTGAAGCCCCACGCAACGAAGGCACGGTCAGCGACACCTCCGAGCCAGGCAGCATCGATGGCGGCCCCGACACCCGCCGCATCGGCATGGCCCAGGGAGGACAGTAGTTAGTTCCGAGTAATGAGTGCCGAGTTCCGAGTGGCGTCTAGGCTATACTCGGAACTCGGTACTCGGTGCTCGGCACTCCGAAGGAGACTAGCATGGCGTTACTTGATGTAATTGAATTTCTTGACCCGACAGGCAGACAGATGGTGCACCGGGTGCCGGAAGGTGGGTCGGGCGAGTTCCGGCTTGGCTCTCAGTGCATAGTGCGCGAAAACCAGGCGGCGGTCTTCTTCCGCGACGGCAAGGCCCTCGACGTGCTGGGGCCGGGCAGGCATACCCTCTCCACCGCCAACATCCCCATACTGGCCGACCTCCTCTCCATCCCGTTCGGCGGCACCTCACCCTTCCGCGCGGAGGTCTACTTCGTCAACCTGGCCGACCTGATTGACATGAAGTGGGGCACGATGGAGCCGGTGACTTTCCGAGACAGCGAGTTCGGCATGGTGCGCCTCCGGGCCTTCGGGACCTACTCGATGGCTATAGCCGACCCGCAGTTCTTCGTCAACAGGCTCGTGGGCACCCAGGGGCTGTATGAGACGGGGCAAATCGAGGACTACCTGCGCTCAATCATCGTGTCACGCTTCAACGACCTGATGGGCACCACGATGAAGACCCTGCTCGACCTGGCCCAGTATTACAACGAGCTAGGCGCGGGGCTGCGCACGGCCGTTACAGAGGACTTCGCCAACCTTGGCCTCAACCTCAAGGCGTTCTTCATTACCTCGATCACTCCTCCAGAGGAAGTGCAGAAGAGGATTGACGAGCGCACAGGCATGGGCGTGGTCGGCAACATGCAAGCCTACATGCAGTACCAGGCCGCACAGGCCGTCGGCAACCTCGGTGAGGGTGGCGGTGGCGGTGGCGGCAACATGGGTGACGCGGCGGGCACAGGCATGGGCCTGGGTGCCGGTATGGGCCTCGGCGCGGGCATGGCGCAAATCATAGCGCAGGGTATGCAGGGTGGCGGCCAGCAGGGAGCGCAGGCCGGCGGCCAGTCACAGGTGCACGCGACCACTGCGACCTGCTACAACTGCAACGCCCAGATCCCGGCCAACACCAAGTTCTGCCCCAACTGCGGCGCGAACCAATCGCCCAAGGTCTGCTCGAAGTGCGGCACCTCCAACATGCCCAACGGCAAGTTCTGCACCAACTGCGGCAACGGGCTGTAAACTGCTTATCTAAACGCCAAGACGCGGAGACGCCAAGGACCACGCCAAGTTAAGGATTGTTTAGAGAGTACTAAAAGGACCAGAGTACAACATCATGTACTCTGGTCCTTTTGCTTAGAACACCTTATTAAATCTCTGCGCGTCCTTGGCGTCTTGGCGTCTTGGCGTTTCCGTCTCCTTGCTCCAACTGCTGTGTTATAATATCCAACCACGTAGGAAGGGACAGATGGTAGCTATTATCGCGGGCGAGCGCACGCGTGCGGTGCAGGGTGAAGACAACTGGCTGAGGCTGGTGCCGCTGGTTATCTTCGGCGGCATCTCCAGCGCGGCTTACTTCCTCGGCTTCGTCCAGCCGTACATGCTCTCGACCTACTTCACCCTTCCCCTGCTGGACCTCATCAAGATCAACGGCTACACCGCCCCCGCCGCCAACGAATGGGCCGTCACGTGGCTGGTATTGTTCGCCTGCTATTACCTGGCATTCCGCCTCTGCCCCCGCGCGTTAGACGTGTCAGCGGGCTACAGGCGGTTTGCCCTGGTGTTGATCTGCGGTTGGGCGGCGGCTTTCGCGATTACCCTCATCTTCATGTACCCAGTGGGTGCCGCGGACCTGTTTGACCAGATCTTCCGGGCACGGCTCACCGCCCACTACGGCCTCAACCCCTTCACCACCCTGCCCAACAACTTCCCCGGCGACCCGTTCTTTCGATATGTGGCCTGGAGAGGCGAAGGCTCGCCCTACGGCCCCGTATGGGAGACCATGTCGGCGGGCACGAGCCTGCTCGCGGGCCACGACCTGTGGCGCAACCTCATCCTTTTCAAGGTGCTGGTGACGGCGGCTTACGGTGCCAGCGTGGCGCTCACCTACGGCATCTTGCGGTCGCTCAGGCCCGATTGGGCGCTAAGGGGCACGCTCTTCTTCGCCTGGAACCCGCTGGTGCTCTTCGAGATACCAGGCAACGGGCACAACGACGCCATCGTGATAATGTTCGTGCTGGCGGCCGTCTACCTGTTCGTGCGGGCCAGGCGCACAGCCGTGATACCGGCGCTCATGGCGGGGGTGCTGACCAAGTTCGTGCCGGTGCTGCTCGTGCCGCTGGCGGCTGCCGCACTTTGGCGCGACCGGGCGCGGGTGCGGGGCCGACTGAGGGATAACAGCACCGGAAGTAGCATCGGCAACCGTGAGGCGCTTCGCACTCTGGTAATAACGGCTGTGCTGGCTCTGGCCCTGGCGGTGGCCTTTTACGCACCTTTCTGGCAGGGCTGGCAGAGCATCGGCGCGCTGGGGCGGCAGAGCCTCTTCACCGCCTCGATACCCAAGGTCGTATTGGACGTGCTGGTGTTCGACTACCGGATTGATAGGCTCACTGCCGAGTCGCTGGTGCGCAACGGGGCGCTGGCGCTCGTGGGGCTGGTCACCCTGGGGTTGGCGGTGCGAGTCTTCCGCAGCAGGAACGCGGTCACGCTAGCCGAACGGGAGCGGCTCGTGGACCGCACGCTTGGCAGCTTCTACGAGGTAATCTTTGTCTACCTGGCTTTTGCCACGCTCTGGTTCCAGCCCTGGTACCTGATGTGGCTGGTGGCCCTCACCGCGCCGCTCGCCCGCTATACCTACGCTAACCGCACGGTGCTCTTCTGCATAGGCGGGGTCGGCAACTACTTCGTGTGGGACTTCATCTGGCTCTGGAACCGCACCGAAATACGCAACATCCAGATCACGGCGGCCCTGGTGGTATACACCTTGCCATTGTTCTACTCGTTGTACGTATGGCTCAGCCCCTTTTGGCGCGAGCGCGAGGCCGAAGACGATATTGCCGATTTGTACGAAGACGAAGACGCCACACAATTTGAGGCGTTGGGCGGGACCGTGGAGACTGAGAGCGTCACGCGCACCACGCCAGGGCCGGTACATCAGCCCACCCCATGAGCCGGGGTTCGGGGCACCAGGAGCAAACACTTGGCGTTGAAACCACTTATTATTCTGCCCACGTACAACGAGATCGAGAACTTACAGCCCCTCGTGGAGGAGATACTTCAGCGAGGGCCTTATCACGTGCTCGTAGTAGACGATAACTCGCCCGATGGCACCGGGCAGCTAGCAGACCGCCTATCGGAGCAGCACCAGGGCCGGGTGTTCGTGCTGCACCGCGAGAAGAAAGAAGGGCTGGGCCGGGCATACGTAGCGGGCTTCAGGTGGGGCCTGGCGCGCGATTACGACGTGCTGTTCGAGATGGACTGCGATTTCTCGCACGACCCGGCCCACCTATCCCAGTTCATGCGGGAGATAGAGAAGGGGGCCGACCTGGTGCTGGGGTCGCGCAACATCAAGGGCGGGGGCACGCGCAACTGGTCGGTGTTGCGCAAGATTATCAGCAAAGGCGGCTCGCTCTACGCCCAGGCCATCCTCTTCGTGCCCTACCGCGACCTCACCAGCGGCTTCAAGGCGTTCCGCCGACAGGTGCTTGAGGCCCTCGATCTCGACAGCATCGGCTCCAACGGCTACTCCTTCCAGATCGAAGTGACCTTCCGGGCGCACCAACTCGGCTTCAAAATCAAAGAGACACCCATCATCTTCGCGGATCGGCGCGTCGGGAATAGCAAGATGAACGGCAGTATCGTATCGGAAGCGATGGGAGTGGTCTGGAAGATCCGCCTCAGCAAGCCGCCACGCCGCCGGAGAGCAGCAGGGAAGCCGGTGGCTGGACGATAGACGATGGACGATGGACGATGAACGATGGACGATAGGAGACGAAAACGCAAAGACGCAAAGGACGCTAAGGACGCGCAAAGTTTAGGATTGTTGGATGCAATCTAACCACTAACCACTAACCACCAACCACTACTGTCTTGCTTACTAAAGCAGCCATCATTGTTGTCACAGGCATACAGGCGGCGGGGAAGAGTACCGTTGCTCGGTTGCTGGCAGGGCGATTTGAGCGGGGCGTGCACGTCGAAGCGGATGCGTTGCAGCGGATGATTGTGTCAGGGGGTGAGTGGGTGGGCGAACCCGGCCCGCCTTCGGTTGAGGCAGGGCGGCAGCTAAGACTGCGGCTGAGGAACATGTGCCTGCTCGGGAAGTCGTTCTATGACAACGGTTTTTCGGTGGTGCTCGATGACATCATCATTGGCGAACGGTGGGACCATCTACAGGAGGACTTACAAGGTTATCCGTTCACCCTGGTAGTGCTCGCGCCCCGGGTGGAAGTCGTGCAACACTGGGATACCCACCGGGGCAAGCAGCCGTTGGGAGCGGCCTGGGCTGAATATCTGGATGACGAATTGCGCAAGACGATGGCCGGTGTGGGCACCTGGATCGATAGCTCCAACCAGACGCCTGACCAGACGGTAGATGCTATCCTAGCAAGTTGCTTAGGGGCATAAAAGGGTCAGGAAACTAACTGGAAGCAATCGGAAGAATAAGGTGGAGGAGATGAGCACGTGAGGAGGACCGTGTCATTTCGAACGAAGTGAGAAATCTCGTCCTTCACCAACCAAACACCACCTTTCTTTCATCATCACAGCACCGTAAGAAAGAGGAAACATTGGGGTAGAGGACGAGATTTCTCACTGCGTTCGAAATGACAAGCGACGACTCTGCTGCCATGTTCAGCGCATCTATTCTTGCTATAGCCTCCAAATATCAGCGCAAGAGTGGCGTGCGCTCTGCTGCCAGTCTCTCCAGCAACGTCACCGCGTAATCCAGCCCCGGCAACTCCTCCATTTCCCTGCGTAGCTGTTGCGCGGCTTCCCGGTAGTGAGCCGTCGCCAACACCTCCCTCGTGGCATCTCGGATGGCGTGCGCTAACTCGGACCCTGTATGCCGGTCCGGCTCTACAACACGTGCCACGCCCAACTCAGCGCAACGCCGGGCGTTCTGAGGCTGGTCCGCAGCGATGGGGATTAGCACCATAGGGAGGCCAAGGCTGAGGGCATCCAGCATCGTGCCGGAGCCACCGTGGCAGAGCACCATATCGCAGTAAGGAAGCAGCAGGTTGTTCGGGATGTAGCGTTCGACACGTACGTTGGCCGGTTGCTCGCCAAACTCCGCAGGGTCACGGTTGCGACCCACGGTAAGTATCAGGTTGAGCGGTTCGTCCCGAAGCCCTTCGAGTATCGCCGCGAGAATATCGGTCCTTTCGTTGTCAAAGGTACCGAGAGTGGCATACACGGTGGGCCGCTCTCCGTGCTCCCCTAGCTCTGACACCCACGGGGGCAACTCTTCTTGACCGGACTGGCTGAAGCCCGCGTATCGAACGGCATGTGCGGTCGGGGGCACCGGGACGGAAGGGTTCCAGAGGCTCAACGGGCGCGGTGACAGCAGCAAATAGCGGTGCAGCACGTCGCCCGGGTTCTCGGCAGGCAGGCCCACCAGCTCGCACAGGCGCGCCACGGGCGGCCCAACGGCATCAAGGAAGAAGGACCAGGCAGCGGTTATCTGCACGACGGCGTGAGGGATGCCGGCACCTTCAGCGGCCACGCAGCCCGCAAACTCGGTGTTCTCCCGCACCACTACGGCAGGTTGCCAGTCACGGATGATGTTCAGCAAGGACATGAGGCTGCGCTCGGCCCGTACCCCGGCGAACACATGCCGCAAAGTGAAGAACGTATCCTCCTGGGGGCTAAGTCCCACCATTTGCTCTCGGCGCTGCTGCCGTTCTTCAGGGATGTCATCCGCCCCGGCGGGAAAGCAGCGAAAGCCCTTTGCCTCTATGGTCGGGCAGAAGCCGGGCGAGGTAGCGAACGCAACCTCATTGCCCGCCGCTTCCAGCGCCTGCGCGAGGGGAACAAGGGGGTGCCAGTGGCTGGCGGTTGGTTGAGTGGTAAACAGGACCCTCATTGCACCGTTACGTGAGCTGCATCGCTGGACTAAAGGCCAGCCTGTGAACGCTCAGTGCGTACGTGCTGCGGCTGTCCCACGGGTCGCGCTGCCAGGTGGACCAGCGTTCGACGGCGCTTAGACCCGCTTCTTCTGCCAGCCGGTCGTACTCAGCAATGTCGAGGTAGCCGGTGCCGAGTTGGAAGCCGCTGATGAGCGCACCACCGGGGGCCAAATGCCGGGACATATTTTTGAGCACCGCACCCTCCGTGCCTGCCGCGAGGAATATCATGACGTTGCCCGCCATGACTATGGCGTCGAACTTCCTCCCCAGGTCGATTGTGGCGAGGTCGCCCTGGTGCCATTCCAGGTGAGGGGCTTTGCGGCGGGCGGTCTCAAGCATGCGAGGGTCAATATCGGTACCCACGACTTCGATACCACGCCGCGCCAGCTCGATAGCCACGCGTCCCGTGCCGCAACCCGCATCCAGCACCGATTTCGGCCCGAACGCCTCCACGAAATCGGCTTCCCCATGGACGTTCTCTCCGGCCTGGGCGCGCACGACGTACTGGGTGTCGTAGGCCTCGCCCTCTATGCCGGACCTTTCCAGCCAGCGGTTTCCCCGAGCCGAGCTATCAGAGTCCATACCTGGGTATCCTCTATTTGAGCTTGCCGGTCATGCTATTACTGCGCAGTGCCGCAGTTCTCCACGACGCACTGGCAGGAGGGCATGCCGGGGATAACCGCGCTCTGCTCGCCTGGTAAAGTGACCTTGTCGCCGGGAGTGATGTTGTGCGCCCGGAAGTAGCCCTGGTTGGTCTCCAGCGCGTAGCGGTATGGAGCGCCGGGGCCGACGCTGGTGGTATCCAGGGGCTGCATGTCCTTGATGTCGATGATGGTGCCGTCCGCCTGGATGAAGGCGATGCTCAACGGCAGGATGGTGTTCGCCATCCAGAAGCTTGCGGTGGTGTCCTCCCCAAAGTCGAACAGCATACCGGCGTCTGGGTCCATGCTGGGGCGGTACATCAGGCCGAGGCCACGCGCTTCGTCGGTATCCGCGATCTCGACGGTCATAACGAACTGCTCGCCCGCCTTGTTAGTCAGGGTAATCGTGGCCTTCTCAAGAGGGGGCGCGGCGGTGAGGGTAGCCACGGCACCCGGTATGGGCGTACCGGCCTGCGCCGTAGGAGGCACCCACGGAGTAGCAGTCGCGGTGGCACCCTGGGCCTGGAGGGAGGACGTAGGAGGCAAGGTCACATCAGCGGGCGGCTGCGCATCGGGAGTGACGCCCCCGCAAGCAGCCAGCAGCAAAGCAAGGCCAAGAGCAAGGGCAGGAAGGAGCAAGGCAGGAAGTTTGTTACGCATAGTAAATTATACAGGCTGGGTGCTGAAACGTGAAACGTGAGGAGTGACGCGTTACAGATTACGCCTTACGAGTGAGGAGTGACGCGTAATCTGTAACGCTTATGAAGAAGATGTAACGAAGAGTCTTCTCGGAAGCAACGAACGGAGGAGATGAGCACCCAAGGTCCCCCTTTGTCATTCTGAGCGCACCGAAGAATCTCGTCCAACAGCACCCAAGCTGCCCCTTTCCTACAGCCACACAATACCATGAGAAAGAAGAAACATCCTGGTAGAGGACGAGATTCTTCACTGCGTTCAGAATGACAAAGGGGAGCTTTGGGTGCCCAAATAGGGCACTACTTACCTGAGACGACTCCTGTTACGTGTTACGTGTTACGTGTTATGTGTTACCTAGTCACCGCGAACCTGTACACCACCCCGGATTGTGCGGACAGCGCGTACAACTCGTCGCGGGGGCCGAATGCCAGGGAATGCATAGGGCCTGCGTTGTTGGGCAGGGTGACGCGCCCCAGGTACGCGCCCACGTTGTCGTAGACCTGGATGTACTGGTCGTCGCTCACGAACACGCGGTCTGCGGAGTCGAGAGCTATCGCGTAGGTGGGGCCTTGCTTCCCGACCCCGAAGCGCGCCAGTTGGCTACCCGTAGCACTGTACTTGTGCAATTCGTTGCTGCGCCTGTCTAAGACATATATCTGCCCTATGCCGTCCACCGCCACGCTGAGGACCTCCCGGCTGCCCTGCGGCTCGGTCGGTGGCGCGGCGAATTGGCCGGTCTCCTGCAATTCGCTGTTCAGCCGCACAATGGCCGCCACCGACCCGGTACGCGCCAGCACCACGCCGCCATCCGGGCCTATAGCTACACTCTCAACGTGGTCGCCGGGTGTGTCGAAGCTCACCTGGGCCAACTGCTCGCCGGTGCCACCATCTAACTTTACTATGCCTGAGCCGGTACCAACATAAACATTGCCCGCGCGGTCTGCCGCTATGCACCGGCTGTACTGCCCCACCGGCCAACTGCCGAGCAGCTTGCCCGCGCCGTCGAAGCGTTGCACTCTGCCGCTGTATTCCAGCACGTAAACGTTACCTTCTCCGTCCACCGCGATGCCCGCCGGGTCTGCAAACTGGCCGGGCGCTGCTCCCTTGCCGCCGAACGTGGTCTCCAGCCTGCCGTAGCTGACGCGGGTCCACTCGTCAAACAGCCGGGGGTTGGTGAAGGCCACAAACACGCCAAAGAAGAAGGGCACGAAGATGAGCAAGGCCAGCACCCAGAGCACGAAAGCGCCGATATCCGAGCGCCTGGTGCCCCTCGGAGGCGTAGTGTCGTGCACGGGAGGCGGGTAGTAGACCGGTTGGGGCGGGGGCTGCACCACCACAACGGTTGTGTGGTGCGGGGCATATGGAGGTGGAGCAGGTTGGGGAGGGCGCAGGCTCGCGGGGACGACGATAGTGCTGCCGCAGTAGGGGCACTCCACTTGAGGGCTGTCGCCTTCTACCTTCAGCGAAGCCCCACACGCCGGGCACTTGAAGACGCCACCGTCCAGCACGAAAGGCCCTCCCGCCGCACGTGCGGCACGCAAAGTTGAGGCAGGTACGTAGACCCGCATTGCCTTCACGGCACCAGTATAGCATTTTTCGGCGGCTGTAGATGGGAGGAGATGGTCAGGGGTGCAGGTACAGATCGAAGAAGCGGGTCGCTATCGCCTTGATCTCCTGGCCGGAAGGGCTTATCGGCCCGCCGCGCGGCACGAAGACGTGGCTGCCGTTGCGGACAGACACCAGGGTGACAGGCACGCCCGCCGCGTGGAGACTGTCCCGTAGCGCGGTCGAATGGGAGAACGACACCAGGTCGTCCTTCTCGCCGTGCATCAGCAGGAAGGGAGGGTCGTCGGGGGAGGCGTAAGAGACGGGGCTGGCGTTGCGCAACCGGGACTCGGTGGGTGTCGTGCCGAGCAGCAGATAACCCATCAGCCGGTTCTGCGGCGTTTCGGCACCCATAGCCACCAGGTCGGCGGGGCCAAACATGTCCACCACCGCCTGCACCCGGCTCGATTGCTCATGATAGCCGCCGCTACCCTCCAGGCCGTCCTCCGGACCTGTCAGACCGAGCATGGCGGCAAGATGGCCCCCGGCGCTCTCACCCCATACTCCGATGCGGGCGGGGTCTATGTTGTACTCCTGTGAGTGGGCGCGGAGGAAGCGTATGGCGCACTTTACGTCTTCGATCTGAGCGGGCCAGGGGTGAAGCGGGGCGAGCCTGTAGTTGACCGACGCCACCGTGTAGCCGTGTAGAGCAAGCTCGCCGGAACTCATGATGCGGTCCACCCAGGTCTTGTCCCCCTCCGTCCAGCCGCCACCATGCACGTACACCAGCAACGGCCTCGGACCCTGGTAGGAGGGTTTAGCCAGGAACAGGTCCAGCTTGAGAGCGACCCCACCCGCCGTACAGTAGGTGACATTCTCCACCAGCGGGCCCGCATCAGGGTGGGCTACCGCGCGCCGCACCCTGGGCGCGAATGGGTCCAGCGCGAACACTGTGATAATGGTACCGAGCACGAGCAGCACAGGCAGCACGCTTACAAGCCGGGGCATGCGCGGGTGCTGGGGTGGTGTAGGCTCCGGCCTGCTGCGATAGGCATCACGGACCACCAGGCGACTCTGTCTACCGGGTTGAGATGTGCGTACGTTTCGTTGGTGGTTCTTGTCAGGCATCATGGAACAGCCCGCTGTTGTAACGGAGCAATATATATGCTGAGTATATGAGCTTTCGAGGCTTCACCGCAAATCTGTGAGGGCTGCAAAACGTGGCTGAAGACCAGCGGACTGCGGCGACCACACTCCCCCCTGTCATCCTGAGCGTAGCGAAGGATCTCAAGAAGGTGGTGTTGCCTCGACGTTGAACCTACAGCACCACAGAGGCGGTTGTTCAGCATCATTCCTACTCACCTTCTTTAGATCCTTCACTGCGTTCAGGATGACAAGGGGGGAGTGTGGTCGCCGCAGTCCGCTGGACTATAAACATTGCGGCGGCAGCATCAGCGCTATAAGATAGAGTCATAGACATGTGCAAGCAACTAAGAAACCGTTGCGGCAACAGGACCGTTAGTATACATGCGACCTCGACTACCCGCTCTCAAAGACCACCACATCGCGGCTATAGTGCTCGCGGCGGGGCTTGGCACTCGCATGCGCCAGGCACCCAAGATGCTCCTGCCCCTGAGCGACGGCAAGACGCTGCTGCGGCACTCTGTGGAGAACGTGCTGGCCCTGCAACCCGCCCAAACTGTTGTAGTGGTGCGCCCGGACCTGCCGGAACTGGAAAGCAGCCTCGACGGTCTGCCCGTGCGCTGTGTACCCAACCCCCGCTACAGGGAAGGCATGGGCACGTCTCTAGCAACGGGGGTGCTGGCCCTGGACCCGGAGATAGAGGCGGTGCTGGTGGTGCTGGGCGACGAGCCGTTCGTAACGGAGCGCATCTTCGAGCGGCTGGTGGAGGCGTTCCTGCGGGAGCGCATGCCGGTGACCATACCCCGCTACGGCGAGCAGTTCGGCCCGCCAACCATCTTCTCCCGTGAGATCTTCCCCCTGCTGGTGAACCTAGAGGGTGACACCGGGGGTAGGCAGATAGTGGCCCGGCAGCCAGAATTGGCCTGCGTGGTGCCTTTCGCTGCCGAGGAGCGTCCCGCCGACGTGGATACACCGGAGGACTACAGGGCGCTTTTGTAGGACTTTAGTAATGATTATGTAAGCTAATTCCTTGCAACAGCCGCGCTACTGATGGTAAGATTGAGCCAAGTTATTCGCTCTTATACTCGTACGAATAGAAGTACGTGCTAGACCCATGCACTTATTCAGGTGCATGGGCCGCATTAGCACTAAATCCTGCGGGTTTATAGGCCTCTCGGACGAACGAGGGTAGGCGAAGAGACACGACAACGAATATGGGCGCAGAGACATAGTACAGCACGGCGTGGATCGCGTGCATAGGAACTCACTACGCTCCGGCAGGAACGCGGACTGACTCCGCAACAACCGGCTGACCGCTCCGAGCCTTATCTACAGAGCTATACTTATACCTCTACCTCAACCTTGTATGCTTCTATACTAAGGCTGTTTCAGACGTGCGTAATACGTCAGGCCATCTCTAATCGTTCTATTCCGTCCACTAAAGGATCGGGAGGAAAGTTCTGTTATGGATCATCGAAAGCTACTACCTCGATTAAGGTCGCTCCTCTACCTGTTCGCTCTTGTGGCCTGCTCTATCTTCCTGTTCACTTTCACTCCCTCCATTTCATCGTCGCAAGCTTCAAGCACGCCCACGGTGTCTCCCACCCCGTCACAGACGGTATCCCCTACCGAAGCACCCACGCAATCTGCCACAGCGTCAGCCACGCCCTCAGCCACGCCTTCAGCCACGGCTTCCGCCACCCCAACTACGTGCGTACCCGCCTGGGAGGTGGCACCCCCCGATACCACCGGGGGGCTGGGCAGCATGAACGGAGTGTCTGCGTGGACTCAAGATGATGCGTGGGCCGTTGGTAGTGCGTGGAACGGCAGCAATGGGATGTACCTCGTAATCGAACACTGGGACGGATCGCGCTGGTCAGTTGCGGGCGGCCTACATACTCTCGGTGGAACAGAGGAGACTTTTAACCTCAGTGACGTGACAGCGGTGGGGCCTGGCGAGATGTGGGCCGTGGGCAGCTATAGTTCTGAGACCAACCAGCGTGGGCTACTCCTCCACTGCAAATTGGGAGAGGGCTGCCAATTAGCACCACACATAGGAGCTTACTTCACAGCGTTGTCCGCCGCGTCTGCCAACGATATCTGGGCTGTAGGCACCGATTACTGGCTCAGTGGCGGCAAAAGTAGGCTCGGCCACTACGACGGCACAGCCTGGTCTTTAGTACCGGCACCCGACTCGCGTATCTTGACGGCGATAGATGCGCGTGCGGCAGATGACGTATGGGCCGTCGGTGAGGGTGGCTTGATCGCGCACTGGGACGGCAGCGAGTGGAGTGTTGTACCGGGTGTTCCGGGTACCTATGTCAGTCTGAGCGACGTGGTGGCGTTGGACGTGGATGATGCCTGGATAGTAGGCTCAATCGACGGGCAGCCTGCCATCGAGCACTGGAATGGGGAAGAGTGGACCCTGGTTCCCGGCCCTGATCCGGGTCCTGCGAGCTATGGGTTGAGAGGGATAGACGCAGTCTCGCCCAACGACATCTGGGCGATTGGGTCGCGCTATGACGATAGCCAAAGCTCCCAGGAGATACTGACCTTGCACTGGGATGGCGTAGAGTGGAGCGTCGTGCCCAATCCCGGCTATGGTTCTCCGCATGAAGAGGCAGGTATGTTGCTCTCCGTCGCAGCGCCTGCCCATGATTATGTCCTGGCTGTTGGCATGAAATTCGACAATGGATTCTGGCGTGTATGGACGGGAGAAGTCTACCGCAATCCCTGTCAGCCTGTGACGTGCACTATACGGTTCGCGGACGCGGGACCGGGCACGCCCTTCTACGAGTACATCAAGTGCCTGGCCTGCCGTAACGTGCTCTCCGGTTACGCGGGTGCCGCCAACTGCCCGAACGGCTCCCCTTGCTTCCGCCCTAACGACAACATCACGCGGGGGCAGATTGCCAAGATCGTGTCTAACGCCGCAGGCTACTCTGACGTTATTCCTGAGGATCAGCAGAGCTTCAAGGACGTACCATCGAGCAGCCCCTTCTGGCTGTATATAGAGAGGGTACGCGCACATGGGGCTATCTCCGGCTATACGTGTGGAGCCGTGGGTGAGCCGTGCCCTGGTACGTACTACAGACCGGGTGCCAACCTCACCAGGGGACAACTGGCGAAGATATCCACATCAGTAGCCGGGTACAACGAGACACCGAGCGGGCAGACCTTCAACGATGTGCCCCCTGCACAGCCCTTCTACGTGTACATAGAGCGGGCGGTGATGCACAACATCATCTCCGGCTATACGTGTGGAGCCGTGGGTGAGCCTTGCCCCGGCGCATACTTCAGGCCGGGGGTGAACGTCACCAGGGGGCAGGCTGCCAAGATAGTAGCGGGTACATTCTTCCCCAACTGCCAGGCCCCTGCACGGAAGTAGACGGCCCCGTGAGCTAAAACGACTAAGAGGGAGATTGCCAAGAATCTCCCTCTTCATTTCTAACGTCAGGCCCTATCCAACGCGCCCACTTACATCTCTGGGAGTGTCGTAGCACGGAGGCGAGGGGAATTACTACCTGCTCATGTAGGACTTTAGTAATGATTATGTAATCTAATTCCTTGCAACGGCTCCGTTACTAATGGTAAGATAGAGGCAAGTCATTCGCTATTATGCTCGTACGAATAGAGGTACGTTCTAGACCCATGCACTTACTCAGGAGATAGGATAAGCCCACATGAAACTTGGTAAGAACCCACGTTACTCCAGATTCGCAACTACCACCCTGGCGGCCACCCTGGTGCTCGCCGCGTTCCCGTTCTCGTCCTATGCCGCCCCCACCGAGGCCCAGCCCAAGACCCCGCCCCAGGCTCCGCCAAAGGCCCAGGCTCTACCCCCGTCGCTGCCTTTTGCCGACTCGGCGTTCGAGTCGGTCTGGATGCGCAACG
This sequence comes from Chloroflexota bacterium, assembly GCA_030913985.1. GTDB lineage: Bacteria > Chloroflexota > Chloroflexia > QHBQ01 > JADMIH01 > JADMIH01. The sequence goes on along the minus strand of JALZHI010000036.1, from coordinate 14,905 downwards.
ACCAGCTTGTGGCCGCCAAGTCGGTGGCCCGCTCGTGGACGTGGGGTCCCGCCCCCATGGCGGCCGGTCTCGAAGCCTACGAAGAAGCGCCGGACGGCTCCAAGATGCGCCTGGTGCAGTACTTCGACAAGGCCCGCATGGAGATCAACAACCCCAGGAGCAACCCCACCGCCAACGGCTTCGTAACCAACGGCCTGCTGACGGTAGAGCTTATATCGGGCCAGATGCAGGTGGGCAACAGCAAGTTCATCACCGGCAAACCGGCGGGCATCAACCTCGCCTCCGACCCCGATGACGGTAACGCGCCCATGTACGCCTCTTTCGGTAGCGTGGCGAACACCTCGGCGGGCGAGAAGCGCCAGCCCGACAAGTCGAAGGGTGGCTACGCCTCCCAGCGCATCAGCCGCACCGGCGACGTGACCGAAGACGCCTCCAAGACCAGGGTTGCCGAGGCTAAGATCGTCTACTTCGAGAAGCTGACCGGGCACAACATACCGAGCGTCTTCTGGGACTTCCTGAACAGCAAGGCCCAGGTACGCCAGGGTATCGGCACCGCCAGCAAGCCCTTCCTCGACCCGTGGGTGTTCGCGATGGGCCTGCCGATTTCCGACGCCTACTGGGCCAACGTCAAGATTGGCGGCAAGCAGCAGGAAGTGCTTATCCAGGCGTTCGAGCGGCGCGTGCTCACCTATGCCCCCGACCAGCCCGCCGGTTGGAAGGTGCAGATGGGCAATATCGGCCAGCACTACTTCGAGTGGCGCTACGGCCCCAACGGCAAAGGCCCCGAGAAGCTGCCCGCCGCCCAGCCCAGCCTGCCCGCCTACCTCACCATTCCGACGATGGGCGTGGTCTCCAAGGTGGAGCATGTGGGCGTGGACAAGAACAACAACATGGACATTCCCAAGGAAGCCATGAACGTCGGTTGGTTCAAGCCAGGGACCATCCCCGGCAACCCCGGCAACTCGGTCATGGACGGCCACCTGAACTGGTACGGCATCCCCGAGGCGGTCTTCTTCCACCTCGACAAGCTCAAGGCGGGCGACCGGGTGTACGTGCGCGACGATAGAGGCCGGGACCGCGCCTTCGTGGTCACAAAGCAGCAAGTGTGCGTCTGGAACAACTGCCCGCTGATGGACGTGTTCGGCCCGACCAAGCAGACGCGCCTCAACCTCATCACCTGCCAGGGCAACTTCGACCGCGCCACGCAGAACTACGAGAAGCGCCTGGTGGTGTTCACGGAGATGGTACCGTAGGGACGAATTCTCAATTCTTAATGTTTAATTCTTAATTGGTGATCGAGAGGGCATGCATCTGAGGTGTGTGCCCTCTATCTTTTTGTGGAGGGGTGGTATGGAGAGGAAGAACTACAGCACGGGGGCACCGTGGGAGCCGGTTGTGGGGTACTCTAGGGCGGTGCGGGTGGGGCCGTACGTCCATGTGTCGGGCACCACTGCCACCGGCAGCGACGGCAACATAGTGGGGCCTGGCGACGCTTACGCGCAGACGGTGCAGACATTGCGCAACATCGAGCGCGCCCTGCACATGGCGGGGGCCAGCATGGCCGACGTGGTGCGCACCCGCATGTTCGTGACCGACATCGGCCGCTGGGAGGAGATAGGCCGGGCGCACGGCGAGTTCTTCCGCGACATCCGCCCCGCCGCCACGATGGTAGAGGTAAGCTGCCTCATTTCGCCCGACATGCTGGTGGAGATAGAGGCCGACGCTTACATACAGCCGTAAAGGCTTGATGCATTGTGCCCTCTGGGACAACCCCAATGCAGTGGCCGACAGAACCAAGCCTCCCCTGTCATCCTGAGCGTAGCGAAGGATCAGCCGCCCGTTCTTGACTCTTCAGACTTAAGCATCCATGTTCCACTTACCACCGGCGTCCCTAACGTTGAGGACCCTGACCTACCCACCTGATCCTTCGCTACGCTCAGGATGACAGAAGGGACTTTGATCCTGCTCTCCCAACGGAGTCCCATTCACGTATCGTATACCTGAGCCGCCGCACGTTTCAGTTCCCCTATACCTGCAAATTACGTATTGACAATAAAATAGGCGACCATGTAGAATGTTGTACGCTTGGCTAATTGCCAATCACCTATTTGCGCATTAGTCACAAAGAGCCTGCTCCCTATGTAGTCTCTGTGCGTTCTGTGTAGTCTCAACCTACCGATAAGGAGTTGCAAAATGCCTCTGCTGGTTGCCCCCGACGCGCCCTCCGCCGTGCCCCAGGTTAATTTTATGGTCTCACCCCTGTACGACATGTTCGTGTCGCTCAGCACGATGGTGCACCCCGGCGAGCGGCATGACGCCTGGGCATCGGAGATCAAGCGCGACCTCTCGCCCCAGATGCGCGAGGAGGCCGACTACTTCTACACGCTGTTCGAGAACCGCCTGGTAGAGCTTGCGGTCGATTACCCCGATCACGGCGACGTTGAAGGCTTCTTCCGCTACCTGGAGAACATGGCGGCGGAGGACTTCGTCTTCTACGCCACAGGCCGGGTTATGCAGCCGTCGGAAATCGCCGCCATGTCGTCCCACCCGCTCAGGCTGCTGGCGGCGCTCCTCAAGCTGTACGGGGGCGAGCACCGGATACACGATCAGGGCTGGCGGCAGGCGCTCCAACTGCTTGCCACCGAGGCCGATACCCTGCGCACGCGCCTGTTGAGGCTCCTGCGCACCTACTGGCAGCAGAGCTACCGGCACCAGATCGCCCGCCTCAAGCCAGCGTGGGAGGAGAGCGTGCGGGAGCGCACCCAGTCGCTCGGCCCCGACCGCCTGACCGCCGTGCAGGAACGCTTCCTCGCCAACCGCACCCTGCCCCGCGAGTTCCCCGAAGGCTACCCGCTGGAGAAGGTGCAGTTGGTGCCGTCCCTCTTCCTCAGCATGTCGTCCATGATCCTGTACGGCTACGGTCAGCTAATCATCATCTACGACGCGCTCACCTCGGACGAGCACCGCAATGCCATGGCCCACGTACAGCGCCGCATCGTGGCCGTAGCCCGCGCCCTGGAAGACCCCACCCGCATGACCATCCTGCGCGCCATCGCCAAGGACAACGAGTACTACGGCTCGCGTCTGGCGGCCAAGTGCGGCATCACTCCGTCGTCCATCTCCCGGCACATGCGGGTGTTGCGCGAAGCGGGCCTCATCAACGAAATCAACCAGGACAACCGCGTCATGTACGAGCTGAAGCGCGACGCCCTGGAGAAGTTCTGCGAAGACCTGCACGAGTACCTGTAAGGCTCGGCAAGCTTCCGAGCCAGTACGAAGTAGATATTGACGAATATGAGTCACTCACCGCTTAGGAGTGACTCATGTTTGCTTATCAGCCGCTTGATGGACGAGGCGTAAGGACTAGGCTCAATACTCTGCCGTTCGACGGACTCCGGAACAATATTCACATTACGAAGGATGTAACTTATGGATGCCGGTCGTCCCACCAGAGTACGCCGCGTTGGGTATCAAGAGGAACCCGAACCCGCACCGGCCATAAACCCCATGCGTATCATTGCAGGTCTCGCGGCTATCCTGTTCCCGGTGTGCAACGTCCTCCCTATCCCGTTCATCAATTTCGATATAGCGCATTACCATCCCCCCGACAACGTGGCCGGGCTACTCTTCCTGCTTGCCTATATCTTGCTGCTCCCCCTGGTGTACGTGCTGTACCAGGAGTTGCGCGCAGTGTCGCGGCCCCTGGGCACGTGGGTGTCAGTATTGGGGGTAGGCGTACCAGTGGGAGTAGCCACGGGAGTTATCTTCGGCCTGAACAGCGCAAGCTCTGCAATCCTCACAGTTACTTGCCTGTCGTTGTGGATAAGCCTATCAGGTTACGTGGCCTTCTCGCAGCGCATCCTTGGTCGGGTCTGGGCCGCGTTCAGCATGGCAATAAGTGCCCTCGCTCTTGTGGCAGCAACTGTAAATATCATGTTCGGTTTCACTAGCAGTGCCGGATTATTCATCTGGGGTATCTACGCCCTGGCTATCTTAATTTGGGTGCTGTGGACGGGCGTGATGTTCATGCGGCGTGCGCGTATGACACCCGCCGGGGCGTAATGTTCAATATGTGAATGCTTTAACTACATAGGACCAAATTGATGGCTAATGGCCGCCCTTCCAGAGTACGCCGCGTTGGGTATCAAGAGGAACCCGAACCCCCACCCGCACCGGCCACAGACTCCATGCGTATCCTTGCGGGCATCGGGGCCATCCTGTTCCCGGTGCTCAACGTGCTCCGCTTCGGCGCGGAACTTTACAACCTCGACAACGCACTTGCCGATTTGCTTCTCCTGCTCGCCTACTTCTTGCTGCTCCCGTTGGTGTACGTGCTGTACGAGGAGTTGCGCGCGGTCTCTCAGGGGTGGAGCGTAGTGGTCTCTATACCGGGTGCAGGCATGCTGGTCGCTATCACGTTGGAAGTGAGCGGCGGCCCGAGCGGTACAACCGCCACAACCATTACGGTCGGGTGTATGTCACTATGGATTGGCCTGGCAGGTTGCGTGGCAGCCACGCGGGGCATCTTTGGCGCAGGCTGGGAGTCATTCAGCATAGGAGTCGGCGCGATTGCTCTCGTGACTGCACTCCTACCTGTGGTGCCTGTTTATTCGGCTACCATCTTGATCTTCATCGTCGCCGGGATTAGCTACATCCTGGCACTGGCAATCTGGTTCGTGTGGACGGGTGTGCTGTTCATCCAACGTGGGCGTGTGACACCCACGGGACATAGTTTCTAAGGTGAGGGGTACGTCTTGCAAGGGAGATACTGAGAGGGATCGAGACGGGATGGCTAGCGTTGAGGCTATACCTGATGGACCAGGAAGTGTCAGACTGACTTCTACTAGCCCACAGCGCTCTCGACCACCCTTAGCTCGACAATCCTGTCCAGGCGGAAGGTGCGCTCTTCGTGCTTGAGGTGGCAGTAAGCTACCAGGTACGTGGCGGTCTCGCGCAGAGTGACTTTGCGCGGCTCCACCACCCGCTCGCTGTGCTGGCCGTCGCTGCCCTTGTACCTTATGCGGAGGGCGGTCTGCGCGCGCATCGCCTGCTCGATGATGGGGGGCAGGCCCTGGATGGGGCAGAAGGCGTCCTTGCCGTCCCACTCCATGAGGGGCGGGGTGGGGGAGTTGAACCAGCCGCCAAGCGGGGTGAGTGCGCCCTGCATGCGTATCAGGTCGGCGAGCGTGAAGATGCCCTGCGACTGCAAGTCATGCATGAAATGCTTGAGCACGTACCACGTGATGGTGGCATCTGCTAGGGCGCGGTGCAGACCCACCGTCTTTATGCCCAGCGAGCGGGCCACTTCCCCCAGCTTGTTCGAGCGAAAAGAGTAGCAGCGGCGCGCCAGGGCCAACGTGTCCACCACCGGGTTATCGGGAGGCTTGTACCCGGCGGACTGTAGCTCGGCGGAGAGGAAAGAAAGGTCGAACGAGGCGTTATGCCCCACGAGCACCGCGCCGTCGAGCATCTCAAGCACGCGGGAGGCGACCTTGCGGAAGGGTGGCGCGTCCTTCACCATGCGGTCCGTAATGCCGTTCACCGCCGAGGCCCCGTACGAGATGGTGCGACCTGGGTTGACGAGCGTCTGTAGCTGGTCCACGACCTGCCCGCCCCTTGTAAGGACCACTGCCACTTCGCAGATGCGGTCGCCCAGACGCGCCGAAAGGCCGGTCGTCTCCACGTCCACAACCGCGTAAGTTAGGTCCCGCAGGCGCGCGCTGCGCTCAACTTCCATTCCACAGACCAGCTTTCTAGGGCACCGAACAGCTATGTCTCCCCTCGAAGTCCGTACTTAGTATACACTGGCCTGTCAATAAGCCGGTGAAATGCACAGGGGAAGTAACACGTAACGCGTAACACGTAACACGTAAGGTCTCCCTCGGGGCTTTGCTCGTCACGTGCCAACTTGTTGCTTATCGTTTCCCTTACGTGTTACGCGTTACGTGTTTGCTTCCCCCGGCCCCATGCTGCTATAATGGAAGGACTTTGCCTGGTACAGCTATTGGGTAAAGTGCTCACGTTTACTACATTTTCGCACCAGGAGGCACATTACGGAATGCGATTAGCGTTACTGCCTGGGCTACTGCTGGCCGTCGCCCTCGGCATCTTTGCGCAGGGGCATACCAGCGTCCGCGCCGCAGGCATCACAGGCTCCGGCGGCGGTATGCACAGCCTCTACTCGGTACTGGCCCAGGCGACCACCACAGCGACCACCACTCTGACGGGCACGACAGGTACTGGGGCTGGGACTGCAACCGCTACTACGGGCACGGACGCCACAGCAGCCATAACGGGCACGGCCACTATCACCGCAGGCACCACTACCACGGCGCCGGACGCCACCGTGACCGCTACGGCGGGAGTCACCACCACGGGCGCGCTTACGCCCACTGCCACGCCAGCCAGGGTGCCGCTTACCGGCGAAGGCGGTGGGGCCGGAAACCTCCAGCTCAACCCCTTCGATTGGAACTTCCTGACGAGTCCCGCAGCACCCGGTTGGCCCGGACCGCTCGCCTGGGTCTACCTTTTACTGATGCTGGGGCTGCTGGGTGTGAGCGGTTATATCTACTTCGTGCGGCGGCCACAGTGGAAGCGCACCAATTCGGTCTATTACAGGGCGGCCACCCGCTTCGCTCCGGTCTTCCTCTGGATAGCGGTCCTGGGCATCATGTTCGTGTTGCTGAGAATCCCGCCGGTAGACTTCTTCAACCTCCGCTTCTGGCTCTATCTATGGCTACTGGCAGCCCTGGCCGTAGCGGGCTGGGTATTCTACTGGTACCGCACCTCCTACCCCAAGGAGATGGCCCGCTTCCAGAAGACACAGCGGCAGAAGCAGTACATGCCCGGTTCGGCCAAAGCCGTCCGTGCCACCACCGGCCCATCGACCCCCGTACCCACTTCCGGCAAGTCGTCGGCTGCCAAGCGGCGCAAGAAGAAGTAGGGAGAGCTAAACGCCAAGACGCCAAGACGCGGAGGACGCGCCAAGGATAAGGATTGTTTTATACATATAAGAGGACCAGGGTACCGTTCTACGTACCTGGTCCTTTTTGTGCCTCCAAACCATCATCCTCTTGGCGTGGTCCTTGGCGACTCCGCGTCTTGGCGTTTAGCTCTCATTGATGTGCAACTCGCGGTGTGGGTGTGGCGTTATACGGTAGACTGGGCGAAACGGGCATCTGTATTAGAGGAGAACAGGGTTAATGTCACAGCATCCACGTCCGCTGTTGCCGCCACGTACGGCGCTCGCAATAGCCATCATAGGGTTGGTCCTGCTCGTCGCCTGCGGTCCGGCACCACGCAGACCTAGCGGCACCGAGACCCCCGTTACCAACTCAACAGCCACTGCCGCCACTACTCCCGCAGCCACGATGAGCGCGACCGCCGCGGCTACAGGCACCTCTGCGCCGCCGCGGGCCACGAACACCCGTAGGGCCGCCACCACTCAACCGACTCGCACCAGCACCCCACGCGTTACGTCCACGCCCACTGTGACCCCCTCCCCGGAGCCTACCCTGCCGCCGCCCGATTATAGCTGGGTGGCTGTGGGACTGACAGGCACTAACATCACGGGCATGGCGGTCATGCCGGGCGGTGACAACACCGTGCTGGTAGGCGGGCCGGGCGGCGTGTGGAAGGGTAGCTACGACTACACGCAGTGGCAGCAACTGACCGTCAACCTTGTGGGCCGCACGACCGACGTGGCCCTCGGCAGCGCGGAGGTGATGTACGTCACCAGCCATACCGGGTGCGCCAGCGGCTTACCTATCGCCGCTTCGCGCTCGTCGGACGGCGGGCAGACCTGGCAAGAGATGGCGGGCCTCGATGCAATCCATATCACGGCGCCCAGCGCCTCGGAGGCGTTCGCCGCGACCTGTAGCGACGTGCGCCGCACCACCGACGCGGGGGCTACCTGGACTCCGCTGGCAAATGCGAAGGTGGAGAACTTCGACCCCAGGTCGATAGCCGCCAGCCCCGACGGGCAGACGATCTTCGTGGCGTTCGTGAGCGAGGGCGGTTCGGGCCAGGTGCTGCGCAGCACCGACGGCGGCGACACTTTCGAGAACGTCACGCCGGAGTTGCAGGGAGAGGACAGCCTCCAGGCCCCCGATGTTATGGTGTACGTGCCCGGCTCGATAGGGCGGCCCGAGGACGGCGGCCTGTATATGACCACCTACCAGGGCATCTGGTTCCTCCCCCTGGAGAGCGACGACTGGACCCTCTTGAGCAGGCCGGTGCCCCAGGACCAGGACCCGACCGCCTACTCCTGGTTCACCACCCTCTTCGTGGACGCCTTCTACACCGAGGAATACAACAAGCCCGGCCCTATCCTCTATACGGCTATGGCGAAACCAAGCGACACGGGCCTCACCAGCCTCGGCGTCTTCCGCTCAGGCGACGGCGGCCAAAGCTGGACCCCCTTCAACAAGGAGATAGGCGACCGAGCGGTGAACGTCCTCGTACTCGCCCCGCACGACCCGACCACCCGCCCCGACATGGTAGAGACCCTCCTGGCCGCCACCAACAACGGCATCTGGGCCATCCCCATGCCCCCTCCCTATCGTTAATTCAGTAGCTAGCATGCTCTATACTAACTGCCACATACCTTAGAGCATAGGGTAAGATTCGAGGAGTGCAAAGACAAAGGACTTCAAGAGTTCACAGGGACTACACATCATTTGGAAGGAAATCAAAGAGGAGCAGCGTCCTGTCTCAAACACGCTGCTCCTCTTTGATTGTTTTATCTGGAAAGTCTATACCGGACTTTCCTCTTGTGAGTAGTGCTAACCCGAACTACTCACAAGAGGAGCCTACGATTCCAAGGACTCATTACCACATAGGGCATTGAATATAGATTCTGTTGTTGCATATAATACCATGTAAGTGCAAGTTAGTATGAATTGATAGGAGCTAAGTTACTGAACATAGATGGGCACCAACTTGCACTTTACGAAAGGAATATACGGGGCCGGTCCATGCAACAGAGGCGCATACATTGGTTGTGCGTCCTAGCCTTAGTTCTAGGGTTGAGTTGCATCTTTTTCGTACTGAGTGCTAAGAACAATAGGAAGAGGTCGTGCAGGCAGATGCTGGAACTAGACAAGCAACAGCAGATAAGGGCTCAAGAGGTTATCCCACAGGGTCTTGAAAACGCTGTAAAGCGTATCAATGGAAAAAGAACTCTGCGCAGGAATGTTAACAATGGGTACCTGATAGACACAGGAATAATACAGGTCGTGGTGGCGGTTACAGCCATACTCTTTGCCATTCGAGAGATTACTACAGCTCCGGATCCCGGCACTCAGGCGGTAATAATCTTTGGAGGACCCATTTTTTTCCCAGTAACCCCTGTGGACACGCTACAGCGCTTGGTATTTCTTGTTACGGGCGTGGTTTCAACATTACTCTATTCTGTGTATGTGTGGGAGTGGGTAGACAGGAATGTTTCAGCACGCGCAACTACCATGCCAGTTTGGTTACGCCTTATAGCGTTACTCGCCCATGTACTGTTGCTGATCCTTGTATGGCTGATGGCGATTTCTCAAGTAATGGTAATGGACGTAATTTATAGGCAACTGCCCTAAGCAACTCTACTGGAGTGCTTACTTGCTGGCTGCATTGCCATGCACCCATTAGTTAGAGAAGCGGATACGCCCTGGCAGCGACTAAGCTATATGCATAGTGGAGTCGATATGAACACTTCAACGCGTGAGATGCTGATCGCCGTTATTGCGCGTAGTAGCAAGGTTTGCATATTTGCAATAATCTTGTCTACTCTCTTAGTGCTACCTTTAGCCACATTATTGGAGCGTCATCCTACTGGCGAAGCTAAAGTAGTAGGCGAGCTAGTACTTTCTCCCGTTTTGAGCACAACCTCTGGTTACTTGCTCGTCCAACCAAGACATGAAGTCACTGCTGTCTTTACCTTCACCAACCCTACAGGCGAGGTCTCGCTGTCAAGACGTATCATGGCTGCTGGGCGAGGGCCGGAAATTTGCGCGCTAGGTTGGGACCGTGCACCTGCCGCAAGTTTTTCTGCAGTTGAAAACGTAATACTCCAAGGAAACGAGACTCAGAGGTATGAAGAAGTGCGTGCGTTCGCGACTCCTGGAGTATATCGTATAGAAACGAAAAGGCAAACCCTTGATGGGAGTTGGGAAGGTTTCGCATCGTCAACCGACGGTAAATACATCATTGTGGGCGACGAAACTGATGCACAGTCGTTCGACACGAGTTGCATAACTCCAATACCCAAAAATCCCCCTACCAGCCCCAGTGTGACCACGTCTCCGACTCCGCCAAAGGCCCAGAGCACGGCGACGCCTCAGCCATGATCAAAACGTTGCAATGTAGGTGGTCATACCCTCCCTATACTTACATTCTGGGAGGGTATTAGGTGTTTGCGTTTTCCGTCAGACATCTAATCCCACGATCTGCATCAGCTTGAGGGCGTTGGTAGAGGTAGCTAAGCCCGGCTGAAGTTCGTAGGTGAAGGTCATTTGAGGGCCTTCGGGACCGGTGCTGAAGTTCTCGGTGAAGTGAAACATGCGGGCGGCGGCTGCCACGACGGGGCTATCGGCAAAGGTGAGGTCGTGCGTGGATACCGCCCCAAGCGCGCCCTGCTCCACGAGGTGCATCACAACCCGGCGCGCGGCCACCTGGCGCTCGGCGGTGTTGGTGCCGTGAAGGATTTCGTCGAGCAGGTAGAAGAGCCGCCGGTCGCCACCCGCCAGCCGGGTGCCCGCGTCTACCACCTGCTTGAGCCGCTTTAACTCGGCCATGAAATAGCTAACGCCCTCCTCAAGCGAGTCCTGCACGCGCATGCTGGTCCAAAGCTCCACGGGCGGCAGCCGGAGCGAGCGGGCGCACACCGGCCCACCCGCGCCCGCGAGCACGATATTCACCCCGATAGCTCGGAGCAGCGTGCTCTTGCCCGACATATTCGAGCCGGTGATGAGCAGGAAAGTGCCCTCCGGCCCCACCTGCACGTCGTTGTCCACACGCACGCTCGGGGCAATCAGCGGGTGACCAATCTGCTGCGCGTCGAGCACCCCGGCGTCAGCGTCCACATCGGGGAAGGTCCAGGTCGGGTTGTCGTGGGAGAGCACCGACAGGGCCGACAGCGCCTCCGCCTCCCCCAGCACGTCTAGCCACTCGCGGGCGTGCTTACCGACCTTTGTCTGCCAACCCTCGAACGCGGCCAGCAGGTGCACGTCCCACAGCGTGAACGCCTGGATGACGATGTATAGCTGCGCAGACGGCGGTATCGTGAGGGTGGTCAGCCTGTGCAGCCTGCGCATCAGCACGTGGGCAGGCTCACCATCCACCAGCAGGCGACCTTGCATCTCCTTCAGCAGCGGGCTTTCAAACCGCGCCCCGTGCAGTAGCTCAAACATCGTGGCGTACTGGCCGAACGCCTTCTCCCGCGTCGTAGCGGTCCCCATGATCTCGTAAACCGTCTTGACCACGGACAGGCCCGCGAGCAGGTTTATAGCGGCCAGGCCCAGGTAGAGCGGAATGTCTATCACCCCGAAAAGGTGGGCAAGCAGCAGCGCCCACAGCAACACCACGTCCGATATCGCACCCCAGCGCAGCCACTGACGTTTCGCCAGCCACGGCTCGCCCTCGGCCCACAGCAGAAAAGGCTCCGGGTCGGGCCTCTCCTTGAACAGCCTGCCCGGCAAGGCAAGCTCGTCCCGCAGGTCTATCAGCGGGGCTAGCTCAGTCACCGCAGCCTGGCGCTTGCGCACCACCTCGACCGGGGCGAACTGCTTCAGCCAGCGGCCCAGCGTTGCCTCACCCATCGTGGTGCTCGGCGTCTCTATCAACTGGAACAGGGAGGCGCGGCCAAATATGTCCAGGTCGGAGGCGTACGGGTCGGTGTTATCGGGGCGAATCTCATGCCGTAGCGGCAGGTCGGCCCACCGGCGGGCGTATCGCAGGCGGGCCTCATTGTTGATGTTGTAGAGTTCGTCATATCGCTGGCGCTGCTTCCCCAACTGGCTGTGGTAACGCACTAGCACGAAGAAGCCAGCGAGCAGCACCAATCCCGCTATCCTTAGCAGCCCGTTGTCCTGGAACAAGCCAACGCCCAGGGCCGCAGCCCCCAGGACGAACGCCCCAAGCCGCAGGTTGGCGATGGCGTTCCACCTGCCCGAAATCTCGTCGCGGCGGGCGGCGAATTCCGCGCAACGGCTGTCATATACCTCCTGCGTAGAGCGAGTGGAGGCGGCAGGGGCCGGGGCGGGAGTGGGAATGGGGGCGGGAATGATGCTCTCCGGCTCCCGTTCCTCCTCTACAGGCGCAAGCGGCTTCTCCAGGAGCAAGCCCCGCCAATCACCTAGCGCGAATTCCTGGCGGGGTACGTAGCCTGCCGCTTGATAGTAATTGGGCAGCGCAGGCTTCCCTGCCCAGCAATCGAGCCAGATGCTGGTCTTGCCGAGGTCGAGGGCGTACCGCTCGGCCCAGCGCAACAGGTCGCGCCCGATGCCCTGCCCCGACATCCAACGCTTGGTGGTGAAAGCCTCCAGGTAGAAAGCCGTTGCGGGAAAGCCCTCAAAGAAGCGGGCGGCGTACTGCGGCGGCGTCTCGCTGAGGGCGACCGTGCCTACCATCCTGCCGTCCAGGCGCGCCACGAACAGCGCCCCGGCCTCGATCCACTGGTTGAAGCGTGCGTGTGCACCCGGCAGCCGCGAGAAGGGCACCTTGCCCCACTGCGCCTCCTGCCCGCGCTCGACCAGCCAGGCCACGGCTTCATCGAAGAGGGCTAGCACCTCCGGCAAATCATCGGCGGTTGCGGGTGTTATGGCCGCCTCTCCATATGGGCCGGTAATTGTGTGGGGGTTTGCGGTTGGTGCGTCTATCAATTGGGGTGCATCATCTTTCGGGTACCTTATAGACCCTGATTTCGTACATCTGCTCCGGGAAAGTGCGGACCGGCTCTAGCTGGCCGAACAGCGTGTCGTATTGCTGAATGTCGCCGGGGTAGCGGGCAGGTTCGCGGTAGAAGCGGTTGAATATGCCCCCGCTAGCCACCACGTAGTCTACACCCTGCTCCGCGTACTGTGCAGCCGAATACTGGGTGACGCGCCCCACCCAGTCCACCTTGAAGCGAGTATCGTCAATCACCGGGCCGTAGGCTTCCACCGCGACGTGCGAACCTGCGGCTATGCTGCTGTTGATCCAATCGCGCGCCGCGTCTCGGCTGGCAACGCCCGATAGCCCCTGTTGCGTGCGCTCTACCGTCTGCCACAGCGGGTAGACGACCGACACAGCCATGACTAGGCCCACCGCACCGGCAGCCAGCTTGCGTGCCGTGCTGTTGGGCGGCCACACCAGGCCCAGCAGGTAGAATAGCAGCGACGAACCAAGCAGCGCCAGGAACGGCAGCAGGGGCAGCACCGTGCGGTCGTTGCGGACAACGAAGGTGCTGATGAAGATGAAGTATATCACGGGGAACACGGACAGCATCAGCAGCGGCCTGGAGCGCACTATTGCCCCCCGTATCATGGCCGCGATGGCGGGCAGCACGATCAGCCCCTCCACGGACCACAGGTAGTCCACGTACCAGCCGAGGGCGTTCCCCTCCATGCCGAAGTGGGCGGTGGCGTAGTGTTGCGCGTCGGCGCGCACGTCGTGGAGGAACTTCTCGCTGTCGAGGATGGCAAAGGGCGTTGTCAGGAAGAAGATAGCGCCTGCCAGCAGCGGGGCCATGTAGACGCGCCTGTCCTTGAAGCCTTCAAGCCCCGCGCGCAGGAAGTGAGCCGCCGCTATCACCACGACCAACAGCACGCCGTTGTACTTGATCGAGGCGGCAAGCCCCGCCCCCACACCCGCCAGCACATAGTCGCGCGTATCGCCCCGCTTGAGCACCATGACCGCGCCGTACAACCCCAGCACGCCGAAGAAGGTGAGCATGATGTTGGGGGTGATGAAGCGGCTGCTGTTGACGCTGGCCGGAGACACCGCCGTGATGAAGGCGGCCAGCAGCCCCACGCCGGGCTTGTCGAACAGTTGCTTGCCCACCATATAGACCAGCACCACCACCGCCACACCGAACAGCACCGTCAACCAGCGGCCCAGCATGAAGGTACTGGGCATGGTGGTGCTGCCCACGCCCAGCAGGTGAGTTACCGGGTAAGGGATGTCGAGGGGCGTGTCGAAGATGCCCATCACCTTGCCGAACAGGAAATAAGGTATGTAGGCCAGGGCGTGGATGTAGAAGAAGAGCGAAGGGTAGTCGAAGAAGTGGGGGTTGAGGTCGCCTGTCTTGAGCATGTTTAGGGCGATTACCACGTGCGTCGGCTCGTCGGGGTGGTAGAGCGAGGGCAGGCCGAAGTCGAGGCCCCAGGCCCGAATGCCGAGCGCCAGCACCACGATGCCGGACAGCAGCCACCCCGCGTACCGGGCAACCAGGACGGTCTCTACCCGCTGAACAGGCAGGCTTCTGCTGTGGGTCAGTACGGACATTCTTTCCTTACTTTAGGAACAGGCTCTAACAGGCAGGTTACAACGCAGGATAGCAGGTTGTCAATCAGTTGCTTGTCACAGAGTTGCTTGAACGCATTTGAAGAGTAATAGGCAGGAACATAGCGGCGGAGTCGGACCTTGTCATTTCGAACGCAGTGAGAAATCTCGTCCTTCACCGAAATGTTTCCGCTTTCTTACGGTGCAGCGTGACTGAAGGAAAGGTGTTACTTGGGTGCTTAGGGACGAGATTTCTCACTCCGTTCGAAATGACAAGGTCCAACTCTGCCGCCTCTACCGCCGCTACTTGGTGATACTATTTATGAGACAGCTTCTAAGTGCAAGCACATAAATAATGATGGGTGATATACTGAGGTAGGAGGTGGGTTATGAGACCAATAGAGCTGCCTACCCTGAGTGATGAGGAGATTAGAGAGCT
>JALZHI010000210.1 GCA_030913985.1 Chloroflexota bacterium | reverse complement strand
CAACTTACATACAACTATATTATCTAGCATGTACCATATGGAACAAGGTTATTTCTAGAACTTATTTTGTCCACTAAAGATTCTACTCAAACGCAATCCGAGTAAAATGACTATGCGTATAATATATGGATTTGGGGTATAGAACAGTGGCATCGCTCTGCTTGGTCACTCTTATCAATTTCGGGGTGGTTAACCCTGTGCAAGTTGCTTAGACTATGATATAATCTCAGTTGCGCCAGTTCTCATCCCTCTAATGCGACCCTCGTATGGACTGGAAGTCCGCTCCACCAGGGCTCATGTCCCATTGCTCCACCGGGCGCTGGACAATATGTCTCCACCGGCCGTATGCCAGCTTGGAGCCACCCAAACCTATGGCAAATACCAATTTCTGAGAGGATAATAAATGATTACCACAATATCGGCACGCGTCCTCGGACAGCGTATCCGCCAGCTTCGTACGCGTCGAGGATTGACGCAACAGGACCTGGCAGGGGAAGATTACTCCAAGAGTTATATATCAGCTATAGAGCAAGGTAAAACAAGACCTTCCCTGGAGGCTCTGCAAAGGATTGCCTCTCGGTTGGAGGTAGCCGCAGGCCAACTGCTCGACCCGGATGCTCCCGGCTTCGTGCCCGCCGACCCAGAGTCGATGCCGAGGCGCGTGAGACGGCGGCGTGGGGTGCGCGCAGGTGAGAACCTGGGCATATTCGACCCTGCCTACCAGGACTTGCAGATCTCGCAGGCCGAGTTGTACCTGCACACCGGCCGCCCGACACAGGCTCTTGAAATCCTGCGCCCGATGCTGCCCGAGGAGAACGGCGCTACGACGCAAGCTGCCTCCGGCGGCCAGCGGCCGCTCGACACGCAGCAGCAGCAGCGAGCTTATTGCCTGGCCGCGCAGGCCGCCGTGCACTCCGGCAACGCCACCGAGGCGCTCGCCTACGTACAGAAGGGCATCCAGCTTGCCACCCGCCTGGGCGACCGGGAGGGGCTTGAGCAATTGCGCCTGCTCCTCGGCATGGCCTACTACCAGGCAGACCAGCCTTTGTCGGCCCTGGAGCAGCACCGCACGTGCTTGGAGGCCGTGAACAACGGGGTGGTACGAGACCCGAACTTCAAGCTCAAGGTGTTGAGCAACATCGCCGCCGACTACTGGGCGCTGCACGACAACGACCGCGCTCTCGCCGCCTACAGGAGCGCCCTGGACCTGCTCGGCCAGGTGAACAGCGTCGAGCGGCAGGCGTCTATCTTCTGGGACATGGCGATGGCTTACGGCGAGGACAGGCACTTCAGCGCCGCCAGGACCGCCAGCATCCGCGCCCTGAGCATCTACGAGGCGCTGGACAACATGCAGACCGTCGCCAAGATGGAGAGCCGCTACGGCAACATCCTGATCGAGATGGGCGAGGCCGAGGCAGCCGAGGAATATCTTCAGCACAGCCTTGAACTTGCCGAGCGCCTCAACAGCCAGACCGACAAGGCGCTGGCCCTCACCAACCTGGCCCGCCTGGCGATGACCAGGGGCAACCTGGACGAAGCCCAGACTATGGCTTCCCAGGCGGTGGAGACCAGCCGCGCCGCTGCCCAGTCGGCCAAGCAGGAAGGTCGTTCCGAGAGCGCGCAGGCCAACGCGCAGCTTCCCGAGCACCTGCAAGGCCAGGCCGACACCAACGAAGTGCTGGCGAGCGCCCTTGCCCTCTCCGGCGAAATTGCCGCCCAGAGGGGAGAGGCCAAGCAGTCGGACGCGCTGTTCAACGAAGCGATTCAGCTGTTGGAAGCGGGTGAGGCAGCGGGCAAGGCGAGCGATATCTACCAGCGGTACGCCCAGGTGCTCGCGGGCCGGGGCAAGCACGAGCAAGCCTCCCGCTACTTCGAGCAGGCCTACAAGGCGGTCACCAAGCGCACGCGTTAGAGTTTAGAGACGAAAACGCCAAGACGCAAAGACGCCAAGGACCACGCCAAGAGTATTGAGGGTAAGGGATACGAGGAGGACCAGAGTACAAATGTCGTACTCTGGTCCTTCTGCTTCTCTAAACCCTAATCATTTTGGCGTGGTCCTTGGCGTCTTGGCGTCTTGGCGTTTAGAAACTAGCGGGGTTTGGGGTGGATGCCATGCTGCTCGAGCCAGCTAATGTCCAGGGTCCAATCGTGGTTGCTGCGTTGCGACCAGACCTCGAACGCTACCTCCACGTACAGCCGGGCGTCCTCTACCGACCAGCCGTTGACCCGGGCGAGGTGGCGTAGAGTCTGCTCCTCACGCCCGCGAGAGATGGACAGCCCTATGTGCTTCACCCCGTGGCAGTCGGGGCAGAGAGCGATGAGGCCGGTCAGCTTCTGCACGTGGTTCCGGTCGTCGTAGTCCCATATCTCGTGAGCCTCCACCGGCCACCTGGGGCCGCGCCCGCCGCAGATTTCGCACCTGTTGCCCGCCGACAGGGCCGTCATTTTCTTGAGAGTGTCCCAGTCGGCGGCGCTCACTTCCGAGCGCACGTTCTTGAACCAGCAGGTGCGAGGCACAAGCTCTATCGTGAGGAGGGTTGGCATAAGCTCCAGTCCGCGAACAGGATTAGAGCATAAATATACAGGCTATCAGGTGCCTTTTGCCACCGGCGTGCGAGGCTGCAAGTGTCCATTCTGCGGTTAATTGGCACGCCATTTGCTCCGTCTATGGCTGACTGCGACCAGGGTAGTCGTAGTCCCGAGTCAACCGCAAGGTAGAGGAGGGATAGCCGATGCACCACGCAGCAGACAATTCCGCGATCTTCGGACAAACTCGAGCCGGCGCGTAAAGCGCCTCCGCAAGGATTAGGGTAAAGGTTAGTTCGCAGAGGCGCGGTAAAAGTCAAACGACAGGCCCCACGGTTCTCGTGGGGCCTGTTGCTTTTCAGTAACTATATGCGCGGGGCGAAAACTACTTGCGCGTAACTACCATCGTGCCAATAGGTGCCCAGTCGTACAGCCACTTGGCGTCCTGTGGCGAGAGGTTTACACAGCCGTGGCTCTGCGGCGTCCCGAAGTTGTTGTGCCAGTACGCGCCGTGCAGAGCGTAGTCAGAGTAGAAGTACATCGTGTAGGGCACGTCGGGTATATCGTAGCGGTCGGCACCCTCGCCGCCGCGCATCCTCGTCTGCGCGTACTTGGCATAGACGCGGAAGGTGCCCTCGACCGTCGGGTAGCGGGACCGCCCGGAGCTTATCTTGGTGGAGTATACGGGCGTGTTCCCCTCGTACGCGGTAAGGGCCTGGGTGCTGATGCTCACCTCCACCCACTTGGGGCCGAACTCGCCCATCGGGGGCTTAGGCTCAGCCGGGGCCGCCCTGGACCGCGAAGCCGAGTTCCCTGTGGAGCTTTGGCCGGGCTTTACAATCGTCAGCACCTGGCCCGAATAGAGCAGGCTCGGGTTGGCTATGTTATTAGCCAACATCAGCGCCTCGACCGTCGTGCTGTACCTGGAGGCGATGAGGGACAGGTTCTCACCGGGTTGAACGGTGTGCGTCTGCGGCTTGCTGGGGTCGGGGGTAGCCGTGGGCACCGACGGCGTGGCGGTGGGAGGCACGCGAGTGGCCGTAGGTTGGGCGGGCGGTGGTGGGGGCTGCTGTTGCTGGCCGCCTGGTATGTTGAGCACCTGCCCTACGTAGAGGAGGGCGCTCGGGGAGATGCCGTTGGCCGCTGCCAGGGCCTCGCGGGTCGTACCAAAGCGTTGCGCTAGCACCGTCAGGTTGTCGCCCGGTTGCACCACGTAGGTCGAGCCGTTGGAGGGCGCGGCGGACTGGCTGCCCCCTGTGGACCCTGCCGAAGGGATCACGAGCGTCTGCCCCGCGTAGATGGTGCGGCTGGGCAGGTTGTTGGCCGCCACAATCGCCTCAACGGTGGTGCCGTAGCGCACCGCTATGCCGCTGAGCGTATCGCCGGGCTGCACCTTGTAGCTGGTATCGGCAAAAGCATGGCCCACCAGGCCCAACAGCATCACAGCCAGCAACAGGCCGGGTACGAGCCACCTCGCGGCCCTTATGCCTCTGCCCCGCACAGGCGCGACATAAGAGGCAATATTACCGTGCAAAATCTATCCTCCAGGTCATTTCAAGGCGGTTTTCCACAATAGTTGGCCTTTAGCCTACCTGGAATCAATGATAGCATCCGGGGATGTGCACGTCAATGGCCCTTTATGTCTACTTATCCACAATTGAGAGTACTGGGGGATTGCGGGTGACGAGGTAGGTGAAGAGGTAGCGGGGGGGTGACGAAGAGGTCTTACGCCTCCACAATGATGCCCAACCCCTCGTCTACCTCCCCAACCTCCCAGATCTGTACGCCCGCGTCTTCGAGCCTGGCGTGCACTTCGGCCAGCAGGGCGGGGGGCACAGCGGCGAAGAGGCCGCCGGAGGTCTGGGGGTCGAACAGGAGGGTCACGCTCTCGCGGGGGATGCCGGCGTTGAGGCGGACGCGCACCTCGGTCTGGTGCCCTGTGGGGTGGGCGGCTTCGGGTTCGCGGTCGGGCTTGATGAGGTAGTCGCGGTTGCGGCCCGTGCCGCCGGGCACCTGCTTCTGGCGCACGTAGTCCAGCGCCCCGTCGAGCACCGGCACAGCCGACGCGGAGATGCGCATGAGCACGCCGCCCGCCTGGGCCATCTCGGAGGCGTGGCCGAGCAAGCCGAACCCGGTGATGTCGGTGCAGGCCCTGACGCCCGCCTCAACAAACACGCGCGAGGCCGGGCCGTTCAGGCGCAGCATCCAGTCTACCGCGCTTTGCAGGTGTGCGGGGGTGGCGCGGTCGTTCTTGGCGGCGGTGGTGACTACCCCGCTGCCGAGCGGCTTGGTCAGCACGAGGCGGTCGCCGGGACGCGCGCCTGCCTTCGACATGATGCGTGCTGGGTCGGCCAGGCCGGTGACGCACAGGCCGTACTTAGGCTCAGGGTCGGTGACGGTGTGCCCGCCCGCGATGATGCCGCCCGCTTCGTTGACCTTGTCGAGGCCGCCCTGCAAGATGGCCGTGAGGATCGCCTTGTCTAGGTCGTTCGGGAAGGCCACGATGTTGAGGGCGAGCGCCACCGTGCCGCCCATCGCGTACACGTCGCTCATCGAGTTGGCGGCGGCAATCGCCCCGAAGGTGTACGGGTCGTCCACGATAGGCGGAAAGAAGTCGAGCGTCTGCACGAGCGCCTGGGTGTCGTTCAAGAGGTAGACAGCGGCGTCGTCGCCGGGGTTCAGCCCGATTATGAGGTTGGGGTGCGTGTGCACCGTGAGAGGACGCAGCACCTGCGCCAGGTCACCAGGACCCATCTTGCTGGCTCAACCAGCGCAAGATGCCAGGCTGGTCAGGCGCACCACGTCCCGCCGGTTAGGCTCATCCACCGCTATCACCTCCCTTCGCGTCAGTCTGCTTCCATTGTACACAGCTAAACGAATTCGCACCAATGGGGTAGGGGAGATTATAAGAGACGGAACCGCCAAGACGCCAAGGACGCCAAGAACCACGCCAAGAGAAATAAAGAATTGCACCGCAGAGACGCAGAGGACGCGGAGGTTACGCGGAGAATAGTTGACGGTGTTCTTTGTCATGCAGCTTTGTACAGTACAATGCTGTCCTTATTCCTTCACCAAACAAACATTATCTCTGCGTATCCTCTGCGTCCTCTGCGTCTCTGCGGTGAATAGTCAATCTTAATCTTGGCGTGGTTCTTGGCGTCC
>JALZHI010000209.1 GCA_030913985.1 Chloroflexota bacterium | reverse complement strand
TGAGTGTTGAGTTTTGAGTTAGGTAATTCAACTCAAAACTCAACACTCATAACTCACAACTCATAACTCAGATAGCCAGTGCGTACAGCTTGCGGTCGAGCGAACCTACGTAGACGATGCCGTCCTCCACAGAGGGGGACGAGACGACCGGGCCGCGGGTCTTGTAGCGCCACTTTATCTCGCCTGTGATCAGGTCGAGCGAGTAGATGAAGTTGTTTACGGTGCCGAAATACACGGCGTCATTGGCGGGGGATATCCTCGGCGACGAGGTTATCTGGCTCTGGGTGTCAAAGTCCCAGATCGTGCGGCCTGAGTGGGCGTCCAGGGCGTACATGATGCCGTCGGTGGAGCCGATTAGCACTCGCTCGCCCATCACGGCAGGCGACGAGGAGACCGAGCGTTGCGTCTCGAAGCGCCAGGAGGTGAAGCCGGTGTCTACGTCCACCCCGTACACGTAGTTGTCGAGCGAGCCAATGATAGCGGTGTTGCCCGCGATGCCGGGCGTGCTGATTATGGCCCCAAGCGTGTGCATCTTCCACTTGAGCGTGCCGCTGAGCATATCAAGCGCGTAGAGGTTGCCGTCGCTGGAGCCTATCATCACCAGGCCGTTGGCTACCGAGGCCGACGAGCGTACGTGGTTCCAGGTGCGGTACTTCCACACGATCTGTCCCGTCTCTGCTTGCAGGGCGTAGATGTTCTGGTCGTCCGAGCCGATGAAGAGCAGGTCCTTGTACACCTTGGGCGAGGAGCGCACAGGCGATCCGGTCCTGTAGGTCCAGGCGGTGGTGCCGCGCCGGGCGTCGAAAGCATACACGTAGCCGTCCTCGGAACCGACCACCACCAGGTCGCCTACCAGCGTGGGCGACGAGCAGATACCGGCCTTGGTGGGGGCTTTCCATAGGAAGTCGCCGCTCTTGGCGTTGAGGGCGTACAGATTGGTGTCGTAAGCGCCGAAGAAGACCACCCCTCGGCTGCACAGGGGCGAGGAGCGGATTTCGTCGTCCGCCGTAAACGTCCACAGCACCTGCGCACCTTCGGCACTCACCTGGGAGGGTATGGGTGCGTGCGCCCTTTCCTGCGGCGGATTAGTGCCCCTCTCTTTTTGGCTGGCGTAACTTGGCGGCAGCAGCACGCCGCTCGATACGTCGGGGCGCTCCAGCCCGCCGGTGGGCGCGCCGGAGAGGCCGGGTACGGGCGCCTGGTCGATGAGCGATACCTGGTCCTCATCGAGGGGGCCGGACTGGCGCCTCTTTAGCTTGGGGTCGAGCACGCTGGTCTGCATGAGGGCCTGGCGGAAGGCTGGGGCGCTGGGCCATCGGCGGTCGATGTCGTATTCCACCGCCTGCAATATGACCGACTCTAGGTACTCGCTGACGCGCGGGTTGAACTTGCGTATGGGCCGCTCGTGGAAGGTGAAGGGCGTCTGAATGCGCGGGTCCGACTTGGTCAGCAGGTGGTGCATGGTCGCGCCGAGGCCGTAGATGTCGCCTCGTGGGTCCGCGAGGCCCCTGTACTGCTCCGGCGGGGCGTATCCCTCGGTGCCGATCATCGTGCCGCGCTTGTCCGACTGGAACACCTTGGCGATACCGAAGTCGATGAGGGTGAGCTTGCCGTCGGCCATCAGGATCATGTTCGAGGGCTTGAGGTCGCGGAAGACGATGGGCTGGGGCTGGTGGCCGTGCAGGTATTCGAGCACGTCGCACACCTGCACCGCGAGGCGCACTACCTCTTCCTCCATCATCGGGTGCTCTTTGTTATTGAGCTGCGACTCCAGGTCCTTGCCGTCAATGAACTCCAGGACCAGGTACACGCGGCCGTGTGCCGTGAAGAAGTCGTAAATCTTGGGTATGCCGGGGTGCGACAGGGTAGCGAGCAGGGAGGCCTCTCGCTCGAA
Source organism: Chloroflexota bacterium (assembly GCA_030913985.1). GTDB lineage: Bacteria > Chloroflexota > Chloroflexia > QHBQ01 > JADMIH01 > JADMIH01. The sequence continues at coordinate 3,802 of JALZHI010000209.1, read as the reverse complement.
GTTGGCGAGGCGAATCTGCCCGGTGCGAATGTCGGGCGAGTTGTCGGGCATCTCCTTGACGGCGCAGTAGCGGGTCACCGCCGTGAAGCGCAGGTCGCGGGCCTTGTATACCGTGCTCATGCCACCGACGCCCAGCACTTCCTCCACGTCGTACCGTCCTTGGAGCACCGTGTTGCGGGGCAGGGGCGCGGTGCCGGTGCCCGGCATCACTTCGGTGTTGTGGGCCGACCTGGCTGACGAGGCGTACGGGCTGGTCTGCCCGGCGCTGGCGGTTGGCTTTTCCTGGGTCGTGGGGTCGGCTATGCCGTTCTTGGCCGCCTGCACCCCCTCTAGACGCTTAATGAGCATGGCGTGCTTCTCCGATATATATGCTGGACTCTAATCAAATTATAGTTTCGGGTCATGCCAGGGTAAATAGCCCTAATGTCCCATAGCGGATGGGCTATTGGTATGCGCTTTGCCTTTGTATTTCAATGCCGCTAGCGGATATAATTAGGTTTGGGCTACGTCGGCACCCCATTACAACAGTCTGTGACAAGGCCGACCCATAACCGGATTGCGATACAGGACAAGATGCGCATAGAAGACGATAAATACTGGCGAGAAGCAGCACGCCTCCCTTATGCGGACGACGGCGAGTCCGGCGATGATTTCGACGGTAACGACGGCTACTCTCGCGGCTCGCGGCCAAGCGTGTTGCGCGAGGTAATAGAGACGATACTGGTCACCCTGTTGATATTCTTCGTGGTGCGCTCGGTAGTGCAGAACTTCAAGGTGGAGGGCGACAGCATGATGCCCACGCTGCACACCGAACAGTACCTCCTGGTGAACAAGGGCCTCTACTTCCGCTACGACGTAAACTTCGTGTCCCGCCTGACCAACCCCGACCTGCCCACCGACATGCGCTACCTCTTCCACGGGCCGCAGCGCGGCGATATCGTAGTATTCGAGGCGTGGGACGAGCCGCGCGACTTCATCAAGCGGGTGATAGCGGTGGAGGGCGAGACGGTGGAGGTCCGGCCACAACCCGGCATGGAGAACCCTCCGCAGTCCGACTGCGACAGCTGTTGCAACTCGTGCGACGTGTTTGTGGACGGCATCAAGCTGAACGAGCCTTACATCAATGAGCGGCCCAACTACAAACGCGATCCCATAGTTGTGCCGCCTGGACACGTCTACGTCCTGGGCGACAACCGGCGTAACTCCAGCGACTCTCACGTCAAAGGTCCGTTGCCGGTGGAGCGCATAGTGGGCACCGCGTTCGTGTCGTACTGGCCGCAGGACAGGTGGGGTTTCTTGCCTCACCCGACGTACGCGGAGATGGAGAAGTAAGGTTCTGAAACGTGAAACGTGAAACGTGCTGCGGGTGAAGATATATGTGTTCGCAGCACGAGTTTAAGAGGCATCAAGAAACGCTCGTTGGCTATGTCAGCGGGCGTCTTTCATGCAACCCGTAACATGTGCAGAAGCTATCGCAAAAACAACACTGTCGAACCTCCCGACCAAGCCCCTTCTATGTCATTTCGAACGGAGTGAGAAATCTCGTCCTTCACCGCGATATTGCCTTTTTCTTATGGTACCTTGTGGCTGAAGGAAAGGTGGTATTTGGGTGGAGAGGGACGAGATTTCTCACTACGTTCGAAATGACATAGCGGGGCCATGTGCTCATATACCATCCTGTCATTTTTGAGATGGGTTCTACTCATTTTGCGACCTCTGCTAGCTGCAATTGTCAAATCATGTGGACTTTAAGTATTCCATAAAGCCAATAGTTTTGATATAATCCTCACAATTTCATATCAGGAGGATGTGCTGCTCATGATTAAGCGGCATGTGGTCGTGAGCTTCTTTGCTCTCGCCTATCTAATCACGTGGCCTTTTCATACGCTGGGTTTCATACTTGCCAATAACGCCGGGGTGTCCATCAGTAACGAACACAACTTCGTTCACTTCTTCGATCTGCTCACGTTGCGCATCGACGGGAACAGGTTATTAGCTTTCCTGGTCTACAACATCGGGCAGTTCGGACCCGTGCTGGCCGCCTTCATCATCACGGCGATTGTTTACGGGCGCGTCGGGGTACGCGACCTGTGGGGCAGGGTACTCAAGTGGCGTGTCGCGCCTCGTTGGTACCTGACCGTGCTATTGCTGCCCCTTATCGTGCTCGCTGCGGCCCTGGGAGCGGGATTCTTAAGCGGCGGCTTTGCGCTGGGGCCTTTCTCGACGTTGCTCCCCTGGGCTTACTTCGTGCCCTTCCTGCTCTTCATGATGGTGTTCACCGGGTTCGCGGAGGAGCCGGGCTGGCGGGGCTTCGCGCTACCCCATTTGCAGGCCAAATACTCTGCCGCCCGCTCGACCTGGATCGTGGGCGTGCTATGGGGACTGTGGCATCTCCCGTTCGCCGTTTATTTCAATCGAGAGAATCCCATACTGCTTATCCCGACCTTATTCGGGCTTACCCTTGGCATCGTCGGCTGGGCGATGGTGACTACGTGGGTATACAACAACACCGGAAGCGTGTTCATGCTGATCCTGCTGCATGGCTGGGATAACACGGCACGCTCATACATGATACTTTCGCAGCCCAACCCCCTCGCGATATCGCTATACGGTCTGCTGCCCTGGGCAGTTGCTATCTACCTGGCTAAACGCTACGGCGACGAAAACCTCGGACCTGAGCCTCGACCTAAGTGGTGGCCCGGCAGGTACAACACTCAGCAGCGCGGCGAAGCCACCGAGCAAAGTACGACGGCGGAACCCACAGGTATGCCCGCGCAGGGAGCACCGGCAACATAGGGCAATTGGCTAGCATAGCCCGGTTGCTAACTTGTTCTCAGCGTGAAGAGTGGGGCGAAAGAGGCGGCGATGCCAAGCGGGGCCAGGAGCCAGTGCCCCGCTTCCTGGAAGCCTAGCTTCCGGTAGACGCGGCCCGCCGAGTCGTTGTCCTCCAGGTAGAAGAGGGCGACGGTGTGGAAGCCTTTGTCGAGGAGGTGCTTGCAGAGGGCACCCACGCATAGGGCCGACAGCCCCTTGCCCCTGTGCGCCGGGAGCGTAGCTACGCCCCCCAGCATGGCAACGCCCCCGGCCTCCGCGCTGGAGAGGGCGGCGGACACCACCCGGCCCTGCGCGTCCTCGACTATGTAGAGGGTGCGGTAAGCTAGCTGTTCGGTGAGGCGGTTGCGCCAGGCGGCGCGGGACGGCAGCCTCGCCAGGGAGTAGAAGCCGGTCTCGTAGAAGTCTATCAGCCTCTCCATGTCCTCGCCCGAGGCCATAAATGGTACCGAGTAGCCCCTGGTGAGCGGCGGCATGAGGAGTTGGCTGGCTTCCAGGGTGCGGAAGTGGCAGTTGTCGGACGGCCCCACCCCGGCGGCATCTACAAGGGGCAGCACCTCCCCCACCTGCGAGTAGTGCCCGCTCAACAGCGTAAGCGCCCCCTGCCGGGCCTTCTCTACGACCAGTTCGGCCACCGCTTCGAGCGCCTCCCGGTCGCCTGGGCTGTGGTAGATGCCCCCGGTGCCCTTCACGGCGGTGACCATCCCCACAAGCTCTCCGTCGCGGAACACCCCCACCGCCCACGGCCCACCCTCCGCCTGCGGCGCGTCCGACAGCCCGCCCCGATAGCCCGCCTTCTCATACTCCAGCATGGCGCTCAGGTGGAAGACGTTACACACCGGGTCGCGCATCAGTAGCGCGTCCAGTTGCGGCCTGTCCTGGGCTGTAAGAGCGCGAGTCTCCATAGGCGAGTGATGAGGACTGAGGACTGAGGACTGAGTGGGTGCTGAACTTTCGCTCAGTCCTCAGT
>JALZHI010000035.1 GCA_030913985.1 Chloroflexota bacterium | reverse complement strand
CTATAAGATCGTTTACGTTGAACCAGTCTGCCGCAGGGCAGACTTTGCCTTTTGTAGCCCGCGATTTCAATCGCCTGGCGTCGGCTGGTCACCATGCTACCAACGCAATCGCCGTGCCCGTCCTTCGTACCCTGTCTCTTATTCACCTCCATACGCACGGTCTCGTCCCTCGCACGCTGAGTCTTATCTTCGGCACTTCCATAGCATGAGCGTCGCCCTTTGCGCCCCCGTACCGCCTACCTTGTCTCTTCTTAGGACTGCCGCGCCCTGTCTCAAGAGCCGGCCTATTGACGCACGGGCCGTTTTGCTCGTACACTAGCCCTAGCCTCCGTAGTATGGGGCGCATGTATGATTCGCTCTGGGCGGTAGGACGTTACACCGGGGCTGGTCTAGGTGCCGGTAGGGGCACCTTGCGAAGAATGTCGTTTCCGGCCAAAGCCCTGGATTGTTCTGATTTTGACTCCCACCCGCCGGGTATTGGGGCAAGGAGGCCCGAACCGCTAAGCAGCCGGTGTCATTCCCCGGCATGGTCCAGGTAGGCACTCTGCATAGCGAGACAGTGATATGTGGCACCATTATTTTCAGCCAGCCAGCCTTGAAGAGGCCCTGCAACTGCTGCGCGACCACCCCACAGCCAGGCTGGTGGCGGGCGGCACCGACGTACTGGTCGAGTTGCAGCGCGGCATCAAACGCACCGACACCCTCATTGACATAAGTAAGTTGCGCGACCTCAAGTACGTGCGCCTGGAGTATGGCACCTTCAGGTTGGGTGCACTTGCCACTCATAACGACGTGCTGTCGTCGCGGGAGTGCCTGGAGCGTGGCTTTCCGCTGGCGCAGGCGAGCATCGAGGTGGGCGCTCCCCAGATACGCGCCAGGGCCACGGTGGCGGGCAACCTGGTCACCGCCTCACCCGCAAACGATACGATTTCGGCCCTCATGGCGTTGGGTGCCGAGGTGGCGCTTGTTAGTCTTGAGGGGGAGCGCGTGGTGCCGCTGTCCGAGTTCTACCTGGGCGTGCGGCGCACAGTGCTTCAGCCGGGGGAGATGGTGCGCGAAATCCGCTTCCCGGCGCTGAGGGACAACCAGCGGGGCATGTGGAGCAGACTCGGCTTGCGGCGGGCGCAGGCGATCTCGGTGATACATACAGGGTTGGTGCTGACGTTCGAGGGCGACACCGTGAGCGAGGCCCGCATCACGCTAGGCTCGGTGGCCCCAACGATTGCGCGCGCTCGGCAAGCTGAGGAGTTTCTGCGTGGGAAGCGGCTCGATGACGAGGTGTGCGCTGAGGCGGGGCGGCTGGCGTGTCAGGACGTGAAGCCCATCAGCGACCTGCGCGGCTCGGCTGACTACCGGCTGGTGACGCTCGCGGCAGTGGTCGCGGAGTGCTTGCGGCGGCTGGCGGCGGGCGCGGAGCGGGAGGGCTTTCCCGACAGGCCCATATTGCTCGACAGCGGGCGCACAAGACAGGCAGGAGCGCAGTTCAAGGGCGCGATTGAGACCACCGTCAACGGGCAGCACTACCGGCTGGAGGGTGCGCAGGGCAAGTCGCTGCTGGACGCCTTGCGCGAGAACGCGGGGCTGACCGGCACCAAGGAGGGCTGCGCAGAGGGTGAGTGCGGGGCCTGCACCGTCTGGATCGACGGGCAAGCCGCTATGTCGTGCCTGGTGCCAGCGCCACAGGCCCATAACGCCGAGATCGTGACCATAGAGGGGTTGGCGGACACCGGGCCGGGCGAGGGTCTGCACCCCCTGCAACAGGCGTTCATCGACCACGCGGCGGTGCAGTGCGGCTTCTGCATCCCAGGCATGATTATGGCCGGGGCCAAGCTGCTGGACGAACGGCAACAGCCCAGTCTGGAAGATGCGCAGGTGGCGATCAGCGGGAACATCTGCCGGTGTACGGGCTACAGGAAGATACTGGACGCGATGCTGGCGGCGGCCGGTGATAAGGTCGATCATCGAACATCGAGTGCGTGAGTAACCGCCGGGAGGTACCAGGATGAAGCGAGACCCTGATTTCTGGTTTTGGGTCGCTATCGTGGCGGTGCTTCTTGCCTTGTCCGCAATGGACCTGGCATATGAATTCAACTTTTTTAGCGAGTGGTTCGGCTGGGTCTTTTTTGTGGTTGTGTTACTTGCAACCGTTTACACAGGATGGTCGCTTCTCATCAGACAGAAGAGCACTGGTGTAGCCGCGCCACCTGTCTCTGTAGAGCAAGCGCAGGCGGCACGTGAGCGTGAGAGAACAGGCAATATCCTGCGCTTCGTGTGCATTGGAGGCATACCTATTCTAATCTTCCTAACCAATAACGGCGTATTGCCACGGTCTTCGATAGTTGCCATCCCTTATATAGTGTTGGCCGGTATATGGCTGTGGTACGAACTCGTTGGCAGTAAGAGAGAAAATACAGGAAGGTGACTGTATGACTACCCTCATAGGAGCCTCAGTTCCCCGCCCGGACGCGCTCGGCAAAGTCACGGGCGCGACCAAGTACCCCGCCGACCTCGTGCGGGCCGACATGCTGCACCTCAAGATCGTGTTCGCGCACCGCCCGCACGCCCGCATCCTGAAGCTGGATACGAGCAAGGCGCTGGAATACCCAGGCGTGGTAGACGTGCTGACGGCGGCGGACGTGCCCTTCAACGCCTACGGTTTGGTGGAGTCGGACCAGCCCGCGATTTGCGGCGACAAAGTGCGCTACGTGGGCGACCGGGTGGCGGTGGTGGTAGCCGAGACGGTGGAGGCTGCCGAGGCGGGGGCTGGTCTGGTGCAGGTTGAGTACGAGGACCTGCCGCCGGTGACCGATGCGCGGGCCGCTATGTCGCCTGACTCGCCGCTGGTGCACGATGCGCAGGGCACTAACGTCCTGGGCCACGTGCCCATACGCAAAGGGGACGCGGACAAGGCGCTAGCCGAGGCGGACCTGGTGCTTGTGGGCGAGTTCACTACCTCCTGGCAGGAGCACGCCTATTTGCAGCCGGAGGCGGGCATCGCCTACATCGACCAGGCGGGCAAGCTGGTGATAGAAACGGCGGGGCAGTGGCTGCACGAGGACCGCAAGCAGATAGCGGCGATGCTGAAGCTGTCGGAAGAGGACGTGATTATCCGGTACGCGGCGATTGGCGGGGCGTTCGGGGGGCGTGAGGACCTGTCGATACAGCACCTGCTGGCGCTCGCCACCTGGAAGCTGAAGCGGCCCACGGCGATAATCTGGAGCCGCGAGGAGTCGATGTTCGCCCACCACAAGCGCCACCCGTTCGCTATACGCTGCCAGTGGGGCGCGATGAAGGACGGGCGCATCGTGGGGGTGCGGGCCGAGATGGTGGCCGACGGCGGGGCCTACGCTTCGACCAGCGTGGAGGTGCTCAAGATAGCGGCGCTGTTCGGCACCGGCACGTACGAGGTGCCCAACATCTCGGTGGACGGTTACGTGGTGTACACCAACAACGTGCCGTGCGGGGCCTTCCGCGGGTTCGGGGCACCGCAGGCGCAATTCGCAGTGGAGAGCATGGTCACGCGACTGGCCCACGCGCTCGGCATAGACCCTATAGAGATGCGCCGCCGCAACATCTACCGGGAGGGCAGCATCGAGCCGTCGCAGCATCCCCTGCCGCCGGGGGTGAGCGCGCTGCCGGTGATGGAGCGTTGCGTCGAGGAGGCCGTTTCGCGGCTAGGTTACGGCAACCCGCGACCAGAGCCTAAGAAGCCACACCTGCGCCGGGGCGTGGGTATCGCGTGTGGCATCAAGAATATTGGCTATTCGTTCGGCTACCCCGACCAGGCCACCGCCGAGGTAGAGCTATACGGCAGTGACAAGATAGAGCACGCCACGGTGCGGGTGGGCGCGGCGGATGTGGGGCAGGGGGCGCACACCATCTTACGGCAGATAGCTGCCGAGACGCTGGGCCTGCCGTTCGAGCACCCGCAGGGCGCGGGCGAGGCCCCCCTCATCGAGATGGTGACCGACGACAGCGGGCAGGCACCCAACGCGGGCAGCGCCTCGGCCTCACGCATGACCTACATGGGCGGGCGGGCGGTATATGACGCTGCGAAAGCCGCGCGTGTGAAGTGGGATAGCGGTGAGCGTCCGGCCCGCGCCAGGGTGCAGTTCCGACCGGAAGAGACCACAGGGCTGGACCCGGAGACCACGGCAGGCACGCCTAACTTCGCTTATGGCTACGCGGCGCAGGCGGTGGAGGTGGAGGTAGACACTCTGACGGGGTTGGTGCAGGTGCTCAAGGTGATCAGCGTGCACGACGTGGGTAAGGCGGTCAACCGGCAACAGGTGGAAGGGCAGATAGAGGGGTGCCTAGCCCAGGCGCTTGGCTACGCGCTGCTGGAGGACTTCCAGATGCGCGACGGCAAGGTGCTCACGCCCTATTTCAGCACGTACCTGCTGCCCACCGCCCTGGACATGCCGACGGAGATCGTGCCGGTCATCATGGAGCTTGCCGACCCGGCGGGGCCGTACGGTGCGCGTGGTATGGCCGAGATGCCCCTGGTGCCCCTGACGCCCGCTATCGCTATCGCCATCCACGACGCGATGGGGGTGTGGCTCAGCCAGCAGCCGATGACGCCGGAGCGGGTGCTGACAGCTCTCCGCAAAAGCGTGTCATAGGGAAGTTCGGACCTATGGCGACGCGGTTCAGCAACAAGGAAAAGCTATACCTCTACAGGCTCAGCACGCTGTTCCTGGTGCGCTGCCCTCGTTGCGACAGGCAGGCGAGGGTGGTGCTGCGCGACGAATACACGCAGGGGCCGCAGACCTCGCCGCAGTGGTACGCCGACCTGCTATTCGGGGCGCGCCGCCTGGTATGCACCCACTGTGGCTACATGGCCGAGTGGCAGCACCGCAAGCTGAAGGTTGACGGGCCTTATGACTGGTACTTCCAGCAGCCGCTATGGCTCCAGACGCCATGTTGCGGGGAGGTGCTCTGGGCCTTGAACGAGGAGCACCTGGACTTCCTCGCGGAGTTCGTGAGCGCGGGTATTCGCGATAGCTGGGGGAACGAGACGCTTGCCAGCAGGCTGCCTGAGTGGATGAAGAGCAGGCACAATAGGGAAGAGGTATTGCGGTGTATTGGCAAGCTGAGGGGAATGGTATAGTGTGTGCTCACCGTAGTGGTCAGCCGACGCGCTAAAGTCCGCCACTACGAAGGAAGATACCCGATGCAGGACTATGATACAAACCCCGGCGAAAGCAGCCGGACAGGCGCGGGAGATGAATCGCAGTACGCGGACCCGATGCTCTGCCCGCGCTGTGGAGTGACACTACGGTTTATGGGCACAAAAAAGTTCCAGGAGGGCGGGAGCAAAGGCACGCACTTCTTTTTGGGTGACTTGGCCGAACTCTTCACCAACCGCGAGCAATATGATGTCTATGTCTGCGAGCGCTGTGGTCGCCTGGAGATGTTCCTGGACGGTGTAGGTGAGGAGTTCCGGCCCAAGTAGTGATTGTATAGTCCCTGCGGCTGGTGCGCCCTGGGGTGTGGAAGGCCACGGGCGTGTCGATATAAAGACATTTTGGGGCTCAATGCTTCAATAGACTTATGATTGATCATTGCTTCACTATTTTACATCAGACTTAAGGTTATTATTGCTGCTGCTGCATATCCTGGCACGGTTTTTGATGTAGCTATATAGTGCGTACTTTAACAACAGAATGCGAGTGGCATTTTTCTTTCGTAGGTGCCTCAGTTGAGGCCGCCAGCGCGAATCAGGGCAAGTACAGGGAGAGGTAGAGAGCAACAGCTCCTTGCTTGTACTGAACTTTTCAGGGATAGGAGGTGAAGTAGCTTAGAAGCCATCTGGCGCGCTGATGAGACCGACGAAGGAGGCCACCCATGGCAAAACGGCCACTTTTCCCCATCATTCAGCTAACAGTCGAAGTGCTGCTGCTGATCGTGGAAGTACTGATCTTGTTCAAAGAGGTTGTGAAACTCTTGGGATAAGGTTTAGCGATCGGTTATCGAGCACATGCAGTTAGCTCTTATGAATTGATTTGTCGGCTCAAGAGAACAACGCCACTCGCAATCTGTTTAATACTTAAGTACCAGAGATGTCCGCGAGGCATACATCGTGGAACTGAGTCTATATCTAACATTGCTTCAATCGGAGATAAGGCCAGCGTCAGCACCGGCCCACGGATTGTGAATCTCATTATCCTAGTGATTAATTAACCTCAAGCACTTATTGCCAGCAGCTGAGGCGGTAAGTCAAGAAGACCGGTCTTGAATTCATAGGGTCGACTTCAGTATCTTCTGTGATCTGATAGCCGGCCCTTTCTGTTTCCACGATTCCCCTTTAGGTCTCACCCCTTAGTAATCGCTAACGCTCTCGCCAGCCTGTTGTGCTGCTCCACCAGCACCGGCAGTTCCACATCCACCAACCGCCCCTCCCGCACTCGCACCCGGCCATTGATAACCGACAGGTCCACATTAGGCGGCTGGCAGAAGACGATAGCGGCCAGAGGGTCGTGGACGGCACCCCCGGCGAAGCCCAGCGTGTCCAGGCGGTAGCCTATGAAGTCGGCGGACATGCCGATGCCGAGGTAGCCTATGTCGTCGCGGCCCAGCACCTCGGTGCCGCCACGGGTCGCCAGCCTCAGCACGTCGAGCGCGGTTAGGGCTGCGGGGCCGTGGGTCACGCGCTGGAGGAGCATCGCCTGGCGGGCTTCGGCCAGCATGTGCGAGCCGTCGTTGGAGGCCGAGCCGTCCACACCCAGGCCGAGCCTCGCGCCCGCAGCCAGGAGGGGCAGCACGGGAGCTACACCCGACGCCAGGCGCATGTTGGAGGTGGGGCAGTGGGCCACGCCGGTGCGGGTGCCGCCGAGCCTGGTTATCTCCTCGGTGTGGGGGTGCACCACGTGGGCGTGCCACACGTCCGGCCCCACCCAGCCCAGGTCCTCCGCAAGCTCCACCGGCGTGCGCCCGAACTGCTGCTTGCAGTAGACCTCCTCGTCAAGCGTCTCGGCCAGGTGGGTGTGCGAGTGGACGCCGTAAGCGCGGGCTAGTTCAAGGCTGTCGCGCATTAGCTGGGGCGACACGCTGAACGGCGAGCATGGGGCGAGCACTACGCGCAGCATAGAATGCCGCTTGGGGTCGTGGTATTGCTCGATGACGCGGCGGGAGTCGCGCAGGATGTGCGCTTCGTCCTCGACTACGTGGTCGGGGGGCAGGCCGCCCCGCGATTGGCCGACGGACATAGAGCCTCGCGCGGCGTGGAAGCGGAAGCCCATTTCGACGGCGGCCTGTACCTGGTCGTCCAAGCGCGAGCCGTTGGGCCAGATGTAGGTGTGGTCGCTGGAAGTGGTGCAGCCGGAGAGCATCAATTCGGCTATGGCGACTTTGCTGCTGACGTACACGGCTTCGGGAGTGAGGCCCGCCCAGATGGGGTAGAGCGTCACCAGCCAGTTGAAGAGGGTGGCGTTCTGCGCGGCGGGCACGTTGCGGGTGAGGGTCTGGTAGAAGTGGTGGTGGGTGTTTACCATGCCGGGCATTACGAGCATGCCGCGTGCGTCTATGACGGTGTCGGCTGTTTGGGGCAGCGCGGCTGTGGGTCCGATTTGCTGGATTACTTTGTCTACCACGTATATACCGGCATCGGGCCATGTGGTGCCCGCGTCGTCCATCGTGGTGAGCAGGTCGGCATTTTTGAGCAGAAGAGTTGTCATGGGTGATTTGGAGATGGGGGTTCGGATTGCGAATGTAGGTTGGCGGTTGGCTTGTGTATAGTCTACAACAAGGCGCAATGGTACGCTTCGCTGCTGTGCTTGTGTCGTACTGGTCTGCAACCCAGTTGATCCTCTAGTACCAGAGCCTCCCCTTGTCATTCTGAGTGCAGCGAAGAATCTCGTCCCACACCGGCATGTCACTGCTTTCTTGTCGTACTGTGTGGCTGAAGGAAAAGTGTTATTTGGGTGCTGAAGGACGAGATTCTGAGCGCAGCGAAGAATGACAAGAGGAGGCTCTGGTTCTTTCATGCCAATCTGTGATACATGCTGGTGGGGGGTTGGTGGTGTGATTGCCGGTTGTGTTATCTTTGGGTTACTTACGAAGGCGTTGAGGGGCAGGGTGGAGGGGTGTCATGTCGCAGATTGGGCGTGTGGGGGTGATTTCGGATATACATGGCAACTGCGTGGCGTTGGACGCGGTGCTGGACGACCTGTTGCGCGAGCCGGTGGATGCGGTGGTCTGCCTGGGGGACGCGGTGCAAGGTGGGCCGCAACCGGCAGAGGTGGTGTCGCGGCTGAGGGAGTTGGGCTGCCCGGTGGTTATGGGTAACGCGGATGCCTGGTTGTTGAGCGGGGCCGACAGCAGCCCCAACGAGACGACCACTCTTGAGCAGGAGGCGGTGCGGCAGTGGTCTCTCTCCCGGCTGTCGGCGGCTGATATTAGCTTCATCCAGGGCTTCCAGCCCACCGTGGAGTTGCAGTTGGAGGGTGGGGAGCGGCTGTTGTGCTTCCACGGCTCGCCTGCCTCCTTTGACGACCTGATCTTCATGGATACGCCCGAAGAGGAGTTCCAGCGTTTCCTCGGGGCGTACGCTGGGGCCATCATGTGCGGCGGGCACACCCACGCGCAGCAGACCAGGCGCATAGGCAGCTACTTCTTCTTCAACCCCGGCAGCGTCGGGATGCCTTACAACCGCCACCTCCCCGAGGACGAGTTCCACCTGGACCCCTGGGCCGAATATGCCGTGCTAAGCTCCCGTGCGGGCAGCCTCAGCCTCGACTTGCGCCGTGTCTCTTACGACGTGCCGCGTCTGCTCGACATCTACAAGAGCAGCGGCAGGCCTCATGTTGAGGGTATCACGGCCCACTGGGAGAAGGGGCTGAAACGTGATGAGCAACGCGTAACACGTAACACGTAACACGTAAGGGTACAATAAGCAACAAAGCGGCTCATAAGGCACGGAGTCTCTTGAGCCGCTTTACGAGTTACGTGTTACGCGTTGCTCTAATGGGACACACTATGCCGCGTTTGGGTGGACTTTGGCGTAATGCGCAGTTTGTCAGGCTGTGGGGGGCGCAGACGGTGTCGCACCTGGGGTCGCAGGTGACGTTGCTGGCGCTGCCCCTTACGGCCGTGCTGGTACTGGGGGCCTCTCCCGCCGAGATGGGCTTATTGGGTGCCGCCGAGTTCGCGCCCTGGCTGCTGGTGGGGCTGTTCGCGGGGGTGTGGGTGGACAGGCTGCGCAGGCGGCCCATACTCATCGCGGCAGACCTGGGCAGGGCGCTCCTCCTCTTGACCGTGCCGCTGGCCGCGATGCTGGGGCAGTTGAGCATGGCATTGCTGTACGTGGTGGCCTTCCTGGCGGGCGTACTCAGCGTCTTCTTCGAGGTGGCCTATAACGCTATTCTGCCCTCCCTCGTGCGACGTGACGAGTTGGTGGAGGGCAACAGCAAGCTGCTGGCGAGCGCCTCCGCCGCCGAAATCGCGGGGCCTGGGTTGGCGGGTGGGCTGGTGCAACTCGTCACGGCACCCATCGCAGTTGCCCTGGACGCGGTGTCGTATTTGGTTTCGGCGTTGTTTGTGGGGCTGATTCGCGTAAAGGAGCCGGAGTCCGCGCCGAGGAACGAGCGGAGCATGGCGCGGGAGGTGCGCGAGGGGCTTACCGTGCTGCTGAAGGACCCTTTGCTCCGGGCGCTGGTTATCGCCTCCACAGCCGCCAACCTGGTGCTGGCTGTGCACACCACCCTGCGCATCCTCTACGCTACCCGCGAACTGGGGTTGGAGCCTGCGTTGCTGGGGTTGGTATTCGCGCTTGGGAGCGTGGGTGGTTTGCCCGCGGCGCTGCTGGTGGGGAGAGTTACCCGCAGGTTCGGCGTTGGCCCGACAATCGTGGCTGCCGACCTGCTCATGGGCGTGGGCGGGCTTCTCTTTCCTCTGGCTGCGGGGCCGCTGCCGGTCGTGGTGGGGGTGCTGGTGCTGGGCATGCTGCTCTCCAGCTTGGGCGGGATGACCTACATCATCACGGTGGGGAGCCTGCGCCAGTCGATCACTCCGCAGCGTTTGCAGGGCCGGGTGTCGGCAAGCGCGCGGTTCATCAGCCGCAGCGCCATTCCGGTAGGGGCTATCGTAGGCGGGTTGCTGGGAGAGTGGCTGGGGCTGCGGCTTACGCTGGCTCTAGCCGGTGCCGGTTCGTTGCTGGTGGCGCTCTATTCGTGGCTTTCGCCAGTAGGGCCGCTTCGGGAGCCACCCAGGCCCTATGATGAGTCGCCGGTGCTGCCGGAGGAGTCATAGGAACTGGAACGCCAAGGACGCCGCTACCATGCAGGTTACCCCGGTAGTAGCGGCGTACCGTCGATTGATCTTCTATTGCCCTGTTGCTTCTGCTAACCTACCAGCAGCGTAGTCGCGCCGTCTATCCAGATTTCGGTGCCGCTGATGTGGCTCGACTGGTCGGAGGAGAGGAAGGCCACCAACTCGGCTACCTGGCTCGCCTTGCCCGGCTCGCCCCTGGTGAGGGGGATGGTGCCCTCCGGGTACTCGGCCGGCTCCTTCTCTTCCTCCACGTCGCGCTTCTCGGTGCTCTCCTCGATGTTCGTCTCTATCGCGCCGGGGCAGATCACGTTCACGCGGACCTTGTACTTGGCAAGCTCCAGCGCCACCATCTTGGTGAAGGCCACCTGGGCCGCCTTCGAGCTTGAGTAGGCGGTCGCGCCGGTGTTGCTGAACATGCGGGTGCCGTTCACCGAGGAGGTGACGATCACCGAGCCGCCCCGCTTCTTGAGGTAGGGCACGGCGTACTTCACCGTGAGGAAGGTGCCCTTCAGGTTGATGCTGAGGGTCTTGTCCCACTCGTCAGGCTCAAGCTCCTCTAGCGGTGCCCACACGCCGTTGATGCCCGCGTTGGCGAACACGATGTCAACGCGGCCCCACTTGTCCGCGATCTGCTGGACGGCCTGCAACATCTCCTCGGGTTGCGACACGTCGGCTACTATGGGTATCGCTTCACCCCCGCCGCGCTCGATCTGCTTTACCACCTTTTGCAGGTCTTCTTCATCGAGGCCTAGCGCGCCTATCTTGACGCCCTCTTTGCCGAGCAGGAGTGCGGCCGCGCGACCTATGCCCGACCCCGCACCCGTTATGAACGCCACTTTGCCCTTCAAGCCGGTAAGTTCCATTTGTTTCTCCCTCTGTTGTTTAGTCCCCAGTTTGGTCCGGTTGTAAAAGGGCAAGAGCTATGCCAGGTCTGTGTCAGGTCTAGACCGGGACCGCGCCAACATAACACCCCATGTGCTACACTCGTTATCCTTATTGACAGACAATATTCGTCGTGGTATAGTTGCCATTGCCGCGCCCACACCGTTGTGGAGTGAGGTCTTGGGTTACCCCGTGTAAACCCGGCCTTGTGAGAGCGCGTACATCGAGGACCTACTTTCTGTAGCCAGGGAGGGTATTTTGGCGGTAACAATTGACCTGTCGGGCAAGATAGCCCTGGTGACCGGCGGCGGACGCGGCATTGGCCGGGCTACCGCCATCAAGCTGGGGGAGGCGGGGGCGAGGGTCGCCGTCAACTACAACGCCAGCGAGGCACCGGCGCGCGAAGTGGCGGACGCGATTGCAGCCGCGGGCGGGCAAGCGGACATTTTCAAGGCTGACGTGAGCAACGCGGGAGAAGTGGACGCCCTGGTGAGCGGCATCACGAAAGAGTGGGGCCGCATCGACATCCTGGTGAACAACGCGGGCATTACACGCGACAACCTGATGATGCGCATGTCCCAAGACGAGTGGGACGCGGTGCTCGACACCAACCTGCGCTCGGCCTACTTCACCAGCCGGGCGGTGTTGCGCACCATGCTCCGCAACCGCTGGGGCCGCATCATCAACATCTCCAGCGTGGTGGGGCTGACGGGCAACGCAGGGCAGGCCAATTACGCGGCGGCCAAAGCGGGCTTGATAGGGTTTACCAAGTCGCTCGCCAAAGAGGTGGGCAGCCGCAACATTACCGCCAACGCCGTGGCCCCCGGCTTCATCGAGACCGATATTACCGCCGGGCTGCCCGACGCCCTCAAGGCCGACATGCTCAAGATAATCCCCGCCGAACGCTACGGCCAGCCCGACGACGTAGCCAACGTGGTCGTCTTCCTGGCATCGGACTTGGCGGCCTACGTCACAGGCCAGGTGGTGAACGCAGACGGCGGCATGGTCATGTATTGAGTAGGGATTTGGGATTTCGGAATGAGGATTTCGGATTTAGTAGGTATCTGAGCAAATCCGAATTCCGAAATCCCAATTCCCAAATTCCCCAAAAGGGTAGCTATGCAAAAGATTAGCTTTGTTTTTCCGGGTCAGGGGTCGCAGTTCGTGGGGATGGGGAAGGAAGTTTACGAGCGGTCGGCGGCGGCACGCGCGGTGTTCGAGGAGGCCGACCGGGTGCTGAACTTCCCCGTTACAGGGCTGTGCTTTTACGGGCCTGCGGACCTGCTCAACGATACCCAGTACGCGCAGCCTGCCATCCTCACGGTGAGCGTGGCTTATTTGGAGGCGATGCGCGAGAAGCTGCGGGAGAGCGGCACGCCTATAGAGCCGTACTACGTCGCGGGGCACTCGCTGGGCGAGTACACGGCGCTGGTGGCGGCGGGGTCGCTGCAATTTGCCGACGCGCTCAAGCTGGTGTGGGAGCGGGGCCGCCTCATGAAGGAGGAAGGGGAGAAGCGTCCAGGTGGTATGGCGGCGGTGATAGGGCTGCCCGACGACCGCCTCAAGGAAGTGGTCGAGGAGGCAAGCTCGGAGGGCGTGGTGGTGATCGCCAACTCGAACTCCCCGGTGCAGACGGTGATTTCGGGCGAGGTACAGGCGTTGCTCAAGGCGATGGAGCTTGCCAAGGACGAGGGTGCGGCCCGCGTGGCGCGCCTGGCGGTGAGTATCGCATCCCACTCGCCGCTGATGCAACAGGCAGGCACGCAACTGTCGCAGGTAATCAACAACATCAAGCTCAACGACCCGCTTGTGCCGTTGGTAGCTAACATCACCGGGCAGGCGCTCACCACAGCCGAGGATATCAAGCGCGAACTTAGCGACCAGCTTTGTAAGCCCGTGGCCTGGGTCGCCTCTGTCAGGCAGATGGTGGAGGGCGGGGTCAACACCTTTGTGGAGATAGGGCCGGGGCAGGTGCTTTCGGGGCTGATAAAGCGCATCTCGGACGACGTGCAGGTGGTGAAGCTGGAAGACTTGATGCGGGGCGACGTTCCGCAGGAGACTCCTGTGGGTGCGTGAGGATAGGCGCATCAGTCCTGGTGCGGTTGCAAAGGCCGAATAGAGTTAAGAATGTATAGGGAGCAGGCTGGTGATAGCCTGCTCCCTAGTGTTTTTCACATGTCTCTCAGAGTTGGCGGCCTGAGAGGTTATTCGATCGCTTTGTGCAAGTTAACTTATCTACGCCCAACCGCCTATTGCCTAACTACCGGCAGGTGCTACTTCCTCACGGCGTCTGACAGCCCGGAAAGAAGGCGAGGGACACGAACTTGGCGGACTGCCCTCTCGTCACGTTGTTCGCAGGCCGGAAGTAGGTGCCCGGACACGGCTCACCGGCGCGTCCGCAATCATACCCGCTTACCACACCCCGCTTAGCTAGCCGCTCTATATACTGCCAGAAGGTGTCGCTGTTCGGCACGTCTACGAAACTCCTGGTGCTCTCCGGCACCACCTCATTGAAGTCCGCTGCTTCCGAGACGAACTTGGACATCTGCCCCCTGGAAACGAGGGCGTCAGGCAGGAAGCATGGTGCTCCGGTGTCGGGGCACCTGGCGGCGCTATTGTAGCCCGACACCACGTTGCGCGAGGCCAGCCGCTGTATGTAAATGTAGAAGGTGTGGCTGGCCGGTACGTCGGTGAAGGTGACCTCCGAGTGCGCCTCTGAGAACTCGGCGGCATTGGACACTATCTTAGCCATCTGACCACGGGTGATGTTGTCTCCCGGTCTGAAGCAGGGTGCCCCAGTCTCCGGGCACCTGGCCGCTGAGGTGTACCCGCCCAGCACCTCTCTACACGCCAGGCACCGCACGTTCTCGTAGAAGTTGTTGCTCGGTGGTACATCGGTGAACTCGATAGCACAAGCCGTAGGCACAACCGCCGTGTTCGTCCTGCTGGGCACAATGGTGGATGTGGCAGTGCTGGGCACCGAGGTTGCTGTGGGCGTCGCCGTGCGCGTTGCCGTGCGCGTTGCCGTGCGCGTCGCCGTGCGCGTTGCGGTCGCGGAGGCAGTAGCCGTAGAGGAGGGCGTACTGGTGGCTGGTGGAAGCTGCCCATCGGCGTACCCTGCCAGCGCAAAGTCCCAATTTGCTCCTACCTGTGTGTACCCACCTGCTACGATTCTGCCGTTGGACTGGATATCTATGCCGAGAGCCGCGCTATCGTGCAGGAAATCGGTAGAGTACCGGCCCGCGCTGCCGAAGCCAGGGTCCAGTTGCCCTAGCTCGGTGTACCGAGCGAGACCAAAGTGGAACCTTGTGTACGTGCCGTCAAACGCGACAGTGTGCCCAGCCGCAACTATGAGGTTGCCTGGCTGAATATGTATGGCGTTTATCTGGTCGTCGTGGTTGGCGAAATCGGTAACTACTTTGCCTCCGTTGCCGAAAGTAGCATCGATGCTGCCACTAGAGTCGTAGCGAGCCAGGGCGAAGTTTGAGTTCTCAAAGGAACCTGTGTGCCCGGCAGCCACGATCTTATTATCCGTCTGCACCGCCAGAGCGTAGATTGCTGTGCCGTTGTTTCCGAAGCTGGTGGTGACTTTGCCGTTGGTGCCGAAAGTCGTATCGATGCTGCCGTTGGTGTTGTAGCGGGCGAGCGCAAAGCCAAGGCAGGCAGATGGCAACGACCCACATGCAAATCCTCCAACCAGGATCTTGCCGTCAGGCTGGACTGCCAGTGCGTAAGCGCCATCGCCTCCGCCCGCGAAGTCGGTCTCCACTTTGCCACCATCACCGAATGTCGGATCGAGGATACCATTTGGAAGGTAGCGGGCTATAACGAAGATAGGAAGGATGTTGGAAGGCGTGTACGCCGTTCCGGCGATGAGGATGCTGTTGTCGGCTTGCAAAGCAATAGCATTGAGCCTATCACCGGCTCCGTAGAAGTCTGTGCGCGTTTTGCCCTGGGTACCGAAGCTCAGATCGAGGGTGCCATCTGTATTGTAGCGCGTCAGGGCGAAATCGATACCGCTCGAGTTAGTATCGGTGTAAGTCTCGCCGGCCACCACTATTTGCCCGGTGGCCTGGATCGCCACGACCTTTGCCTCGTCGGCGCTCGCGTCAAAGTCTGTGACCACCCGTCCTTCGGTGCCGAACTGCGGGTCTAGCTGACCACCCGGCAGGTAACGTGCTACGGCAAAATCATGGTCGTTGAATGAGCAATATTGATTCAAGCAGCCTGTTTTCACCTTGCCTACGGCAACGATCTTGTCGTCGCTCTGCACTGCTATTGAACCCCCTGGATTGTTCCCGCTCGCAACTACAGTATCGACCAACTTGCCGTCGCTATCGAATGTCTCGTCCGCTTCACCATCAGCGGTGTAGCGAGCCACACCCACGAGGCTTCCTGCGCTGCCTGCTGCGACCAGGTTACCCTGGTTGTCTGACATTAACTCTCGTACCCAGTCTCCACTGTTCGCGAAATCGGTCATGGCAATACCGTCATCGTCCACACCATCGCCATCACCGAACGTAGGATCAAGTTGGCCCAGGGAGGTATAGCGCATGACCACGAAGTCGAAACTCGTTCTGAAGGCTGTGCCTGCGGCTACGATCTTACTCCCCTGTACGTAAAGGTCTGCTACGTATTCATAATCAGAGGGTGCCAACGTCGTGATAGCGGTTCCGGCGGTGCCAAAGTCACCATCAATACTGCCATTGGCGTTGAAACGTGTGATAGCGAAGCTTGAGGATGACGTGTACGCATTGGTAGTCCCACCGGCAAGTATCTTGCCGTCCGGCTGAATGGCTACGCTCTCAGCAGTCCCCTCGCGATTGCTAATCGCCGTTCCATCGGCGTCGAACGTAGAGTCGGGCGTGCCATCAGCGTTGTACCTTGACACGCTAAAGTATCTAACCGAAACTCCGTCTTCGACGCGCGACGTTCCTCCGACGATCACCAGCTTTCCATCGCTCTGCACCTCCATACCGCTGACCCTGCACAGACACGTAGGCGCGAGCGACAGATGACCTTGCTCCCCGAAATCATGGTCAGGGCTGCCGTCGGGGTTGTAACGTGCAAGCACAGCGCCAGAGTATTCTATGTTACCCACAGCCACTATCTTGCTGCCCGTCACCAGCCTGAGACTGTCGATAGAAGAGGCTTCGTTACCGAAGGTGGTTATTACCTTCCCACTCGCGCCAAAGGTGAGATCCAGGCTACCATCGGGGTTGTAACGTGCCAGGGCGAATTTGTCATTGTAGCTGCCGCCGTATGCCGCTCTTGTAGCGCCGGCAGCTACTATCTTACCGTCGGGCTGGATTAGCACGGTTCGCGCTACATCCTCGGACCCCTGGAAGTCGGTAGCCACTTTACCGCCGGTGCCGAATGCATTATCCAGGCTTCCATCGAGGTTGTATCGCGCCAGGAAGAAATCTCTGGATACAGAGTCTGTCCTGAATTCCGATGAGCCGGCCACAACTATTTTGCCGTCGGACTGCACCGCCGCACCCCAAATCTCACCTACGCCTGCGACCGGAAAATCGGTAATTACCTTGCCTTCTTGCCCGAAGGTGGGGTCCAGAGCGACCACTGTGCCAACTGACTGCGGGTTCGCGTTGTCGTAGAGACTAGCGGCGTCAGCAATATTTAGCGCGTGCGCAGACTGGCGGAACAATATGACGGCGGTAATTACAACTGCAACACTAAAGAACAGGCCATACAGGCGCTTGCGCTTTAAACTCCAAGTGGCGGGCAACTTACGGCTCCTTCACGGTAGCTTGCTAGGAATATGAGTAGAACGGACCACGAAAAAGCAGGACGCTCTAATAGCAGCCATGTCGAGCATAGCAGTCGCCAAAGAGCGCCTACCTATAGTGAGCACCAAGGAATTATACCAACATGTAAATCAAAGAGCAAAAGCCTTATGGGGCTTCGTTCACTAAACTGGAGGTTGGCTGTTTATCTATCCAACTTCATCCTTGCTAACCGGGGTAGCTGCTGTGTCAGCCGCTGACGTGTGGGCGGTGGGATACTGGCCTTCTCAGCCTCGTCAGGATATACTTGTAGTTGCACAAACACTGCCGAGGTGATGTTATGGACGATGTGCTGGACCAAATACGCGCGGTGCTCTCGACCACTGCCGAGCACTGGTTGAACCTGACTGCGAAGCTGCCCGAAGACCTGTTGCGCCGCGCGCCCGCTCCCGGCGAGTGGTCGGCCTATGATTGTCTGAGCCATTTGCTCGATACGGAATCGCCCATCTTTCCCGCCCGCGTGCGCTCGCTGCTGGCCGGGGAGGACTTCGAGGCGTTTGACCCCGACACCCAGGGCAGCAACCGTGGCAGCCAGACCACCGCCCAGCTTGCCGCCACTTTCGCGCGTTGTCGCGCCGAGAACCTGGCCTTGCTGGAGAAAGTTAGCACGTCAGACCTGGACCGCACCGCGCGACATAGCGAGCTTGGCACCGTGACGTTGGGGCAGTTGCTCCACGAGTGGGCGGCTCACGACCTGATGCACACCGTGCAGGCCGAGCGCGCCTTGATGCAGCCGTTCATCCAGGGCACGGGGCCGTGGCGACCTTACTTCCAGCACCACGACCTGCAAACCGACCTGCAAGAGTGGGCCGCGCGCTAGACGAGTTGTCGAATCTATATTCCAAGGGTGCTCATATGCAGAATAACAGGCGAGTAGTAGTCACGGGGCTGGGCGCGATAACGCCGGTGGGCAGCACCGCCGAGGAGACCTGGCGCAGTATGCTGGCGGGCAAGTCGGGTATCGGCCAAATCACCCTGTTCGACGCGACCGACTATGCTATCAAGATCGCGGGCCAGGTGAAAGACTTCGACCCAGGCGACGAAATTGACGCCAAAGAGGTCCGGCACATGGACCGCTCGGTGCAGTTCGCCGTGGTGGCGAGCAAGCAGGCGCTGAGAGATGCCGCCCTGGAAGTGCCCGAAGAGGACTCGGACCGTGTGGGTATCATCTTCGGTACGGCGGTAGGGGGCGTGGGCACTCTACTGGCCCAGCAGGTGGTGCTCGAGGAGCGCGGCCCGCGGCGGGTATCGCCTCACTTCCTGCCCAACTTCCTGCCCGATTCGGCTTCGGGGCAGGTGGCTATCGCGGTGGGCGCGCGGGGGCCGAACATGGCCGTGGTGTCGGCCTGCGCCACCGGCGGGCACGCCGTGGGCGAAGCGATGGAGACGATACGGCGCGGGGACGCCGACGTGATGCTGGCGGGTGGCACCGAGGCCGTGATTGTGCCGGTGATCGTAGCGGGCTTCATCAACATGCGTGCCCTGAGCGACGACCCCGATCCTGCGACGGCCAGCAAGCCGTTCGACGCGCGCCGTAGCGGCTTCGTGCTCTCCGAGGGGGCGGCAGTGCTGGTGCTGGAGGAGTTGGAGCGCGCACGCAGCCGAGGGGCGAAGATTTACGCCGAGGTGGTGGGCTACGGCTCGACCAACGATGCCTACCACATGGCCGCGCAGCTTGAGTCGGGGGCGGGTGCCGCGATGACTATGAAGCGCGCCCTGCGGAAGGCGGGGCTTCAGCCTGAAGACGTAGACTACATCAACGCGCACGGCACGAGCACCCCCCTCAACGACCGCGTGGAGACGCTGGCGATCAAGAACGTATTCGGCCCGGCGGCCTACGAGCTGGCGGTGTCGTCTACCAAGAGCATGACGGGGCACATGATGGGGGCCGCCGGTGCGCTAGAATCGCTGGTGTGCGCCCTCGCCATACGCGACAACTGCCTCCCGCCGACCATCAACCTGCAACAGCCCGACCCTGACTGCGACCTAGACTACGTGCCGCACACTGCCCGGCCCGCGAAGGTGGATGTGGCTATGTCAAACTCAATAGGGTTGGGTGGGCACAATTCGTGTGTGGTCTTGAAGCGGGTGGAGGACGAGTAGCCTGTAAGTTAGACAGGTGGTTGTGTTGTAGTGACGAACGCTTAGGAATCAAGCAGATTTAGGGCGCAGGACGACACCCGTTGAAGGTGCAAAGGCGGACACCCGTTGAAGGTGCAAAGGCCGACGCCCATCGATTGAAATCGAGGGCTACACCTTGCAAAGTCCCCTTCGGGGACTGGCTGTATGCCATCAAGTTCCTAATGGCGTGGAAAAGTTGCTCAAGGAGTCCGCCGTAAGGCGGACTTTGCGATGTGTAGCCCTCGATTTCAATCGATGGGCGTCGGCCTTTGCACCTTGCACCTTGCACCTTGCAGACTGCCGAGGCAACCCATCTGTTCTTTCGCCGACTAAGAGACAGCGCATATTCTCGCCCGCAATTCCCACACTTGCCTCGTAACCGGGTATAATAGATGGTAGCGTGCTGTTTTCCGCGCTACACACGTAAAGGCAACTAGACCCAAGCAGGAGAGATTTCTTTGTCAATCTATAACAACGGTCGCCGCGTGGTGATCACGGGTATGGGGGCGGTGACCCCGGTAGGTAACACGCTCGAGGAGACGTGGAAGAACCTGTTGGCGGGCAAGTCGGGCGTTGACTACATCACCCGCTTCGACGCTTCTAACTTCCCGGTGAAGATCGCCGCCGAGGTCAAAGGGTTCAACCCCGACGACTACATCGACCCGAAAGCTTCCCGCCGCATGGCCCGCTTCTCGCACTATTCAGTAGCCACCGCCAAGCAGGCGCTGGACGACTCGGGCTACGTGGTGAACGACGAGAACGCGGATGACGTGGGGGTGGTGTTTGCCACAGGGGGTGGTGGACTTGACGTAATGCAGGAGTCGAGCATCGTCATGCGCGACAAGGGGGTGCGTGGTATAACGCCCTTCGTGCTGCCGAGCATGATCGCCAACATGGCCTCCTGCCAGGTGTCGCTCACCTTCGGCACTCGCGGCCCGACGACTACCGGCGTGGCTGCGTGCGCCAGCGGCATCTTCTCCTTCGTGGACGCATACCACTACCTGATGAGGGGCGAGGCCGAGATGGTGATAGCGGGTGGCACCGAGTCGTTCATTACCGACCTGGCGATTGCCACTCTCACCAACATGCAGGCGCTGTCACGCAACACCGAACGCGCGCCGCAGGAGGTGAGCCGCCCGTTCGACGGCAGCCGCGACGGCTTCGTGTATAGCGAAGGGGCCGCCGCCGCCGTGCTGGAGACCACCGAGAGCGCCCTTGCCCGTGGCGCGCACATCTACGCCGAGGTTGTGGGTGGCGCGCTGACCGCCGATGCGTACCACGTCACGGCCCCGGCCCCCGGTGGCGCGGGCGCTGCCAAGGCGATTGTGAAGGCGATGAAGTACAGCAACCTCACGCCCGACGACATCGACTATATCGCGGCGCATGGCACCTCTACCACCCTCAACGACGCCTCGGAAACCGCCGCGATCAAGAAGGCGCTGGGCGACCGGGCTTACAAGGTAGCCATATCGTCCAACAAGAGCATGATAGGGCACTCGCTTGGCGCTGCCGGGGCGATCTCCGTGGTGGCTACCGCCATGTCGATCCACGACGGCATGGTGCACCCGACCATCAACCAGGAAACGCCCGACCCCGAATGCGACCTCGACTACATCCCCAACGAGGCCCGCGAGCTAAAGGTCCGCGCCGCCCTGGTGAACGGCTTCGGCTTCGGCGGCCAGAACGGCGTACTTGCGTTGAAGGCGTGGCAGGAATAAGGAGACGGAACCGCCAAGACGCCAAGGACGCCAAGAGCGCGCCAAGATTAAGTAGGTGTTCTAAGCAAAAGGACCAGAGTACCGTATCGTGTACTCTGGTCCTTTTGTATCCTCTAAACCTCTATATTCTTGGCGCTCATCTTGGCGTCCTTGGCGTCTTGGCGGTTCCGTCTCCTTATCGCGAGCGCCTACCGCCTGAGTGGTCGCTGAGGGTGCGGTAGGTGGTCTGAGGGGCTTCGATGCGCACCAGGCGGATGCGGTCTATGCGGACGCCGCCTGTGGTGCCGGGGCCTGAGGGGTCGAAGCGCAGCCGGGTGAGCTTGCCCTGCCAACCGGCGTGCTTGCCGAAGTAGAAGGTGTAGCGGTGTAGCTCGCCGTCTGCCTTGCCCCTCTCCATGCCCGAGTTGGCTTCCGAGAAGCTAGGGTTGCCTTCGGTGGCGAAGTATATTTGCAGGGTGGGGTCGGCCACCGGCGCGCCGACTACCATGTCCACCTCCATCGCGTTGTAGCTGGCGAGCGACAGGTCAAGCTCGGGGCTGACTAGCTGTGGGTCCGCGCCCGCGATGGGGTAGTACCAGCCGGGGCCGCCCATGTTGCCTTTGCCCAGGTCCCACTCGGTCCAGCCCGCAGCGCCGCTGGCGAAGCCCCACGTGGTGCGGGTGTCCTTCTTGTAGTGGATGAAGCTAGTGCCATGCACTATCGGGTAGGTGCGCCGGTGTATCTCGCCGCAGTTGGCGGGGGTGTAGTGGCAGTCGTGCTCGTCCATCGCGGTGGTGGCGTAGGTGCCATCATCGAACACCTGCTCCACCACAGCCACGTGGCCTTCCACCTCGTGCGCGCCGTAGATGCCCGGCTCGAACACGGCAATGTCGCCTCTGCGAGGGTATTTGCTGACGGGCCAGCCCTGTGCCGCCGCGCTGGTGTCCCATTCCTTGGCGAGACCCAGGTTAGGGGGCAGGTCGGGGCGGTTCTGCCATGCCCAGTAAGTGGACTTAGCATAGGGATAGGGGTTGCCGTCGGAGTTGGGGGCTGATTGCGCGGGGGCAGCGGTGCCGAACATGCCGAGGGCGGCCACTGTGACCGCACCCGCTAACGCAATCCTCATAAAACTGGCTCTGGTAACCTCTTTCACAGTCTCTCTCCTACCTCGTAATCACTCTGGCGCTCTTTGTGGACTTTCTAGAACTTATGTTCTATAATAACAATAGCGCCATTTCGGAGAAGCTGTCAATATGGTTTTCCACATCATTGTTTGGATTTTATGTCACATCGCTCCCTTCAGGGGGTAATATGCACATTTCCACATGTTGCGGTGGCCTCGGCGCGGCTGGTACAATGGCGCAGTATTTCCGGGGACCTTTTCCATGGTCCGGTTGGGCTTGTGGGCAGGGGAGCCGGGTTAGAGAGTGAGACACAATTGGCTGAAATTACCTGGCTTGGACATGCCTGCTTCCGGTTGAAGAGCAGGGACGCAATTATCATCACCGACCCCTACGACAAGTCGCTGGGGCTGGGCACCCTCAACCAGCGCGCGGATATCGTCACTGTGAGCCACGACAACGCGCACCACAACGCGCTCGCGGGGGTGAAGGGCGAGCCGTACGTGGTGAACAGCCCTGGCGAGTACGAGGTGCGTGGGGTATTTATCACGGGGGTGTGGTCGTTCGCGGACGACCAGCAGGGGAAGGTGCGCGGGCGCAACACCATCTTCCTGTTCCACCTGGACGACCTTGTAGTGTGCCACCTGGGATCGTTAGCCCACACGCTGAACGCCAGCCAACTAGACGCCTTGAGCAACGTGGACGTGCTGCTGGTGCCGGTTGGCGGCAACACCACGCTGACACCCACCAAGGCCAGCGAGGTAATCAGCCAGGTGGAGCCTAAGCTCGTGGTGCCGATGCACTACTCCACTGGCCGCGAGTCGGTGGAGCTAGGCACCCTGGACGCCTTCGCCAAGGAAATGGGCCTGAAAGAATGGACCGCCGAAGACAAGCTGAGCCTAAAAGCCTCCGACCTGGACGAGACGACGCGGGTGGTGGTATTAGAGGCGAAGACGTAGAGAGTAACACGTAACACGTAACTCGTAATAGGTGCACATACCACGAGTTACGCGTTACGTGTTACGAACAACATGACCTGGAGGGGCAGGATGAGCGACCTGTATTACTTCAACGGCTTTGTGGATGAGCGCCGCGATATGCAGCCGGTGTCTACACAGCCGGTGGTGTCGCAGTACATGGTGTACGTGGACTTGCAGGACGAGCGGGTGCAGGACGTAGTAGGGCGCGTGCAACGGGCGATAAGCGAAAAGTACCCCGACGCCGAGTTCGCCACCTACATCGGCACGCAGCCGCTGGGCGTCTACATCGACGTATACACCGAGCGCGACGAGTTCCGGGGCATCCTCCAGGTGCTCGATGACCGCCTCGGTAACCTCTACATAGCCGCCGGGGTCGCCGTCTGCGTCCAGCCTCGTATGAAGGCACAGGCAAGGGCCGCGTGACACAAAACGCGGCCCATCTTAATGTGCAAATCCCGATTGCGTTTCGGCTACAATTTTCGTACAATTGTGTTTTGTGGCCGGAGCAATTAAGAATTAAACATTAAGAATTGACAATTCCCGCAAGGAGAAGGGGGTCGGTGATGGTGAAGTACATTTTCGTGACCGGTGGCGTGGTTTCGAGCGTGGGCAAGGGCATCACTGTCGCCTCGGTGGGGCGGGTGCTCAAGAGCCGTGGCATCTCCGTCTCCGTCCAGAAGCTCGACCCCTACATCAACGTGGACCCCGGCACCATGTCGCCCTACCAGCACGGCGAGGTGTTCGTCACCGACGATGGCGCGGAGACCGACCTCGACCTGGGGCACTACGAGCGGTTCATCGATGAGAACCTCACCCAGGCCTCCAACGTCACCACGGGCCGCATCTACTCCAGCGTCATTTCCCGCGAGCGCCGAGGCGATTTCCTGGGCGCTACCGTGCAGGTAATTCCCCACATCACCAACGAGATCAAGTCGCGCATAGCGGCGGTGGCCCGCTCCGGTGCCCCCGACGTGGTGATTGTGGAGGTCGGCGGCACGGTGGGCGACATCGAGGGCCTCCCCTTCCTCGAAGCCATTCGCCAGATGCGCCGGGACGCGGGCCGAGAGAACGTGCTCTACATGCACGTCACCCTGCTGCCCCAGGTTACGGCCACCGACGAACTCAAGACCAAGCCTACCCAGCACTCCGTCAAGGAGTTGCGCTCTATTGGCATCAATCCCGACGTGATAGTCTGCCGCTCCGACCAGGAGGTTGGCGAGGACATCATCAACAAGATCGCCCTGTTCTGCGACGTAGAGCCGCGCGCGGTCATGCCGATGCCCACGGTGAAGAACATCTACCAGATTCCGCTCCTACTTGAGGAGCACGGCCTGGGCGAGTACATCCTGGAGCGTCTCGGGCTGGAAGGGCACGAGCCTGATTACACGGGTTGGAAGCAGGTGCTGGAGCGCATGGAGTCGGCCCGCGAGACGTTGACCGTGGCCCTGTGCGGCAAGTACACAGAGCTACACGACGCTTATATCAGCGTGGTGGAGGCGTTGCGGCACGCCGGCGCGTACAACGATGTGAAGGTGGAGGTGCGCTGGGTCAATACCGAGACGCTCGAGCAGCAAGGCGCGGACGAACTGCTTGACGGCGTGGACGGCATTGTGGTGCCTGGCGGCTTCGGTGACAGGGGCGTGATGGGCAAGATAGTAGCGGCCCAGTACGCCCGCGAGAACAACATACCCTATTTGGGGCTGTGCTACGGTCTTCAGATGGCGGTGATCGAGTTCGCCCGCAACGTGCTCGGCCTGCCTGGTGCTTTCACGACCGAAATCGACTCGCGCTGCCCCGACCCCGTAATTGACATAATGCCCGACCAGCGCGACATAGCGGACATGGGCGGCACGATGCGCCTCGGTTCGTACCCGTGCAACCTGGTGCCCGGCACTAAGGCGGCGCAGGCATACGGCGAGCCTGTGGTGTACGAGCGGCACCGGCATCGCTTCGAGTTCAACAACGCTTACCGCGAGCGAATGCGCGAGGAAGGGCTGATTGTGTCGGGCTTGTCGCCGGACGGCAGGCTGGTGGAGATTATCGAGCTACGCGACCACCCGTGGTTCGTGGCTACCCAGGCCCACCCCGAACTCAAGAGTCGCCCCACCCGCCCGCACCCCCTGTTCCGCGACTTCGTGAAGGCTGTCAAAGCCTACAGCCGCGCGGCTGGAGAGGGCGGTACAGAAGTCGTGGCCCCCACGCAACTACCCGAGCACGAGGAAGGTGAGGATAAGCCGCTTGGTATCAGAAGGATTGTGGCATAAAGGCACAGGCTATGGTTATTGCTAGACGCAGAAAGGGCATCCTAGCCGGGTTGCCCTTTTTCTATTTCAGATACAATGAACCTGGCGTTGGTGCTTAAGGCTTGTGCCAGCGTTGAATTGCAGGACCATCTTCCGCCTTTGTCATTCTGAGCACAGCGAAGAATCTCGTCCTTCACCGGGATGTTACCTTTTTCTTCCAGGAGAGTGCGGCCCAAAGAAAGGGGCAATTTGGGTGCTGAGGGACGAGATTCTTCGCTGCGCTCAGAATGACAATGAGAGGCATGGTCCCAAAATTCAACGGTCTAACTACCCACCTGATTCTTCGCTGCGCTCAGAATGACAAGGGCGGGAGATGGTGCATTGTATCCAGGCAGGGTGGGGGAATAGCTATACATCGGCATGGGTATGAGACTTACTAGCAGGTAGAAGCTATTTGGCAGTGGCAGTCGCGGAACCTGGGATAGAGGCACCCTTGAGGACGAGGGTTGTCCGGCGGCGTATATCGCTGGACTGGGCTATGTCGGGGCTACTGCTTGTGCTGGCTTTTGCCTTCATGGCACCCGGTCTGCCTCCTATGAGGGTAGCCGCCCCGATGGATTACCTGCTGCCCCTGCACCCCTGGCAGCGGTAC
Organism: Chloroflexota bacterium; assembly: GCA_030913985.1. GTDB lineage: Bacteria > Chloroflexota > Chloroflexia > QHBQ01 > JADMIH01 > JADMIH01. Next base: position 12,715 of record JALZHI010000035.1, on the reverse strand, counting down.
TACCCGGAAATCACCAGCCCCTTCATAGGCGGCGACCTGCTCTACCAGCAACTCCCCTGGCACCACTGGGCGCAGGACGAGTTCGCGGCTGGACGCTTCCCGGTGTGGGCTTCCGGTCCGGCGGGAGGCATGCCTCTACATGCAGGTATGCAGTCCGCCGTACTTTACCCTCTGCACCTGCTATGGATGCTGATGCCTATAGGCATGGGCCTGGGCGTTATCATGGCGCTCAAGCTATGGCTGGCGGGCCTCGGCATGTGGCTTTTCCTGCGGGCGCTGAAGCTTCACCCGGCGGCCTGCGCCCTCTCTGCGCTCAGCTACATGTTTTCGGCCTCCATAGTGAATTGGCTTGGCTGGCAAAACTCTGGCGTGTTGCTGCTTACGCCGTGGCTCGCGTGGACTGTCTATCTCTGGTGGCAACGCGACAGCCGCCCCGCGCTCGTGGGTATCGCGGTTGTGGTGGGCTTGATGATACTGGGCGGCCACCCTGAGACCTTGTTTCTTATCGGATTGGCTATCGCGGGTTGGACCCTGAGCTTGGTGCTCACCAGTGGCGGTACCTCGCGCTCTCGCATGGCGCGCATGGCGGGCACGGTCCTGGCGGTGGCGCTCGGCTTTCTGGTGGGTATGGTACAACTGTTGCCCTTCTTCGATGTGCTGGGCCTGACTCACCAGTTCGTGCTACGAGCTACCGACGACCCTATTTTCCGCGCTTCCCTGCGCCTGCGGCCCGAGGAGTTCTTGATTACCTGGTTCTCACCACGGAATGTCGGCTATTTACCAGAGCGGGTGCTCACGCGTTCCTTTGGCTTCACTGAAGGTGTCGGTTACGTTGGTATTGTGCCTCTAATCGGCCTGGGTCTCACCGCTTTAGCTGCTTTCCGGCGGAGCGTGCGGTTGTCGCTGGTGCTGCCGTGGCTTCTCATAGGCATTTTCTCCTCAATCGTGGCTTACGATGGCACGGTTGGCAGCCTCATCCGCATGTTGCCGGGTTTCGCCCAGAGCATCAACGTTCGTTGGGTGTTGATCTTGGGGTTTGCCGTCATCGTGCTGAGTGCTTTCGGCTGGGACTGGCTAGCACGCACCGCTGTCTCGCAGGAGGCGGGTGGCGCAGGCTTGTGGCGCAGGTTGGCGACGACGCAAGCAGTAACATTTATAGTGCTGGGCGGTGCTGTTCTGGCTGCTCATGTATCGCGGATCATACCCGCGCCCGTGATGGAGCCGCTTGGACTCTGGTGGCGGCTTAACGATAGCTACCGCTGGTACTGGGCAGTGTGGTCGGCGGGGCTGTTTGTGGCTATGCTTGGACTGGTGTTCCTGTGGGTTACCTGGCGCGGGGGCGCACGCGTGGTGCCGGTGTTGCTTGGTTTGGTGCTCCTGGTCGATCTCTGGTCGGTGCTTATGCCTATAAACGGCACCGCCCCGGCGGAGCAGTATTACCCCGTCACCGACTTCATCGAGCAGGTGAGAACCAGCGTGCCGCCGGTGGAACGGGTACTTATCGAAGATGAAGTGCTGCCCGCGAATACCGGGTTGGTGTTCAACATCCGCGACTGGCGCGCGGGCGATCCTATGATCACCCAGAGGTTCTACAGGACGATGGAGACGGTGGCTCCGAAGACGTTTGAGAACCGTAACGACGAGTACAATGTCTACTTACGAGACCCACGTTACGAGCTAGCCCCTTTGCTGGGCATGCGCTACTTTATCACGCCCTGGGACGAAGACCCCAACGACTACGACCGTCCCAACACCCCTGAGTTCACCCGCCTGGCACGTACGGATGGGCTGGCCCTCTGGCAGGCGGAGGGGGTGCCGGGATTTGCATACCTGAGCGATAACGTAACGGCGGCAGCGGGCGAGGAGCAAGCCCTCAACTGGCTCAAGGAGGTCACATGGGACACCGCGCGCAGCTACTCGGCGGTAGCTGAGACGACTGCTGACAAGTTGGCTGGCATACAGCACCAGCCTGGAGTGTCGCCGGGGAACGTGGAGGTGCTTGAGTATACGTCCGGCCACATACGGTTGAGGGTGAACGCGGACAGACAGGCTCTACTGGTGGTGAGCGAAAGCTGGTACCCCGGCTGGCGTGCTGCTCTTGACGGGCAGACGGTGGAGATACTCAGGACCAACTACCTGTCGCAGGGCGTGGTGGTGCCGCAGGGCAGCCATACGATAGAGATGAGCTACCAATCGGGCGCGCTGAACCTGGGGGCTGTGTTAAGCCTGTTGGGGTTGCTTGGGACGGTGGGGCTTGGGGTGTGGGCGTGGCGCGCCAGGCGTGGTGCCAGATATGAACCGGTCACGGACGCTACAACCGACAGGGCTGTAGCCAATATTATTTCTTAGCTCCCTCAAAGTGGAAGAAACGCTACTTGATTGTCCCATTCTCCTGGGGAACTGCATTCTTCTAACAGCATGATTTCTTCTATTGCCTCTCCTACAGGCATTCGGCTGGGTATAACAAAGATACCCGGCATAGGCAGGTTTTCTCTGACTCGGGTGTACGCCTCGGCGGGTATGATATTGATGTCATGAGTTACTAGGATCCTGCTGTGTTCCATAGCCCACTCCAGGACCTGATTGTCCGGTTTGCCACTTAGCCCCACATCTTGAACGCGCACTATGTCCATCGTAGGATTGCGCCGTAACAAGCCACTCACTATCGCGCTCTTCAGATTCTCATCAGCTAGCAGGCTTATCATTCACCGCATCAGGTTGAGCGCGGCGAGCCTGTATCCGGTTGCGTATCCAGGTGAGGTCCTGACCTGCCTGTATCTCTTCTCTAAGTTCCTCGGCGGCTATTTGTCGCTCTTCAATGTACCCGTCAATTTCGGCTCGGTGCCGCAGGTAGTAAGCTATTACGTCATAGACATCAGCAAGGTTCAGGGTAGGGTAGCTCTCTACAATCTGCTCCGGTGCCATACCTGTGTTGTACTCGCTGACGACAAACTCTAACAACACTCTTGTATCCCCTACACGAATGCTCCCGGCTTCATCCATATGTAGCGGAACTCGCTCTGTTTCTAGTATCTGCACCATCTTGATACTCTACCTTCTAGAGAACTATCCGCACAGCCCATGCCCCTACAAGACCATTATACACCCGTCGCATTCGGATGCTGGCGTGTCACCAACAATATAAAAAGGCCAGGGTAGGATACATGTACTCTGGCCCTCTTTGCACCGCCTAAACCCCCATAATTTAGCGTGTTGGCGTTTAGCCGAACCGCTTCTACGTGGCTGCCGTCTGCCGGACAGCCTCCACCGCTTTATCGTAGTCGGGTTCGCGCATCTGGTCGGGGACGTACTCGGCGTAGGCTACCGTATCTTCGCGGTCGATGACGAATACGGCGCGTTGGAGCAGCCGCCATTCCTTCAGGAGCACGCCGTAGTCCTGCCCGAACTGCTCGCTCTTGTGGGCCGACAGCGACTTGTGACCGACTCCCTCCGAGGTGTGCCATCTTGCCTGCGCGTAGGGCAGGTCCATGCTGACCGTGTAGACCTCCACGCCCTCCGGCAGGTCGGCCCGCAACCTGTCCCACTTGCGCGTTTCAAGGTGGCACACGGGCGTGTCGAGCGAGTTCACCACGTTCAGCAGCCTCACCTTGCCCGCGGAGTCGCCCAGGCCCACGGTGCTCATGGCCGACTCGGTGGGGTCGAAGTATTCCAGGCTGAAATCGGGTGCCTTGTCGCCGGGCTTGAGCTTGCTGCCCACGACGGTAAGTTGCTCCCCAAACTCGAATGCCTCGCCTGTGCGTTCTTCCATCAGGTATCCTCCAGGTGTGTAGTAGCCGTGAGCATATCACCCACGATGCGAAGCGTCAAGATGGACGATGGACGATAGGAGAGACGGAAACGCCAAGATGCCAAGCACGCCAAGAACCACGCCAAGAGGATGAGGGTTGGCTATCGTTCGTCAACTCACAACTCAAAACTCATAACTCACAACTTCTCCATCGTCCATCGTCCATCGTCCATCGTCCCAAAACAAAGCCGCCTGGCTGTCACACCGGGCGGCTTTGTTCCTTGTTGGGCTTGCGATTGGCTTCCCGGCCAACCACCTTGTGCGTGTTAGTTGAGCGCGAGGGGCTTGCGGTAGGAGGTGCCGCTCTTGACGACCTCGTAGCCCATGCTCTGGTAGAGTTGCAGCGCGCCCGACGGGTTTTCGGTGTCTACGCCCAGGGCGGCTTCCTTCAGGCCGAGCAGCTTGAGCAGGTGCAGGCTGCGGGCGATGAGGGCCTTGGCTATGCGCTTCTTGCGCCACGGCCTGCGCACGCTGATGTTCTCCGTCCAGCCGCGCTTGATGCCGGTGCGGGCGTTCCAGTCGTAGTCGATGAAGTTGCGGACCATGCCGACCACTTCCTCGCCCTCCCAGGCGACCATCCAAAGCTCGGGCGTGAACTTGCCCCAGGTGCCCCAACGCTCGAAGTCGGCTTCCTCGGTCTCGCCCTCGCCCCAGTGGTCCTTGAAAGCCTCGACCTCGGCGGCCCAGATCTTGTGCATCTGCTCGCGGTCAGCCCGGTTGGTAGGGCGCACCTCTATGCCTTCTGGCAGGGGTATGTCGGGGATGTCGTCCAGGTTGGGACGTACCATATCGTACCAGTGCCTGATAGGCTGGTAGCCTTCGCTCTTGATCAGCTCGGTAGTCCCGACGACAGCGTCGTCGGCCCCGGCGTCCAGGAACTTGGGCGCGTCCGCCGGGTGCTCGGCAGCGATCTCACGGATGCGTGCTTCCGCACGGTGGAACAGCGCCCGCCCGATGCCCTTACCGCGCCAGTCGGGGTGAACGAAGCCCCAGTGGCTGTAGACGTAGGAGCCGTCCTCGACTTCCTTCCACCATGTGACGCGGTTGTAGCCGATGAGCTTACCGTCTGCCTCCACCATGACCACGTCCTTCTGGAGGTCGCAGTTCTTGGGGTTGGCATACTGGCGTTGCAGTTCGTCCAGCGTGGTCACCTGGGACTCGTTGTCGGCGCTCCTGCACGCATCCAGCACCGTCACCATGCCGGGAAGGTCGCTCTCGCCCCTGTAATGCCTGAATACCAGCCCCGGAATGTCCGGCGCGTCCGGCAGGTAGATAGTGTCGTCTACCTTATCCAATGTGCTTGTCACTGCATTCTCCTCATTCCTGAAACGTAACACGTAACACGTAACAACTGAGCCTTAGTAGCTCATTGAGATGTAATTTCCCTTACCCCATTACGAGTTACGTGTTACGCGTTACGAGTCACGTTTCAGCTAAACGTCTTTGCTGTAGGTGGTGCTTGACCTGACTTGCTTGAAGCCTACCGACTCGTAGAGGCGAAGCGCGCCTGAGGGGTTTTCGGCGTCCACTCCCAGCACGGCCGTGTCCATGCCGTCTTCCTTCAGCTTGCGCATGCCGGCCAGGAGCATCGCCGTACCGAGGCCCATCTTGCGGTAGCCCCGGCGGGTGCCGAGGATGTCGATCCAGCCTTCTTTGCGGCCCTTCGCCTTGTTGTCGTCGGTGTAGATCATGCAGAAGCAGAAGGAAGCCCAGGTACCGTCGGGGGCGACAGCCACAAGGTCGCGCTCTTTCACGTAGTCGGGGTGGTTGGACAGCCAGTGCGCGTGACTTTCGGCCGATTCATCGTGATGGCCCCAGTGGTCCACGAACGACAGGTTGAACATATCAATCCAGGTGGCTGCGGTGTCAACACCCTGTGTGTGCGTCAGCGTGTAGCCTTCGGGCAGCACGGGGTCGGGTACCGGCTCGTTGAGGTCGCGGGCCATCTTGAACCAGTAGCGGACGGGGACGTAGCCGTTGCGGTCCAGCACGTCCTTCCTGTAGGCCATAAACTCAGGGGTGCCGTCGGTGGTGCCTGTGCGGACCTTCGCGGGCTTGCCGCGCTCCTGGCCTACCATGCGGACCTGGCCCTCGGCCCACTGGAACATCTCTTCCTCCAAGCCCTGGTTGCGAACGTCAGGATGCACGGGCATCATGAAGTAGGCGTCGGTGAACGGCTCATCGTCTGCCTTGGGGAACCAGAGCCGCCCGAAGGCTACCATGCGGCCGGTCTCGTCCTCCCAGACGCGGGCGTCCCTCTCGACTACCGTGTCCGGGTGCTCCATGTTCGTGCGCCAATCGGCAAGCGTGGCGAAGCCCTCGTCTATGTTGTCGTGCTGGTCTACGAGATTGAGCAGGTCGCAAATAAGCTGGAGGTCCTGCTCGCCCGCGTAAGGGCGGAATTTGATGCGCGTCTGTGTGTCCATTGGTCCTTCCTCTTGAGCGTGCGATTGCAGCACGGGTCATATGCATGCGGGTGAATGTCAGCCGCATCCTACCAGATGGGCGGTGGCGTGGCATCGGACTGGGAATGTAGTCTTGGTCCTACCGGAGTAGGTCTCGAGGCGGGGATGCGGTGACGTAGCCTCGTGCTGCACCAAATGCCAGGACTTTGGAGCAGACGTGTATCATTTATGCGCGGTAGACGCCCGTCGATTGAAATCGAGGGCTACACTTTGCAAAGTCCCTGCGGGACTGGTTCACATTATTAGCTCTCTAAAGATTCTATAAGTTGTATTAGAAGCTATCTCAAAAACAAAACTGTCGAACATCCCCACGAAAGCCCCGCCCTTGTCACTTCGAACGAAGTGAGAAATCTCGTTCTACACCGCGATGGCTCATCTTTCTTGCAGTATTCTCCTACTGTAGGAAAGGTGCTGCGATGTGCTGAGGGACGAGATTTCTCACTTCGTTCGAAATGACAGGGGCGGGGCCATGTGCTCACATTCGGTTCTGTCATTTTACCGTCGTTCTTGAGTTGAGTTCTAGTCTGCCGCATGCAGACTTTGCAAACTATAGCCCTCGAATCTATTCTACGGGCGTCCCTCGCGAACAATGACCGACCCTGCTTAAGCCCTAACCAATGGGGGCCTAGAGTTGTTGCTGGTCTCCCCCAGCTATTTGTTCTCAACTGACGATGCCGTTACAATGCAGCAGTACAGCCTCCAACAGCCAGGTAGTATAGGGTGGTGCTTATGGACTCAAACACGAACCCAGGTACAGCCGAAGTTCAATGGCAGACACGCTATTATCGCCCTGCCGATATACCCGCGCTTGCGGAGTTGATAAGCACCGCCGACCGTGCGGATGGCGTGTACAAGCAGACGGGCGAAGAGGACCTGCGCGACACCTTTGAGACGCCGGGCCTGGAGCCTGAGCGCCGGGTGCTTGTGGTTGAGGGACCTCCGCTGCCGGGCGTGCCGGAGGGGCTGTTGCTCGGTTTCGGTAGGGCGTTCCCCAGCAACGACAAAGCCAGGAACGAGCGGATCTACAACGTCGCGTTGCGGGTGCGCCCGGAGGCGCGGCAGTACGGGCTTGAGCGGGAGATTGCCCGCCGCCTGGTCGAATTGGCGCGGCAGCACGAGGCGGAGGCGGCACCCGGCCAGGTACCCGCTAGCAAGGTGCGCCTGCGGACTTACCTCTTTGATACGCACGCCTCCGCTCGCACTGTTTGGGAGCAGACCGGGCTGCGGCGGGTGCGCACCGGCTGGACCATGCTCCGCCCGCTGGACGACTCGCTAGCCAGCCCTCAGCCCGTCGAGGGTGTCACGTTGCGCACCTACCGCCGTCCCGAGGATAACGCTGCTACTTTGCAGGCCCTCAATAGCTCCTTCTCGGACAACTTCGACTTCCAGCCCTTGAGCGACAGCCGTTGGGAATATGCCATGTCGGCGTCGTACGTGCGCCTCGACCTCTCGTGGGTGGCCGAGCCGCGCGACGGGCCGGGGAGGATAGTGGGCTTTTCGGTTTGCTGGATAACGGAGGAGGAGAACGAGCAGACGGGCCGCAAGGAAGGTTGGATCGAGGGCATCGGGGTCGTGCGGGAGTGGCGCAGGCGGGGCATTGGCAGGGCGCTGCTCCTGAACAGCCTGCATTCTCTCAGGAGCGCGGGTATGGAAGCCGCCCTGGCCGACGTGGACTCGGAGAGCGAAGCGCCCACGCGGCTGTTTCAGCTAGCGGGTTTCGGGGTGCGCAACAGCCTGTCGCAGTACGAGTGCTACCTCGACGAGGTGACTGTTTAGACTGCCTCATGCAACCACGGGTAAGCGCGCTCGACACTATGCATGGATACATAACAGCCCGATATCAGCGATTAGCGGCACAAGCGGCCTCTGTCATTCTGAGCGAAGCGAAGAATCAGCCACCCTTTCTTGATAGTTCCTACCTCAGCACCCAAAGCCTCTACCTTGTCATTCTGAGCGTAGCGAAGAATCTCGTCCCTCAGCACTCAAGTAGCCCCTTTCTCATGCGACCCTCTCCCATAGGGAAAGGGCAACCCCTGCATAGAGGGCGAGATTCTTCACTGCGTTCAGAATGACAGGGGGGAGATGGTCCTAAAATTCAACGGCCTAGCTACCCACCTGATTCTTCACTGCGTTCAGAATGACAAGGGAGGGGCTTTGGTCCTGCTGTTCGACTTCAACCCAACCCTCTCTGTACAACGCCCTTCCTACTTCTCGCCCTCCACGTAGAGCATGGGCGTGGTCATGCGGAGGTCCCCTTGCCGCTCGCTGATTTCGTTCAGCCGCCTTTCTAGCTCGCTAAAGACGCTTTCTTCGTCCGCCGGGTCCACCACGCCGCGCCAGCCATCGAGGAAGCCCAGTTGGGTGAGGGTGTAGTTGAACAGGGCGGTGCCGTCGGCGAAGCGCATCGCGAAGCTGTCTTCCACGGCCCTGGTGACGTGAAACCCCGCCCCTTCCAGCAGCGACGACACAGATTCCTTAGTGCCTCTATGCTCTTCGTTGGCGGTCAGCCTCTCCAGGTACTGTGCGTTGCCAGTTTCGGTTATGACGGCGCGGAAGACCTCGTAGAACTCTCGCCAGTGCCCCTTCAGGTTAGTGGTGAGCGCGAGCCTGCCGCCGGGCTTGAGTACCCGGTAGCACTCGGAGAGCGCGGCCTGCGGATTGTCGAAGTTGTTGATGCCGAGGTTGGACACCACAAGGTCGAAGCGAGCATCCGCGAAGGGCATGGCTGCCGCGTCACCCTCGACAATCTCCACGTTGGGGATGTTGTAGGCTTGTTGCTTCAGCCTGGCGCGCTCCAGGGCCTCTTTCCAGACATCCAGGCCCGTCACCCGGCACGAATCGCCAAAGGTGCCCGCAAGCTCAAACAAGGGAAAGCCTGTCGCGGGGCCGACGTCCAGTATGTCCAGGTGCTTACGCGGTTGCAGGTTGTCGAACAGCAGCACCCCAAAGCGGCTGGCCCAGAAGGTCAGTTCGTCGTACACGGGGGCTATGTTTTCGAGTTGGAAGCTGCTACGGCGCTGTAGGAAGCCTGGCATGGTATTGCTCCTGAAGTTGTCTCGGTATCTATTATTGCTCCTGACACCCGAATAGTCAGGCCGTTTGTTTCTTTGGTACGCATCATGCACCTGTAGAGGGGACGTTTGATTACTCAACGCAGGTGCGAATTACACGCCACCCTTGCGGTGGCGGCCAGGTACAAGGAGGTACGAAATGGGACTGATAGGACGCCAGGACGACGACCAGGACCTGCCGAGGGGCGATGAGGAAGATTACGACACAGAAGGGCCGGGTGTGGTGGCTTTTCCGGGTCTCGGAGGCCTCGGTATGGGCACCGCTGGTACGGGGCTTGGGGGCTTGCCCATAGGACTCCTGAGCGACACCGAGGGCGCAGGGCCTGAGGAGGGTGCGGACCACAACGTCACCGACTCACCCGACCAGTTCTCAGGCGGTGGCGCTACCTCTCCAGGCAAAGACGCTAACGCCGACGTGCTGGACAGGTAGTAGACGAAACCGCCAAGACGCCAAGGACGCCAAGAGCGCGCCAAGGTTTAGAAGGTTTAGAGAGAACAAAAAGGACCGGAGTACGACATCATATACTCCGGTCCTTTTGCTTAGAACACCTTACTTTACCTTGGCGCGCTCTTGGCGTCCTTGGCGTCTTGGCGGTTTCGTCTATTTACGAACCCATTAGGCCGGTACTTTCTCCATTGGGAGGGGGCCGGTGTTGATCTTGAGCCTGCCGTGGGCGTTGAACATCATGTCGAGGGCTTCTGCCGATACGGGGCGGCCGAAATGGTAGCCCTGGCCGCAGTCGCACTCCAGGTCCAGCAGGTGCCCTAGCTGCTCCGGGGTCTCGATGCCTTCCGCCGTGACGGTGAGGTTGAGGGCCTTGGCGAAGGCGAGGATGGCCCGCACGATGGCGGTGTTCTCGGCGTCGCGCCCCAGCCCCTCCACGAAGGAGCTATCTAGCTTGAGCGTGTCCACGGGGAAGCGCTTCAGGTAGCTCAGGGCCGAGTAGCCGGTGCCGAAGTCGTCAATCGCCAGTTGTATGCCCAGCCCCTTTAGCCGGTGCAAGGTGGCTATCGTGGCCTCGGCGTCTTCCATGGCCGCCGTCTCGGTGATCTCCAGCTTGAGACTGCGAGGGTCGAGGCCGGTCTGGTTCAGGACGCGCACTATGTCGTCAGCCAGGGCGCTGTGTTTGAACTGCTTGGGCGACAGGTTGACGCTTATCCTGAGCGACTGGCCCGGCGGTAGGGCGTTCTGCCACTGCTTGACCTGCGTGCAAGCCTGTTCTAGCACCCACTGGCCGATGGGCAGTATCAGGCCGGTCTCCTCGGCTATCGGGATGAACTCGGCGGGCGACACTATGCCGCGCTGCGGGTGCATCCACCTCACCAGGGCCTCTAGCTCCCGCACGGTGCCGCTCGCCAGGTCCACGATCAACTGGTAATACAAGGTAAGCTCGTTGCGTTCGAGGGCGCGGCGCAGGTCGATCTCCATTTGCAGGCGCTCCCAGGCGCGGGCGTTCATGCTGGGGTCGAACACGGTGTACCTGTTCTTGCCCTTGTTCTTGGCCTCGTACATCGCCACGTCGGCGTTGCGCAGCAGCTCGTCGGGGCCGTCCTGACCGGCGGTGCTGACCGCGATGCCCGTGCTGGACGTGACGAATACCTCGCACCCCTCCACGTAGAAGGGGGCCGAGAGTTGCGCGGCGATACGCTCTGCCGTGGCGGTGGCATCGGCCATCTCGGCGTCTTCCAGCAGCACCGTGAACTCGTCGCCACCGAGGCGGGCCACGCTGTCGCCCAGGCGCACGCAGTTTTGCAGCCGCTTGCCTACCTGCACCAGCAGCGCATCGCCCGCCCTGTGCCCCAGGCTGTCGTTGATCACCTTGAAGTCGTCCAGGTCCAGGAATATCACGGCCAGTGACGACTGGTGCCGGGTGCTGCGGGCCAGGCCCTGCGTCAGGCGGTCCATGAACAGGGTGCGGTTGGGCAGGTCGGTCAGCGCGTCGTGGAAGGCCTGGTGGGACAATTGCTCGCGCAACAGCTTCTGCTCGGTGATGTCGCTGAACACGGCCAGGTGGAAGCCGGGCAGGAAGTCGGCCTTGGACGTGAACTCCACGTCGATGATTTCACCTTCCGGCCTCATCACCTGGAACTCGCCTTTGACAGCGCCGCGCTCGTGGAACATGCGGGTCAGTTGGTCTGTATCTCCCACGCGGCTGGGCGGCAGCAGTTGGAGAATGTTCATGCCCACGAGTTCTTCCTTGCAGCGGGCGGCAAGCTGGCAGGCGGCCGGGTTCACGTCCACGAAGCGGCCCTGGCCGTCCATCACGAAGATGGCGTCTATAGCGTCCTCGAACACGGCACGGAAGCGCGACTCGCTGGCCCTCAGGGCTTCCTCGGCGCGGGTGCGCTCGTCTATCTGCCGCTGGGCGGCGGAATAGAGCCTGGCGTTCTCCAGGGCCAGCGAGGCAAGCTGCGCGAACCGGGTGAGCAGGTCCGTATCTTCGGGGCTGAACTTGCGGTTGTCCTCAACGAAGGTCAGGCAGAGCACGCCGGTGACCGTCTCACCCGATTTGAGAGGCACTCCAACAACGGCCCGCAGGGGATCGAAACCTGACATTGCGCCGTCCCATGAGGCGTAGTCATTCACCGACATGGCTATGCCGGTCTCCCACACGCGCCCCGATAGGCCTTCCCCCTTCTTCACCCGCAAGTCTGCGGCGGAGAACATGCCGGTGCCTACCTTTGTAGACATGGTGAGGGCGTCCGGCTCGACCACGTAAATGCAGCCATGCGGGGCACCCATAAGCGCGGCGGCCCTGCTCAGTATGTCGTCCAGCAGGCTGTTGATGTCGAGCCGGTTGATGAGGCCCAGGGTGGTCTCGTAGAGGAGGGCTAGCTCGTCGTTGCGGCGGCGCAGGGTCTCTTCGGCGCGCTTGCGCTCCGATATCTCACGGACTATCGCCTGCACGCCGCCGCCGTCTTCGAGCAGCCTGGCGCTGATCTCGCAGGGTATCTTTGTGCCGTCTTTGTACCGCAAAACGCGCTCGGCTAAAACGATCTGCCCGGTCTGGAGTAGCTCCCAGCGCACGGGGTGGGCCGCCAGGTCGTCGGGGTCGCACACATCAAGGATGGTAAGCGTAAGAAGGTCGTCGCGCGTGTAGCCCAGCATCTCGCACAGGCGCGAGTTTGCCTCCAAGATTCTGCCCTGGGTATCGTAAACTGCGATGCCGTCAGAAGCCTGCTCCATAAGCAAGCGATAACGGCTCTCGCCATCGCGGTTTGGGGCCGCGTCGGACTCGTCGCGAGAAGCCTTCATACCCACAGAGTACCGCATCCAGGCGGCTCCGTGAAAGGCCCCATTGGTCCTAAATGTGCCGTCACAATTGGCTACGCCGGAGTAGGAGGGTAGGTAGTAGGACTATGGATTTGGG
>JALZHI010000208.1 GCA_030913985.1 Chloroflexota bacterium | reverse complement strand
ACCACCCTCTCGACCCTCTATAGTGTGTACGCTACTAGTTGATTTCTTCATGCCTCCATCTTACCATCTTGTACGCTTTTTAGACACCCCCTGAGCGTAGCGAAGAATCTCGTCCTTCACCAGATTGTCACCCTTTTCTCCTGGCGCTATGTGGCCGTAGGAAAGGGGCAACTTGGGTGCTGTTGGACGAGATTCTTCGCTGCGCTCAGAATGACAAAGGCGGGAGATGACCCTAAAATTCGACGGCCTAGCTACCCACCTGATTCTTCGCTACGCTCAGAATGACAAGGGCGGGGCTTTGGGTGCGAACGTCCTACCCATTGCTATTACGTCTTAGCCGTTCAGGGCGGGCATTACCTCGTTGATTAGCAACTCGGCGGTGGTGAGGTTCGGGAACCCACCGCTGCCTAGCATGAAGTAGTCTACCCCTAGCTCGATGAATGGCCGCATCTGCTCGATAACTTGCTCTGGAGTGCCCACGAAGGCGTTACCCGCTTTCATCCGGCCCTGTGTGAGTTCCTCCACTGCCTCTTCGGTGGGGCCGACCGTGCAGCCGCCGAACCACGTGCGGCGCAGCGTAGAGGTGTCGCGGCCTACCTCTGCGCAGGCCCTCTCGCATTCCTCCACCTGCGGGCGGTAGTCCTCGATGGAGGTCCAGGACACGTTCCACCAATCGGCGTGGCGGGCGATCAGGCGTAGCATCCTGGGCTTGGAGCCGCCAATCATGATCGTGGGGTGCGGGTTGGGCTTTGGCTCGCACCAGGCCTCCTCTATATGGTAGTGCTTGCCGTGGAAGGTGGCGCGCTCCTCAGTCCACAGTGCCTTGACGATCTGCAACGTCTCGTCAAGCTGCTCGACGCGAACACCTGCGGGCGGGTACTCGTAGCCGTAGGAGCGGTATTCGTCTTCCTTCCAACCTGCCCCCAGGCCCAGGATGAAGCGCCCGCCGCTCATGTACTGGAGGGTAGCGGCCATCTTGCCTAACAGCGCGGGGTTGCGGAAAGACTGGCAGAGCACCGCGTGGCCCCACTGGAACTGCGGGTTCAGCGCCGCCTGGTAAGTCACCGCCGTCCAGCCCTCCATCAAATCGACTTCATCGAATTGCAGGTGGTCCACGAACCAGGCCGAGTCGTAATGCCCGCTGCCAAGCTCGGTCAGCCTGCGCACGTTGTCCATGTAAGCTCCGCTCTGCGTCTTGTCCCGCGAGCCGCTGGGTATCACCAGCCCAAATTGTATCTTGCCCATACTATGCTGCTCCTCACACTCAAAGTTAGTCTCACTGTCCGCTCGTCTGTGTTATAGTGTAACCCTACCCAACTTAGCAATCCCGGTGCCCCAGCAATCCAAAATCCAAAACCCAAAATCCAAAATCAAGAAGAGGCTTAACATGGTGAACGCGCAGGTTTCGGCAAGCATAGACAGCCAGTGGGTGCGGTCGCAGTTCCCGTCGCTGGACATCGACCTGGATGGCAAGCCAGTGGTATACCTGGACAACCCCGCCGGTACCCAGGTGCCCGCCCGCACGATGGAAGCTATCACGGCCTACTTGAGTTCGGCCAACTCCAACGTGCACGGCACCTTCCTCACCAGCCAGCGCACCGACGCCATGATAGCCGAGGCGCGGCAGGGCATGGCGGCCTTCCTGGGCGCGGCCTCCCCACGACAGATAGCCTTCGGCCCCAACATGACGACCCTCACCTTCGCCATCAGCCGCGCCATAGGCCGGGACCTCAACCCTGGCGACGAAATCGTCATCACGGAGCTGGACCACGACTCCAACGTCAGCCCCTGGCGCGACCTGGCCGAGCGCGGGGTGATCGTCAAGCGGGTACCCGTGCACCCGGACGACTGCACGCTCGACATGGAAGCGTTGGGCGAGTTGCTGTCACCCCGGACCAGGCTGGTGGCCGTCACCTACGCTTCAAACGCCGTGGGCACCGTGCCCGACCTGCCGCGCATTGTCGAGATGGCGCATTCCGTTGGCGCTCTCGTGTGGGTAGACGCCGTTCACTACGGACCCCACGGCCCCATCGACGTGCAGGCGCTGGACGTGGACTACCTGGCTTGCTCGTCGTACAAGTTCTTCGGCCCGCACCTGGGCATCCTGTACGGTAAGGAGCACCTGCTGGAGAGGCTGCGCCCCTACCAACTCCGGCCCGCGCCCCACACCGTACCGGAAAAGTTCGAGACCGGTACCAAGAACCACGAGTGCATAGCAGGGCTGGTCGCCACCCTGGACTACCTGGAGGAGCTAGGCAGGCGCATGGGCGGCCTTGCAGCCGGGTGCGGGCAGCGGGAAGCCCTGTCTGCCGCCATGCACGGCATCCGCGAGTACGAGAAGACTTTCACCGTCGCGCTGCTGGACGGCCTGCAAAGCGTGCCCGGCTTACGCGTTTACGGCATCACCGACCCGACGCGCCTTGACGAGCGGGTGCCCACCTTCTGCTTCACTATAGAGGGGCACGACACGCCCGAAATCGGCCGCAAGCTGGGAGAGCGGGGCATTTTCGCGTGGACCGGCAACTACTATGCTCTTGACATAATGGAGCGGCTGGGGCTTGAGGGCAAAGGTGGTGCGGTGCGTGTGGGCGCAGTGCATTACAACACGGCGGGGGATATCGAGCAGTTGGTTGCGGCTTTGCAGGAGATTGCCGGTTAGCGGTGGGTTGCCGTTGTGACAGGTAATGCTACAGATTGCAAGGGCGATCCCCGTGGAATAAATTCCAGTTGCAAGGACGACGCCCGTCGATTGAAATCGAGGGCTACACTCTGCAAAGTCCCCTTTGGGGACTGATACGTCTTATTAGTTCTTTTCCAATGCTCTGAGATGAACCAGTCTGCCGAAGGGCAGACTTTGCAATGTGTAGCCCTCGATTTCAATCGACGGGCGTCGTCCTTCGCGAAATGTAGCATTACCGACCATTCACCGCTCCATTGAAATATCCCGCTAAAGCTGCTAGAATCCCCGCACCACTCCCCGTATGAGTGGGGCGTTACAGCGATTCCGTAAGGGACTTGCAGATGAAGATTACCAATCTCGTCAAGCGGAACAGGTACCAGGACTCGGTCACCTTAATGCAGGTGGCGGTCAAGCTGCGCGAGCTAGACGGCATAGACGACGTCGCCCTGATGATGGGCACGGCACCCAACCTGGACCTCATGCGCGAGGCGGGCCTGCTGGACGACGGGGCGGGTGGCGCGGGGCCGAACGACCTTGTGGTGGCCCTGCGAGGCACAGAACAGACGGTGGAGGCGGCGCTCTCCATGCTGGACGACCTGCTCCGCAACGAGGTGGCGACCAACGCGGGTGGACAACGTGGGGAATTGGTACCGCACAACCTCTCGGCGGGTCTTGCTGAGCTACCAGAAGCTAACCTGGTGCTCATCTCTACGCCCGGCATCTACGCGGCGGCGGAGGCGCGTAAGGCGCTGCTGCACGGCAAGCACGTCATGGTCTTTAGCGACAACGTCTCTATCGAGGACGAGGTGGCGCTGAAGGGGCTTGCCGCCGAGCGTGGCTTGCTGCTGATGGGCCCCGACTGCGGCACGGCCATTGTCGGAGGGGTGCCGCTCGGTTTCGCCAATATGGTGCGCCGGGGCAAAATCGGGGTGGTCGGTGCCTCCGGCACCGGCATGCAGGAGGTCACTTCGCTCATCGACCGCTACGGTGGCGGCATCTCCCACGCTATCGGCACCGGAAGCCGCGACCTGTCGGGCCAGGTACGGGCCGAGATGACGGTGGCGGGGCTGCGGGCGCTGCTGGCCGACCCGGCAACCGAGGTCGTGGTCGTGGTATCGAAGCCGCCAAGCCCCGCCGCCCTCGACCGCGTGCTGGCAGTCACGTCGCAAGCCGAGAAGCCGGTTGTGCTTATGTTCGTGGGAATGCACGCAGATTCCCAGCATGGCAGGGCCGAAACGGAGGGCAGCGGCAGGCAGGAGTTCGCTTCCACGCTGGAGGAAGCCGCCAGGGTCGCAGTTCGCCTGGCTTATGGCCGCCATACGGAGGGCGAGCGGCTATTGAGCGCTGAAGAGGGCGCGGTGAACTCAGCCATAGCGTCCCTCAAGACCGAGCAGCGGTACGTACGCGGCCTCTTTTCCGGCGGCACCTTCTGCTACGAGGCGATGTGGCAAATGCAGGGCACGATCGACGGGCCGGTCTACTCCAACACCCCCATTTCTCCCGAACTCTCGCTTCCCGGCGGGCACGCCAGCCAGGGCCATACCTGCCTCGACCTCGGGTCCGACGAGTTCACCGTGGGCCGCCCCCACGCCATGATCGACTTCTCTACCCGCACTCATCGCCTGCTGCAAGAGGCCGCTGACCCTTCGGTGGCGGTGTTGCTCCTCGACGTGGTGCTGGGCTTCGGTGCGCACCCTGACCCGGCGGGCGAGCTTGCACCTGCCCTCCGGCGGGCAAGGGAGCTTGCATCGAACGATGGCCGCACGCTGCCTGTAGTGGTACACATTTGCGGCACCGAGGGCGACCCACAGGGGCTTGAGAAGCAACGGCAGACGCTACTTCAGGCCGGGGCGCTAATCGCGCCCAGTAACGCCGCCGCTGCTCAACTGGCCGTGAGAATAGCTAATCGCTCCGGCGGGTGAGCCTGCCAGCCTGAAGGGTGGAGTAGAGCACTATGTCCAACAACAAGATCGCGGACCTGCTGGGTAGCAGCCCCACCGTCCTCAACGTAGGCGTCAAGACGTTTGCCGACACGCTTGAGCAGGTAGGCGTGCGACACCTGCACGTAGACTGGCAGCCCCCGGCCCAGGGTGACCCAGAGATAGGCGCGCTGCTCGGCAGGCTCGCGGACGACGATACACCCGGCAGCGTAGGCGCTCGCATAAAGGCGGCCAACGAAGAGGCGCTCCAACGCATACTCGCGGCTGACCCGGTGTGGGAGGACGTGCGACCCGCCCGCGAAATCTGGCCCCATATGGACGACCGCGTGCTCTATCACTCCGGCCCGCCCATCGAATGGAGCCGGATGTGTGGGCCGATGCAGGGCGCGGTAATTGGGGCAATAATGCTCGAAGGTTGGACGGGAGACGAGGGTAGCGCCCGGAGCATGGCGGAGGCTGGAGAGGTGCGGTTCGAGCCTTGCCACCACCACGGCGCTGTCGGGCCGATGGCGGGGCTGGTGTCGCCCTCCATGCCGATGTTCGTGGTGCGCAACGCCGACCGGGGCAACTACGCCTATTCGTCCCTCAACGAGGGCATGGGCAAGGTGCTGCGCTATGGTGCCTACGCGCCCGAGGTGCTGGCCCGGCTGCGCTGGATGTGCGACGTGCTGGGACCGAGTCTGCAAGTTGGCATCAGGGCGCTGGGCAGCGTGCCCCTCAAGCCGCTCATGGCCCAGGCGCTGCAAATGGGCGACGAGTTGCACAACCGCCACGTCGCCGCCACCTCCCTGCTGTTCAAGACGCTGGCCCCGGCCCTCATCCGCGCCCTGGAGGACCGCGAAAGGGTAGCCTCCGCGCTCGACCCCATCGCCGCGAACAACTACTTCTTCCTCAACCTGGCCATGGCAGCCTGCAAAGCCATGCTCGACAGCGCCCACGATATATCCTATTCCACCGTAGTAGTCACGATGGCCCGCAACGGCGTGGACTTCGGCGTTCGTATGTCGGGCACCGGCGATAGGTGGTTCACCGGCCCGGCGGCGGTACCTGACGGCGTCTACCTCCCAGGTTTCACCGAGGCCGACGCCGCGGGCGACATAGGCGACAGCGCCATCACCGAGACGGCGGGGCTGGGC
>JALZHI010000207.1 GCA_030913985.1 Chloroflexota bacterium | reverse complement strand
CCCCACTCTGTCATTCTGAACGCAGTGAAGAATCAGGTGGGTAGTTGGGTCATTGAATTCTGGGGCCATCTCCCCCTTTGTCATTCTGAGCGCAGCGAAGAATCTCGTCCAACACCACCCAAATACCACCTTTCCTTCAGCCACACTCCCCCACAAGAAAAGGGAAACATCCTGGTGGAGGACGAGATTCTTCACTGCGTTCAGAATGACAAGGACCGCCTCTGTTGCCCATATCCGGCCCTACCATTTATGTGATAGCTTCTCCCCAAAGCCCCCCACTTAACTAATCCCACTTCACCCCCAGCTTCGGACACACCCCCAACCCCCCAACTCCACCGTTTTGACACACCCCTGTCGCACGAACGCGTACCAAACATGTACAATATCCATAGTGAGGAAGCCCGGCATTGACCAGACTACCGAATCCGTACATGTTAGGACCAACGGCCCATCCCCTTGCAGCCATAATCAGCTAACATTATTGCTTGCAGGTCAAGAATAAGTTGCAACATTTAACATAGTCTCACGTAAAGAATCCAGGAAGATTACACCACGACGGAAACACAGAAGTCCCCGTTCGCGCTATGAACGCGGGGCACAAGGAGATGCAAAATGAGCGGCAGAGTACCGCAACCAGGCGAGAGTGACATCATCGTAGAAGCCCGCAACGTCCAGAAAAGATATGACACCGGCACCGTTCAGGTGCACGCCCTGCGCGGCCTCGACCTGCAAATCAGGCGGGGCGAAATGGCCGCCATCATGGGCCCCTCCGGCTGCGGCAAGACCACCCTGCTCAACTGCCTCGCCGGCCTCGACAGCGTAGACGCCGGCGAGATCATCATAGACAACGTGCCCCTGCACAAGATGAGCGACCGCCAGAAGACCGACCTGCGCGCCAGGAAGATGGGCTTCGTCTTCCAGTTCTACAACCTCCTGCCCGTGCTCTCTGCCATCGAAAACGTGGAGCTGCCGATGCTCGTGTCGGGCACCAACCCCGCCGAGGCCCGCCGCCGCGCCAACGAAGCCCTCGCCCTCGTCGGCCTCACCAACCGGGGCAGCCACAAGCCCAGCGAGCTTTCCGGCGGCCAGCAGCAGCGCGTCACCATCGCCCGCGCCCTCGCTAACGACCCCGCCATCATCTGGGCCGACGAACCGACCGGCGACCTCGACTCTGAGACCTCCCAGGAGATCATGGACCTCCTCGTCCGGCTCAACAAGGAGCAGGGCAAGACCTTCGTAATCGTCACCCACTCCCCCGAAGTAGGCGCTCGCGCCGACCGCATCATCCGCATGCGCGACGGCCACATCACCGACTACGGCCTCTCCGAACCTGCCAGCATAGAAGAAGCCCTCGAAGCAATAAGCTAGATTTCGGAACGGGGGTGCAGGGGGTAACCCCCTGACGGGGTGTGGGGTGTCCCCACTTACCACCCACAGCCAAACCCAACTGTTCCCAATTGGAGAACCAAATGGAAACATTATTCGGCATTTCAATGGACACCATAATGCTCATTGTATTGAGCATGAGCATCTTAGTGCTTGGTGTCGTGACCTTCTTAGCCTGGCGCAGACCGATCATCGCCAAGCTAGCCCTGCGCAACGTGCCGCGCCGTCGTGCTCAGACCATCTTGATTGTCTTCGGCCTCATGCTCGCCACCATGCTCATCACCGCCGCCTTCGGCACGGGCGACACGATGACCTACTCCATGCGCGTGGCCTTCACCGGCGGCCTGGGCGGCACCGATATTGAAGTGGTCAAGTCGAACCCGCAGGCCGTCAACTTCAGCGGCCCGCCCGACTTCAACCGCCCCGTGCCCACCTTCGACGCCTCCCTGCTAGACGACCTGAAAGCCCAATGGGGTACCGACGACCGCGTGGACGGCTGGTCCCCCGCCTTCCAGCAAATCGCCCCCATCATCGACACCACCACCAATCAAGGCTCCGGCCAGACCTTCGTCCAGGGCATCACATCCGAGCTGAGCCAGACGATGGGTGCCCTCAACACCACAGCCGGCCAGCCCTTCGACGTGGCTTCCCTCAAGGACGATGAAGTGCTGCTCGACAAAGCAGCCGCCGATAAGCTCAACGGGAAAGTGGGCGACTCGGTGCGCTACGTCATCCAGGGCAAGTCCTACCAGATGACGGTGCGCGACATCATCGTCAACACCTCGCCCAGCACGCAGTTCCCCAACACCTTCGTCACCCTCAACCAGGCGCAGACGATGTTCAACGCCCCCGGCCAGCTTACCGCCGTCCAGCTTTCCCTCAAAGGCGGCCCGCTAGACGCCGTCAAGTACAGCGAAGAGGTGGCAAAGAAGCTGGAAGGCATGCTGGACGACACCTACGAAGTCTCGGAAGTGAAAAAAGACGCGCTCGACACCGCCAACCTGATAGGCAACTTCTTCACTACAGTATTCATCGGCATCGCTCTCTTCTCCATAGCGGCGGGCATCCTGCTCATCATCCTCATCTTCACCATGCTGGCAGCCGAGCGCAAGAGCGAGATGGGCATGGCCCGCGCCGTCGGCATCCAGCGCGGCGACCTCACACGCATGTTCATAATCGAGGGCATGGCCTACGACCTGGCCGCCGCCGCCGTGGGTGCCGCTCTGGGCGTAGGCATCGGTTTCGCGATGGTGGGCGTCATCTCCTCGCTCATCGGCACCTACGGCTTCAGCCTCACGCCCCACGTCGAAGTCCGCTCGCTTATCGTCGCCTACTGCCTCGGTATGCTCATTACCTTCCTCACGGTGGCAATCTCGGCGGCCCGCGTGTCCAGCCTCAACATCGTATCGGCCATACGCAACATCCCGGAGCCGGTGAAGGGCGAAAGAAAATTGGGCCAGCGTTTCCTCGACGCTTTCGACGTCATGTCCGAGGGCCGCTTCGGGGCTGCGCTGGGTGGGATTATCGGGGCCTTCTGGTCCATGATCGTCAGCGGCCCCGTGCTGGCCGTTATCGGGCTGCTCATGTTCGCGGCGGGCTGGGTGGGCGTCAATGGCTTCCTCTTCCACACCGGCGCTTCGCTTGTCATCATCGCCTTAGGCTTCACCATTCGTTGGTTCCTCAACCGCCGCAAGGTGCGCCCCACCCGCCGCGACCGCATAGCCTTCACTATCGCCGGGTTCGCCCTCCTGGTCTACTGGGCGCTGCCCATAGACGCCCTGCACGACTGGTTCGGCCTGCCCGAGTTCAACATCGGCATCGAGAACTTCTTCGTTAGCGGCATCATGATGGTGGTCGGCGCGGTGTGGGTAGTGATGTACAACTCCGACATCCTGCTCGGCATCATGAGCGCCGTGCTTGGCCGCGTGGGTCGCATGCGCCCGGTCCTCAAGACCGCCGTAGCCTACCCCATGGCGTCTATCTACCGCACGGGCATGACGATAGCCATGTTCGCCCTCATCCTGTTCGTGCTCATTATGATGTCGGTGCTCACCAACCTGAACCAGCAAGTAGACCCCAACAAGCCCGCGGTGTCCGGCGGCTACCAGATAGAGGCCACCGTCTCTTACGCCAACCCGATCACAGACATAAACGCCATCATCTCCGCCGACCCCGCCCTCAACGGCAAATTCGAGGCGATAGGCGGCCAGACTGCCCTCCCCTTCCAGCTTCGCCAGCCGGGACGCAAGCCGCCCGCCACCCCTCCCACCGAGGAGGAGCTAAAGGCCAATCCCGGTGCCGCCGAGGGCTGGAGCTACTACAACGTGCGCCTCGCGGACGACGCCTACCTCGAAACCAACCAGTTCCCCCTCCAACTGCGCCTCAAGGACTACCCCACCGACGAGGCCGTGTGGGACGCCATAGCCAACGACCCCACCCTGGCCGTGATTGACGCCGTGCCCGTGGTGTTCGGTGAGATGGTGGAGACCTCTGGCGGGAGCTTCCAGGCGGGCGGCATCAGCGGTGGCTCGTTCTTCTACGTTACGGGGGTGAGACTGTCCGATGCGAGTATGGACAAGCCGATAGAGATCGAGGCCAGGCTGCCCAACGCGCCGAACGCCCCACCCATCAAGCTGAAGGTCATCGGCGTCCTGAGCCGCTTCTCCAACTTCTACACCGGCCTGTACGCCTCCAACGAGATGCTGCGGCAAGCCTCACCCATACCCGTGCCTACCACGACCTACTTCTTCCGCGTCAAGCCCGGAGAGGACCCCAGCGCCCTACGGCGGGCGCTCGGCTCGGCCTTCCTTGAGAACGGCATGGAGCCGGTGGTCATCTCCGACGACCTCAAAGAAACCCAGGCGGTAAGCACCGGCCTCAACGGCCTCCTGCAAGGCTTCATGACGCTGGGCCTCTTCGTGGGCATCGCCGCCCTGGGCGTAATCAGCACCCGCGCGGTGGTGGAGCGCCGTCAGCAGATAGGCGTCCTGCGGGCCATAGGCTACCAGCGCCGCATGGTCGCCGCCTCCTTCCTGCTCGAATCCTCGTTCATCTCGATGCTAGGCATCCTGATAGGCGTGGTGCTGGGCCTGATACTCTCCTACAACTTCGTGGAATTCACCCGCAAGGACACCCCCCAGATCGTCTTCGATGTACCCTGGCTGCAAATAGCAGGCATAATCGTCCTATCCTACATAGCCTCCCTGATCACCACCATCCTACCCGCCCGCCAGGCCTCCCAGGTCTACCCCGCCGAAGCGTTGCGCTACGAGTAACACGTAACACGTAACACGTAACACGTAAAGCGGCTCCAGGGATTTTGTACCCTGTGAGCCGCTTTATTGCTTCTTGCACCCTTACGTGTTACGCGTTACGTGTTACTTTATCCCATACACCACGCTAACCTCCACCCTGACCTCCTGCTGGCCGGGGTTGATGGGCGGCAGCGCGGCGTCCTGGGCCATCGAGTTGGAGGCCCGCGCCTCCATCACCGGGCCAGGCACGTTGGAGCCTCCATCGTCCACCACCAGCACCGAGCCGAGCGTCACGCCATTCAGCCCGGCAAGTTGCTCCGCCTTCTCGCGCGCGTCCTTCACCGCTGCCTCACGGGCCTGCTTCATCACCGCCGAGGGGTCCGAAAAGCCGAAGCTCAGGCCGTAGATCGTGTTCGCGCCCGACTTCACCAGGTCGTCAATCAGCTTGCTCGCCTTAGACAGGTCGCGGATCTTCACCTCGACAATGTTGGTCACGCGGAAGCCCGTCACCCTGGGCGACTGGCCCTCCCTGTAGTCCATCACCGGCTCGACGTTGTACTGAGTGGTATTGATGTCCTTCTCCTCGATGCCCGCGCCCCTCAGTTGCTGCATCAGCGCGTCCATCTTGCTAGCTGCTTCGCTCTGCGCCGTCTCAAGCGAGGGGTTCTGTATCGACACGCCTACCTGCAAGTTCGCCATGTCCGGCTTGGCCGACACCACGCCGCTCCCGCGCACCGAAATCCTCGGCTGGTCGCTCACTCCAACACCCGTGCCTACCACCTGCCCCTCCTGCCCGCTCACGCTGTTCAACTGGGTGTCCCCCGTACGTCCCGTAGAGGCCACACTACCGCCGTTCGCACCGTTCCCGCCCCCGTTAGTCCCGGCAGAGCTAATACCCGCTTCCCTGGGCATCAGCCACACCACCAGGAACGCCGCCAGCAACAGCGCCACCCCCGCGAGCGTGCTCCACACCTTCAACTGGTTCCTACTTACGTTCATTATATACGTCTCCTTCTCACGATATGATAGTAGATCGGCCAGACGCAGCCCTCGTATCGCTCAAATGCTGCTAACCCGCCGCTTGATATAGAGACGATTATGTCACCCCAAAAGTTCCCACAAAAACAAAA
>JALZHI010000034.1 GCA_030913985.1 Chloroflexota bacterium | reverse complement strand
TTCAGACCTGCTCTTACCACGTAGTAGCTTTGTCCACAGTACGGACAAGTGCTCTTAGTCTCTATTTCTTCTGCCATACCGTTATTCTACTGCTTCTACTGCATATCTGCCCTTTTCCTCACTCCCCCGCCCCTCCGGCCCGCCCCGCGCAGACCCCAGTAGAGCAGTCCGCTACCCAGAACCAGGCACACCACGCCCACCAACGCCCAGAATGGCTGGCCCGTCATGAAGCTGCCGGGGAGCACGTTTAGCCCCTGCAACAACCACACTATGCCGGCCAGGACCAGCAAGATACCCAGTCCCGCCGCTGCCACCCTCATAACGTACCTACGCCTCCCATAGCAAGCCCAACCGGGCATCGCCAGGCACCATCGTTCCGGCGAGCATCGAGCGGAACGGGCGCGTTGAGCGGACAGCGGTCGCACAAAGGGGCCGGGCGACAAAGCTGCTTACCATGCTCTACTATCAGCGCGTGGTACTCGTTGAGCAGCCCCTGGTCTTCGGGCAGATTTTCGCTGAAGGTCCTCTGCACCTCGCCGTAGGAGGCACCAGGAGCTAGCACTCCCCACCTCGAACCGAGGCGCAAGGTGTAGGCGTCTGCGACAAACATGGGGCGACCTAACGCATAGAGCAGTATCGCGTCGGCGGTCTCCGGCCCGATGCCCCAGGTGCCGAGCAGCCGGGCCCTCAAGTCGATGGTTGATGAGGGGGAAGTCACCAAGGCATCTATTCCGCCGTGCTCCAACACCAGCCGCGCCAGCAGTTTCAACGTTCGGGGCTTTCTGTTGAAGTGTCCGGCCGGGCGTAGCAGCTCAAGCAGGCGGCTGTCCGGCACCGATAGCAGCCTAGCCGGGTCAGACAATCCCGAGGGGCCTAGCGCCGACCGCAGGTTCTCCAGGGCGCGGTGCGCGTTGCGCCAGGTGGTCCTTTGCACCAGCACCGCACCCAACATGACCTCCCACCGGCTGCCCGTGGTTGTGGGCCACCAGTGCTGCGGCCCATAGTGAGCTAGAAGGGTGCGATAGATCGCCAGGAGCACCGGGGATAGGTCTGCGGCGTACCCGACATAGGGGTGCGGAAGTGAAGTCCCGGCCCTGGTCCCGGTAAGGTCACCGCCCGTGGACAGCGCACGGCTACCTTCAGCCAATGGCCTCTCCTACGTCGGCCAGCTCGGCCCCGCTTACTTCCAGGAGGCGGCGGGGGTCCACGGAAAAGAGGGCGTCGTGTGCGCCTGCCGCCGCGTAAATTAGAGGCCAGCGCAGCAGCGCGCTATCGAAGAGTGAGCGCACCCGCATGGCATGTCCCACCGGGGGCACTCCACCAATCGCATAGCCCGTGACCCGCCGCACCTCGGAGGCCGGGGCCATCCCCACCTGTTCGGCACCCAGCACCTCCGAGAGCCGCGCCGTATCGACCCGCCTGTCGCCCGCGCATATCACCAGCACAGGCTCACCGTCTGCCACGAACAACAGCGACTTGGCAATGGCCCCTACTTCGCAGCCAACCGCCCGCGCCGCCTCCGGTGCCGTGCGCGTGCTATCCGGCAGCCTCAGAACGGTCACTTCCAGGCCGAGCGCGTCGGCCGCCTCTTGTACTCTCTCCGGCCCGCTAGGCATGCACTCTCCCGCCTCTCGTACCATGATGATCGAGTGTAACATGCGCGTCTGCCCGCCCACAAGGAAGAGGGTCATGGAAAGCTGACCGCCCTACTTCTTGCCGGTCAGCCGCGCCAGCACCACAGCCAGCCCAGGGGTTGCCACAGTCAAGGTGAGGGCAAGCCGCAAAAGCGAAGGCAGCGGGCGAGACCTGGAAGCCAGCCGAGCAAGCAAGGCCCTGAGCCTGTACCCCAACCAGGCCGTAGTAGCGAGGCCGGGGCAAGCGGTCTCGAGGTCGATATAGCTGTCGGGGAGACCACGCCGCAGCGCGGGCCAGCCGAACGTCGTCGCGGCTAGCAATTGTGGCAGCATGCTGGTCGCGCCCTTGGCCGTGCCGGTCCAGCCGTTGCGCTCCAACTCTCCCAGGGCCGCGTCCAGCGTAGGCGCGTTGGTCCAGACGTTGTAATGCGACACCCTGCCGTCCGAGCCGATCAGGTAGGCAGGGTCGGATAGCCCGCCGTAGACCTGGTGCGCCGTGCCTTCAAGGTCGTCCGCCAGCACCATCCAGGGAATGTCGAGGTGCCGCTTGTAAAAGCGCGCGTCCTCCAGCTTTTCATCCGATGTCGCGTACGGGAGCGCCCCAGGGCCGGGATGCGCCTGGCGTATTATCACGTCTATGAACTGCACCCTGCCGCCCCAACGGACGTACAACCCCCTGAGTGGCTCGACCGAGCCCCAGGTGATCGGTCAGGTGGCCGAGCCGAACCGTAGCAGCACGGGTCGCCCGCGAAAGTCGCTCAGCCTAACACGCTCGCCGGTTGTAGAGGTAAGGCTGAAGTCTGGCGCGAGCTGCCCCGGTTGCACACCCCGCCTCTCCACCGTGCCCTTCAGGTCCGACACCAGGTGCTTGGTCCGAAAGTGGCGCAGGTTGTACTCACCCACACTCTTGCGGCCGGGTAGGCTAGGGAATAGCTGCGCTACATCAGGGAGTTGCACGGGCCTCAAACTCATAACTCATAACTCATAACTCATAACTCATAACTCATAACTCATAACTCATAACTCATAACTCATAACTCATAACTCATAACTCATCACGCCCTAGTCCCGCTTGCTCATCAGCACGGTGCCCAGCTCTATGGCGGTGAAGATCAACACTGCTTGTGTGGCCTTCTTGTTCTTCTCGAAGCCGAACAGCTTCGGCCCCATAAGGCCGAGGGTGAGCGCGCTCACTAGATCGAGGAGCAGGTGCACGTTATAGGGGATGAGCTTTATCAGGCCAAGTTCGTAGCGGGTCATGAGGCTCGTGAGCACCATGCTGCCACCCCGGGCCTTGCAGTAGGTGTTGGCCGCCTTGTCATCCTGGAAGCCGAGTGCCTCCGGCGCGAACGTGATGGCAGCGCCCCAGAGGTAGTCGAGTACGGCGTGCATCGGGCGCGGAATTATAGGGATCATGTGGTGTCTCCTGGTGGAAGTTTGGTAATGCGACAACCTCACCAGGAAGCAACTTATATGCCGAACCCGCGCGCAACACCTACAGCGCGACATGCAGCGTCTGATATACTTGGCTACATTCCACATACGGAGCACGATTTTGAGCGAGGCGTCCGCGGCCCGAGTCGAACCTGTCTACACGTTTCACCTTATAATTCCACACCCTACAGAGCCGCGCGTTCTATTGCGGCGCACGGATGGCGGCTTGCGGCTTCCCTCTTTCGAGCCGGAGGTAAAGTACACGGCCAGGGTGGGTCAGAACAACGCCTGGGTCCGCGAGCACCTCGGTTTGGAGTGCATCACTCTGTACATGGCGCACGTGGATAACAGGCTCAAGGAAGAAAGGCGCGCCGACGCCACTTACGTCCTCCAGAACCGGCAGCCGGATTGGACGCCCCCCGCAGACTTCCAATGGGTGGGCAGGACCGAGATAGCCAACCTTGACCTGAGCGTTGCCGGACAGCGTGCTGTTATCGAGTCGTGGCTGGAAGAGCGAGAGGGACGCGTGGAGCCGCCACAGAGGGGTACCTGGAATGAGCCGGGCTGGTACGAGCAGGCCACCGATTGGATGAGATCGCAGTTGGAGGCCCACGGCATACAAATCACCGGCCTGCCTGAGCAGATCAAGCACTGGAGCATTACCTCGGCTCTTATGCTGCCCACCGACCAGGGCGACTACTACTTCAAGGCCGTGCCCCCGGTCTTTGCCCAGGAGCCTGGCATCACCGCCGCCCTTTCCGCCCGCTACCCTCAATATGTGCCCGCGCCACTCGCCACCAGGATGCACCCCGCCGAAAGCTGGATGCTCATGCCCGACTTCAAAGGGGTGGTGCTTGAGCACATCAGCGTGGAGCAGTTGAGTGAAGGATTGCGCATCCTGGCCCGCATGCAGATCGACAGCGTGTCACGGGTGGAGGAACTGCGGGCGGCTGGCTGCCCCGACCGTCGCCTGGAGCGCCTAGCGGAGGAGATAAAGACCCTGCTGTACGACCCGGTCGTGCTTGAAGGCTTGCTGCCCGAGGAGATAGAGCGAGCGCACCGGCTGGGGCCGAGGTTCGAGGAGATGTGCGAGCGCCTGGCTTCTTACGCCGTGCCGCAGACCCTGCTCCACGGCGACTTCCACGGGGGCAACATGCTGGAGCGCGACGGCAACATACTCATCTTCGACTGGACCGACGGCTCCATAGCACACCCTTTCCTAGACCTGATTACGGCCACCGCCAACCCCTACATGGCGTTCGGGGAGGCTGAGAAAACGGCTGTGAGGGACGCATACCTGTCAGCCTGGACCCGCTATGAAAGCCCGGAGCGCCTGCTGGAAGCGGCTCAACTGGCCTGGCCGCTTGGTGGACTGCACCAGGCCGTGAGCCACCGGGGTATCATGGCGACCCCATCCGACGCGACAAACTGGGAGCTTGCCGGGGCGGCAGGTTACTTCCTCAAGCAAGCTATGAAGGCGGTAGAGCAGCAAGACACGCCTCATTGATAGCATCCCGAAAGCGCGCTCAAGTGGTGACCAGTTGCGGGAAGGGGCTTTCGAGGCGGCCTGGCATGAGGGCGTGGCTATGAGCGTGGACGGGGCGGCTTAGGCTTTGGAGCAAGCAGGCCCAGGCCCTCGTTACGCGGCGCTAAGATAAGCATGTGACACTAGACTGAATGTGAGGTGCCATGATGCCCATTTACCCGTACCAGGGCCGCTATCCGGCGATCGGTGAGGGCTGCTACGTAGCCCCAAACGCCGCTATCATAGGTGACGTTACCCTGCACGACGGTGTAAGTATCTGGTTCGGTGCGGTGTTGCGCGGCGACGTGTCGCCCATAATCATTGGCGCGCGCACCAACATCCAGGACGGCACGATCATCCACGGCGAGGACAACTGCCCAACCGTCATTGGTGAAGATGTAACGGTGGGGCACGCTGCCATCATACATGCAGCCACGGTGGGTGATAGGGTGCTGGTCGGCATGGGCGCGGTGCTGTTGAGCCGGTGCGTTATCGGTGAGGACACCATCATAGGCGCGCGGGCGCTTGTCACAGAAGAGGTGGAGATACCGGCCGGAAGCCTGGTGCTAGGGATGCCCGGCAGAGTCGCCAGGAGCCTGACTGGTACGGAGCGGGCCGGCATATTAGAGTCGGCCCTCCGTTACGTGCGTCAAGCGGCCAAGTACAAAGAGGAATGAATCCGCATGATGCAGCAGAAAGCAAAAGAGCCGCCCGCCGAGGGGTGGCTCTTTTCGATTGCCGTTCTACTCAGTTGCTTTAGTTGCTTTCGGAATTGGCCGCCAGGTTGGTTGCGATCTGCGGCTGCAAGACCAACTCCGGTGCGTGAGGGGCCATCAAGTAGAACCCGAGACCCACGAAACCAACTATTCCCACGACCATGGTGGCAGGCATCAGTGTGATAAGGCCCGCGTTCAGGCCCAGTAAGTTCTGAGTGAGGAGCACCAACAAGAAACCACCGATTGCACCCATAAGTGCGCCGGTAAAAGCCATTACAGCTACGAACGCCGCAGCCAGGGCGAAGAACCTCATAATGTTAGACGCTTTGTTCATCCTTTTCCACCTTACGACAAATAATACGGCCACCTATGCTCGCCCTCGATGGTAGCCGGTTGGAAGAACAGCCAACCTATGTTTGCCTTTTCCCTCGTTCTTAGCGCCCTGTGCTTGCTGCTCCACCGTCGCTTATATAAGCAAGCAGTATGCCAGTACAACATTGAACAAGCCCGGTTGTGGATCGGATATCCGACGTCCGGCGTCCGGTGTCAAGTGGTTAGTGTGGTAAGGTGCCCTGGTATAGAATATAGCATGGCAGGAGATAATGTGGAAAAGATACGCACCAGGGCCGAGGCACGCAGAAAGGCTGGTCGAGAGGCCACAGGGGAGGCTGCTGCCTGGTCGTGCGATGAGACTCCCCCTCCCCTGCTGTTCCAGGCCGTAGAGCAGTTCAACCGGGGCGAATACTTCGAGCAGCACGAGACGCTGGAAGTGCTTTGGATAGATGAGCCGCGAGAATTGCGCCGCCTCTACCAGGGCATCCTCAAGATCGGGGTAGGCTTCTACAAGCTGAGGCTGGGCAACTACCGGGGCACGGTGAACCACCTCAGGGGAGGCGTAGCGTACTTGCAACGCTTCAACGACGTGTGCCTGGCCGTAGACGTGGCCCGCCTGATACGGGAGGCCACGGACGTGCTCGACCGCGTGGTGGAACTCGGACCTGACAGGCTGGCGGAGTACGACCTGTCTAAGCTGCCGAAGGTCTGGGTTGTAGCTGCGGACGTGGGATAGGCAGATTACTAGAAGCTATGCCATAAACAGCATTGTCAAACATCAGCACATGATTCCTTCTTTGTCATTTCGAACGCAGTGAGAAATCTCGTCCTCTACCGAGATGTGTCTTCTTTCTCATGGTACAGAGTGACCAAACGAAAGGTGGTATTTGGGTGCTGAGGGACGAGATTTCTCACTTCGTTCGAAATGACAATATGGGGCCATGTGCTCATATTCCACACCGCCATCCCTGAGATGGCTTCTACAGAGGTACTTCATGGTATCGAGGACAATCCGGCACCGGCCTTATTGGGACCAGGATAAGAACTACGCCCCCCTGCTGGACTTCGCCAGGCGGTACGCTCCCCTGCTGGTGCAGGGCTTCAGCGCCCCGGAGGAGTGTAATTCCGAGTGGCGGCACGTACGCCTCGACGTGGATGGCGAGCAGGGCTGGCAATATGGGACTGACAGCGGCTTCAAAGTCATCCTGTGGTGGGAGCTACAGCCGCGCTACGATGAAGTAACGGTGGATGGGCTGTCGGTAGAAGCCTTCGGCATGCCGGAAGGGGCCGGCATGAAGCTCACAACGGAGCGTAGAAGCGGCGACGACCGCTACATCGAGCTAGTGGTCTCCGGCCCGGATGAAGGTGTGGAGGCAATCGTACGGGCATTCGGCCCCGAACTGGCGCAACGCTACCATCGCACCGACGAGCAGTTGGACGCCGAACTCACGAGCGCGCGCAGTTGCCTGGCAAATGGTGACTGGGAAGGTGCCCACCTGCACGCGCTCACCGTGCTGAAGTACCGCCCCGAAGACCCCGAAGTCCACAGGCTGCTGGGGCTTGCAGAGGCACACCTGGGCGACTGGCAGGGTGCGAAGATATGGCTGCAAAAAGCCCTGACGGCCACCCCTCCCGATGCCGAGACCCTGTACCACCTAGGGAGGGCCTACCATGAGCTTGGCGAGCCGGAACGCGCGGCCAACACCTTCCGTCAAGTGCTACAAATATCACCGGAACATGGATCTGCTCGTGAGGCGCTCGCAGGTTTGCCCTAATTGTTGCCGCTGGAATTGCGTGAGATTGCGGGAACCCTGCCCCGCCCTTGTCATCCTGAGCGTAGCGAAGGATCAGTCACCTGCTCTTGACCGTTCCCAATGACGCTACGGTGTTCCTCTTGCCTTCAGCATCCTAGACGTTGAGGACTCCCGCTTCCCACCTGATTCTTCGCTACGCTCAGAATGACAAGGGCGGGGGTTGGTCCTGATTTCCGGCATCTGCAAAGCCCACGAACACGATAGAGATTAGAGACTCCAGGCGGAACTGGTGCTATAATAAGACTCTAAGTAAGCTAACGTATGTAGCACTGAGTCTTGACTTTCACTCTCTACTCATACTGGTTTGCTGTTGCCAGGTCCTGCTATTGTGATTCGTTCGTCGTAGCCTGCGTTTACGCTCGGAGGTAGCAGATGGAATACACCGATGAAGCCCTCGATGTGCTTCGGCGGGAAGGAGACTTACTCGCTGACGGCGTAATCGAGTCGTTGGTAGCCGCGGGCACAGTGGACGAGGTCAACCGCGTATTGCGGCATTTCGAGTACAACGACCAGCCGATACCGGAAGATTTGCCCGCAGTGGTGCGGGAATACCTGCGCATTACCGACAATCCGCCCGCCTGGGTGGACGCCGAACGCATAAAGCGCGCGCATACCTTCTTCCTGGATGACGGCGCTCACGTCGCCTCGATATTGTGCCTGGGTGGGATGGTGGGCTGCTACGCCGTGCCGCATGGTGCGAAATTGCTCTCGATGACCAAGAAGCTGGACTATCCACAGCGGCGTTTGCTTGAGACCGGGCAGTTCTGTTTCTACATGATGGACGAGCAGGCTTTCCAACCCAGGGGCCGCTTCATTCCATCGGTCCAGAAGGTCCGGCTCATACATGTAGCGATACGCCGGCACCTCATGCAACGCGGCAGGTGGCCGGTAGAGGAACTGGGCGTGCCCATCTGCCAGGAGGATATGCTGGGCGCGCTGATGATCTTCTCCAACGCGGTGGTAGACGGCTTGCAGCGCCTCGGCATCCGCATCACCGAGGAGGAAGCCGAAGACTATTACTACATCTGGCGCGTGACGGGCATCATGCTAGGGATAAGGGAAGACGCGATACCGGAGACATTGGCCGACTCGCACGAGCTTGCCCTGCAATTGCGGCGCAGGCACCTGGGGCGCTCGCCGGAGGGGGTCGAGCTAACCCAGTCCTTGATCCACATGTACCAGGACGTGGTACCGGGCAAGGTGGCGGACGGCGCGATACCTGCCTTGATACGCTTCGTGGTCGGAGACGAAGTGGCTGACGTAGTGGAAGTGCCGCGCACCGGCTGGGACCGCAAGGTCCAGTGGCTGCCGAAAGTCATGGACGCGTTCGAGGAGGCGGAGGACGAGTTCGTGCTCATGCGCAAAGTGCTCGACCGAGCGGCCTGGCTCATGCTCAACGGCGGCCTGCGCAAGTTCAGCGGAGGCCATTCCTTCCACTACGACATACCGGAGGACCTGCGCTCCGCCTGGGGCATCTCCGACTAAGGGCAAGCTACCCGTGCTGTTCAGCAATAATAAATATTACTAGAAGCTATCTCATAAATACCTGAGCCGAATACAAGCAGCAAGGCCCCACCCTGTCATTTCGAACGGAGTGAGAAATCTCGTCCCTCAGCACCCAAATACCACCTTTCTTTTAGTCACTCTGTACCATAGGAAAGCAGTAACATCCTGGTAGAGGACGAGATTTCTCACTCCGTTCGAAATGACAGGGTGGAGATTGAGTGCTCTTCTCAGACTCAGGATTTATGAGATAGGTTCTAACTCTTTCCTGCTCTTTCCTTCCGCTCGTCAGAGAAGATAATGTGGTCCCATACTGCCGGGATACCGGCTCAGGGTATAGGTGCGCTCCCCGTAGTGGCTGGAGGACATTCTATAACCGGAGGACCTGTGGGCAGATTTTCGGGTGCCAGGCCGTTGTTAGTGGAGTAACGGAGCGCGCTGGAGGGCACGAGACCACGTTCTATCTCGTCGGAAGACCAATAGAGTTCTAGACGCGTCCACTCTTCCGGCCCGCCTATGTAGTCGAGTCTGATATCGTGCCAGCCTGGACCAAGAAGAAGCTGGACCGCCTCATCCCCCGGCTCCGGGCTTTGTATGTTCCTGCAAGTGGTCAATGCCGTTTCCCCGTCTACCCACAAGCGCGCGCGGCCATCGGTGACTACTTCAAGAGTATATGTTGTCTGCCTCGGTATCTCGATTTGGCCGACCCAGGTGTTGGTTAGGACCTGGCCGAAGAACTGTGAGGGGCCGAATGTCCTCGGATCGTTGACTGCGGTGAAGCCGATACCCATATCGGTGCGATAAGGCGTGGCACCTTCGGGACCGTAGGACAAGCGCAAGAGACCTTCGCCCGCACGCTCGGGCCACAAGTCCATCTGGGTGGGTTCAACAGGCTGCTGACCTTCAGCAGCCACCCACAGTGCGACCTCTGTCGGTCCGACAAGCGTAGCTTCGATGACGAAGGAATGCCAGCCTTGCTCCAGGAGCCTTAGCTCCTCCGGCGGGCCTGGCGGTTGTGCATCAAAGCTGTAGAGCCTGGCCCCTTCCCCGGCTACTTGTAGGCTATAGCTCGCTGTCTCCGGCAGATAGAGCTTGCCGCTCCAACGTACGCGCGCCGGGTAGCTTATGTCCGCAGGCAGAGCGCCTATCTCAGGCACATGCCCTTGCCACTGTGCATTGTCACCTGAGGGATTAAAGACCGTGGCATTCACCCCGTAGAGTGCCCTCGTCTGCTCGGGTGTAAGCCAGTAGCCTGTCAGCAAGTAGATTCCATCACGGTTATTCACCACACGTTCGGTACCGCCTGGATAGAGGCTTTTCACCAACGGGTAATACTGCAAATTATCATTTATGAAGATGAAGGCTACGCCCTTATCAGCTACTTTCCCCATCGGCAGCTCAGTCATGGGGTTCCAAATCTGCGCGGCGTCCTGGCCTTTCACCATGTAGCTACTCAGCTCCTGGTCCATTAGCCGCCAGGTCCGTCCCACGTTGCGCACCATGTAATCGACGCCAAGCGACGCCTGGAGGCGTGCTTGGGCCGGCAGCAAGTCGGCCTCGGGCCGCACGGCATAGTAGCGGTGCCAATAATAATCATAATTTATGAGGCCCAGCACAACCACGCCAGCCCCGACAATAGCCGCCGAGGCATTTCGCACCTTCTTAGGCATCCCTGCGGACGTGGCAAACCAGGCGCCAATGGGTATCGCAACCGCAACGTAGAACCCAGGGAAGGCAGGCGTCCAATGGTTGAGGTTCTGAGGGAAAGGCACCAGAGTGCCGCCGACGAAGAGCACGCCCAGCGTGGAACTCAGCACCAGGAAAGAGGCGGGATGCCGCCAGCGCCACACTAGAAGGGCCGTGCCGAGAACAAGCAGGGCAGCCTCAGCCACCATAAGCATGGGGCCAAAATAGAAGGTGTCGGTCGAGACCTGGGTGCTAATCGCAAGGAGATTGCTTGCCATGATACCCCAAAGGGTATCAACCATCAGCTGGAAGTCTTCCCAACTGGTGGGAATGTGGCTCCAGTTGAGAGGACGGGCACCGGGCTTTCGTCCCAGGTAAAGTTCAGGGTGGCGGAAAAAGAAAGTCAGCAGTGGCCCCATGGCGGCGAGGTAGGCTATCGCTGTAAGGGGCAAGAGGGCCAGGTAGTACCGGGCACGCTTCCAATGAAAGACCAACAGGTAAATACCGAATCCGACTAGCAGCATGGGCAGGAGCCGGGTGCCGTAGTAGAAATGCTCGCCAAGCCCGCCTGCCAACCCCGCGAGCACCCAGTCGAGCGGCCGCTTCAGGCGCAACCCGCGCATCAGGAAGTAGAAACAGGCAGCCCAGAATAAGGCCGAGGTCATGTTGTTGATAGTTACGCGGCTGTAGTGTACGCTTGCCACGCCGAAAGCGAATGTGGCCCCAGCTACGATGGCCGCAACCCTGCCCCACGAATCTCGCACGAACAGGTACACCGGGATTGTCGTCGCCGCGCCTATGAGAGCCGTAGGTAGCCGTGCGGCTGCCAGCGTGCTATCCCCCAGGTTGAGTGATGCGGCTACCAGCACAAACCAAAGAGCCGGCAGGTCGATATTGGGCCACAATGTAATGAAGATGGAGGCGGGATTGGGGCCCATGTACGCATCTCTTGCCACCCTCGCCGTGATGATCTCGTCAGGGTGGATGTGGAACGGCCACGACTGCAAGTCCCAAACCCGCATCGCCAGGCCTACCAGTACGATCCCGGCAAAGAGCGCCACCTCCCATATCGCCCAGCGCTGTGGCGTGCTACCCACAAGTGTAACGGGCTTCCTGGAGGCGCGCACGGGTAGAGTCGTAGTCACACTGGTCTGGGCGCCCTGTCCTGCTTTGTCTTCTCTCTCCCCTTCTTCGGAAGATGTTGTTTCTCGCGGCCAGCCCGCTGTGGCGAAGATTAGTAGAGCCATACTGGCGAGCCAGAGCCAGCCTATAAGCCCGAATGCTTCCTGGGGCTGCTCCGGGAACAACATGTTTGCGACCAGGACGAGCATTGCCGCAACCCCAATGTTCCCAAAGCGGAGCGCCCGTTGCGTATCCCAGACGAGGAGGGAACGTTTCGTCCTCATTGGTCCAAAGGCAGGGACCCAACGCTGTCCGCCCCACGCTACTAACGAGATGATAGCGGCTACGACCAGTAGTAACTGTCCCAGTTTGCCGTTCTCAGGCGAACCCAGAAGTAGAGTGCCGACTAGCGACGTCACAAACGCCACAGGTCCGAGGATGAAACCCGGCCTCGGTCGGGAGCTGCGGTGGCCCGTCTCCACAGGATCGGTAGCTACCTGCTCCTCAGGGGTTGTAGCCGCCGACGGCAGCCAAGGCTCGAATACTTTCTTTTGCTCTCCTCGTTCGGAGGGACTAGGGATGTTAGTAATCATAGCTTGCCTTCATAAATGGTTACGGGAGGGTCACAGTATCAAGTTCGGTCTAACGTAAGAAACTATACATGTGAAGAGCCAATTCCGTAAGTACCATTGTAAGCTATTTGCCCGGCTATTACTGCTGATGCTCTGATTGTGGGGCACCATCCTGGTGCTCCGCAACGTACTGCCGAGCCAGCCGCTCCGCCCCTTCCTTGTCGTCCTGCGCCAATACTCCGTCCAGCACCAGGCCCAGCAGGTAGTCCTTCACCTCGCCTATCCAGCGGCCCGGCTTGCCGCCGAATAGCTGCATAATCTCGTTGCCGTCGAGCGGGCTGGTAATCTTCTCGACTTCCTCCTGCGCCTTGATTTGCTCGCACCGCTCGTACAGGGCGTCGATGCGGCTCAGGGCGGCGGCCACTCGGAAGGGACGTTGCGAGGTGATGTCGGCGCGGGAGAGGGCGAACAGACGCTCGTTGATGGGTGCGGTCTCGCGCAGGAAGCGGCGCACGGCACCATCGGACCAGCCTTCGTCGTACAGGCCGATGCGCAGGTGCTCGGCCACGAGTTGCTCCACCTGCTCCACGACCTCGTGCGGGCGGCGCAGGCGGGTGAGGATGCGGCGTGCCATCTGAGCGCCCAGTTTCTCGTGCCCGAAAAAATGCACCTCGCCGTCCGTGATGCCGTACGTCTGCGGCTTGGCGATGTCGTGCAGCAGGGCCGCCCAGCGCAGCACCAGGTCGGGCGCGGTGCGGTCCACTACCTTGAGGGTGTGGGGGTAGACCTCCTTGTAGTGCAGCGGCCCCCGCTCCATCTCGTGCATCTCCAGCAGTTCCGGCACCGTGTACTCCAGCAGCCCCAGGTTGTCCAACAGCCCGATGCCCTCGCTCGGTGGGTCCGCGAGCAGCAGCCGGTCCATCTCGTCCCCCACCCTCTCGCGGGACACACCTTCAAGCAGAGGAGCCAGCTTGCGAATGGCCTCGGCGGTCTCGCGCTCGATGAAGAAGTTGAAGGTAGCGGCGAAGCGTACGGCCCTCAGAAGGCGCAGCGGATCCTCAACGAACCGTTCCTCCGGGTCGCCCACAGCCCTAACGAGGTGTTGCTTTATGTCAATGTGACCATCGTACGGGTCGTGCAGCTCTCCGGTCACCAGGTCGCGCGCCATAGCGTTCATGGTGAAGTCGCGGTGGGCCAGGTCGGTGCGGAGGGCGGAGAGAGGGTCGCCGGGAGAGGCTTCCTCGCGATTGCGGAAGGTGGTGACCTCGACGGTCGCATCGCCCACCTGCGCGGCTATCGTACCGAACTTCTCACCTATGCCATACACCACACCGGCCCCCGATTCTTCAAGCAGGGCTTTGATGGCTTCAACGGGCGCGTCGGTGGTAAGGTCGAGGTCGTGGGTGGGGCGGGACATGAGCGCGTCGCGCACGCTGCCGCCCACGAGGAAGAGGCTGTAGCCCTGCCGCCGCGCAGCCAGGCTCAGCCTGTCGAGAAAGTTATCGGCTTCTGTCAGCAAGCTCGGAAACAAACAGTACATCACCCCGACCGCGTTCTCTCACCGAAAATCGCGCGTCCCACTCTCACCAGGGTAGCGCCTTCTTCAATCGCGTACTCAAAGTCGTCGCTCATGCCCATGCTCAGGTGCCGCCAGTCTCCTGGATACTCTCGCTTCATGCGCTCCAGCAGCAGGCGAAGCCGGGCGAACGTCTCGCGCAACTCTGTCTCCCCCGCGCCGAACCTGGCAATCGTCATCAGCCCCGTGCAGCGCAGGTTCCCGAAACTCTCCATCTCACCTGCGAGCCGGGGCAACTCATCCGTGCTTATACCTGACTTGCTCGCTTCCCCTGTGACGTTGACCTCCAGCAGTACCGGCAGCGGCTCTCCGCCTCTCTCTCGCCCAGCCGCAACGTCGAGGTCGTGCGCGAGTTGAAGATTATCCACCGACTGAATGCAGTCGAAGTGTCGCGCTGCGTGCCGGGCCTTGTTGCGCTGCAAGGTCCCGATCATGTGGAGAGAAATATTTTGCCGGGGCACCAGCCCGCCGTCCTGCGCGCCTGTACCGCGCCCCGCGAACCTGGCTAGGGCTTCCTGCACCCGGTTCTCACCGAATACCGTTACGCCTGCCTCAACAGCTTGCAGAATCCGGTCCACAGGCTGCGTCTTGGTCACCACCACGAGGGTCACATCTTCCTCGGACCGCCCCGCCCTCTCCGCCGCCCGTGCGATGCGCTCCCGCACGCGGGCCACATTGTCCGAGACTTCGCTACTCACTACGCATCACTCGTTGCTCATCGCTCGTCACTCGTCACGCAAGCCGAGCACCGCGCCGAATAGCCCGCATTTCCCCGCTTCACCCCTATGCGAATAGAACACGCTCGTGTTGTGCATCGTGCAAAGCCCGTCTATGGCGACGTTGCGTGCGGGCACCCCGGCCTCGACCAGCGCGCGGCGTATGCCTTCCCAGAGGTTGAAGTAGACTTCGCCTTCGTATAGCTCAAGCAACGGCAACCGCACAGACCACGGCCGCGAGTAGGCCGCTTCCACCGCCTCCACCACTTGCGGGCCGACCTTGTAGCAGCACGGCCCGATGCCAGGTCCAACGACCGCCACTATGTCTTCGGGGTGGGAACCGAAATGCCGGCCCATTGCCTCGACTACCTTCGCGGAGATGCGGCTTACAGTGCCCTTCCAGCCGGAGTGCGCCAATCCGATGGCACGGCGTACCGGGTCGTAGAAGAAGACTGGAGGGCAGTCGGCGGATAGCGCCATAAGGTAGAGGGCGCGGGTGTTTGTTATCAGGGCATCGCAGTCCTGGATGCCGGGTTGGTCCGGGAGCATGCCCCTGCCCGCATCGCCGTCGGCCACCAGCGCCACCTCGTTGCCGTGCACCTGCTGGCAGCCAATCATCCTATCGAGCGAGATGCCCAGCCTCTCGGCAAGGCGCGCCCGGTTGGCGAGGGCCACCTGTGGATCCGGCGGGTTGGCCGGGGTGCCCCGCCGGGCGCTCAGGTTCCAGTCGGTGCCGTCGGGGGCAAAGCGCGTGGAGATGCCGTGCAACAACTCCCGGTAGGGCCGCAGGGCGAGGACGCTGTATATGCCCTCGCGGACTGGCAGCCCCGCCGGACGCGCTGGACTAGGACCGTTCGCTGAGCCGCCTGGCGAAATCGTCTGGGTTCGCATCTGGTTCCTCGTCCTCGTAGGGAAGGTATTCCGTGTCCAGTCCGCCCGCCGTACCAGTGGCGTAGGCCCCACCGGCGGCACCTTCGCCCTCGGTGTCGTCTTCTTCGTCATCGTCGGCGTAGCTGCTCACGAACTGGTAGTTCTGCACGCTCGGGTAGTACACCTCGATGCCGAACTCGCTTGGAACGCCCAACGTATCGGTAATCTCCGTCATAATCTGGTGGATCACAACGTCCAGCGACTCGTCGTCCTCCGGCCCGTGCGCTTGGTCGAAGCCCGTGATGAACTCGTTCCACAGCAGCAACGTGCCCACCACCTGGTCTTCCAGGTAATGCACGTCTATCTTGCCGATGTTCACAGCCGCGCCGTTGGCGTCCCGGTTGTCCGAGTCGAAAATGAGTATCTCTTCCGAAGATGGGGTCCGCGTGGACCGCCGAAGCATCAGGTTCATAGCACTCCTTGGTGGACGATAGGCGGTGGACGCTGGACCAAGCGCGATAGACGAAGGACGATAGAGCCTGGAAAGAGTCCTATCGTGCATCGGCTACCGTCCTGCTTCCTCTACATAGCCGAGGATGATCTGGTTGATTACCTCTTCGATGGGGGCCTTGTCGTCGGTGAAGACGAGCCTGGCGGCATCTGGCTCGACTTCGCGCATGTTGCCTTTTTGCTGGCTCACGTCGAATATCTGCTTGAGCACGGGCTGGTCTACACGGCTGGCGTTCTCCGCGAAGTTCTCAAAGCGCGAGGGGCTGGCCGTGCCAATTATCATGCTGTTAGCCATCGTGGGCACGTCTATGACGTACACGTTGGGGTACACCTGCAACATCGTGTTTGCGAGGGCATCCACCAGGCGGGTGTCGTGAAGGGTGCGGCCCGCGTTGATCATCACGGCCCCATCGGGGGTGAGATGGTCCTTCACTTCCTGGAAGAACTCAACCGTAGTCAGGTGAAAGGGGATGTAGGGCTGGCGGTACGCGTCTATGCCTATGACGGTCCACTGCTTGCCGCGCCCGCCGGTCTGCAAGTATGTGCGCCCGTCCTCGACGTGGGTGGTGACGTTCGGCAGCGTGTCGAGGGCGAAGTAGCGGCGGCCCACCTCCACAATCTCAGGGTCGATTTCGACACCATCCATTGGGATTGGCCCATAAGCCTCCGTGATGATGTGCGAAGCGGTACCGGCTGCCGAACCTATCATCGCCATACTTTTGTAATCGTCAGGCTGGAAGCCCTGCGAAAAGTAAGGCGCGATAGCCCAGTAGTCCCAGGGGCCGCCGGTCAGCAGTTCGTCGGGGTTGTAGATCGAGTGGATGGCGCGGCCTTCGTTCAACATGAGGCCGAGGCGCTTGCCCTCCCTCACTACCTGGATGTAATTGTACGCCGACTCCTTCTCGTAGATTAGCTCGCCTCGCTCCGGCGGCTTCACCAGGCCACGGGGCGCAAAGGCCGCCAGCCCAAGCACCACCAGCAACATCACTGCGGACAGCATGGCCTGGCGCGTATTGGAGGTGCTGAGAAGGCCAATTATCGAGAAGACCAGCAGCACCACGGAAGCCAAATAGAGGGTCGCGGCCGTGCCAATGTAGGGTATCAAGAAGAAGGTAGGAAAGAGGGTGCCCAGGATGCTGCCCAGCGTCGAGAGGGCCGACACCTGCCCCGCTGTGCCCCCCGCCGAGGCTGCGCTCACGGACCGGAGGCGTATCGCGAACGGGGACACGAAACCGAGCAGCAGCAGCGGCACCGAGAAGAGCAGTATCACGCCCACGAGCGAGCTATAGAAAATGCCCACCGACACCTGGCTGAACCCGGTGAGCGACCAGCTAAGTATGGGCCTGGAAAGCATCGGGATAAAGGCCACGGCCAGCCCGGCCACTGCCGTGATGGTGTACAGCAGCGAGGCGCGAGGATAGCGGTCGGCCAGCTTGCCACCCAGCCAGTAGCCGAGCGCGAGGTAGACCATCACCAGCCCGATGAGGTTCGCCCAGATGAACAGGGAAGTGCCGAAGTAGGGTGCGAGCAGGCGCGAGGCCGACATCTCCACCGTCATGACCGACGCGCCGCCGATGAACACCACGAACATCAGCACCAGCCCCGCGACCCGGCTCCGAGCGGCCACTGCGGTCGCGGCATTAGCGTTTACCAGGGGTGTAGCGGGGTTCTCAGTAGTAGTTGCCAATCAGTTGCTCCTGTCTAAGTGCGGGCGCTACGATAGGGCGTCTTCGCAGGCC
The DNA here is from genome assembly GCA_030913985.1 of Chloroflexota bacterium. GTDB lineage: Bacteria > Chloroflexota > Chloroflexia > QHBQ01 > JADMIH01 > JADMIH01. Next base: position 20,945 of record JALZHI010000034.1, on the reverse strand, counting down.
GCCCGGTCATTATACCGCGCCCTCGAACCATGCGGCAAGAACACCCATATAGAGGCATTGCAGGATCAGCATCGGTGATGCGCGTACCACGGGACCCAAGCCCCACCCTGTCATACTGAGCGTAGCGAAGGATCAGTAGCCCGTTCTTGATAGCCGCTTTGACAGCGCATGAGGTGCCCCTTGTCATTTCGAACGAAGTGAGAAATCTCGTCCTTCACCCCACTGCTACCCTGTTCTCCTAGGACTCTTTGGCCGTGGGGAAGGTGAGACATGGGTGCTGAGGGACGAGATTTCTCACTACGTTCGAAATGACAAGGTAGGAACTCTGTGCTCCACAAGGAAGGCTCTAGAACGGGCCACTGATCCTTCACTGCGTTCAGGATGACAGAGTGGGAGTTGGTCCCGCTCTCCCTCTTTATGGCGCTATGCCACCCCTCATTGGGGAGCCAAAGTCTATCGGGACAATGGGCCTGGAATCGGTATGCTATAGTACATGTGATAGGTTGTGAGATTGCCTTACGCTCGAGCTTCAAAAGCGCCCTCCTGGACCACCGCCTGGGAAGCAGCGGCTTGTCCCTTCTCTCGCGATAACATGCCCTATCTTGAGTGCAGTTCGATGAAAGTAGGAGGCTAACATGGCTAAGAAGCTTTACGTGGGCAATTTGCCGTACTCAGTGACAGAGGACCAACTGCGGGAGATGTTCTCCGAGTTTGGGGAGCTCTCGGACGTAGCAGTCGTCACCGACCGCTACACGGGCCAGTCGAAGGGCTTTGGCTTCGTGGAGATGGTCAGCGACGAGGCAGCGCAGGCCGCTATTACCAAGTTCGACGGGCAGGATATGAACGGCCGCGCCATGGTCGTCAACGAGGCCAAGCCCCGCGAGGACCGCGGAGGTGGAGGCGGCCGCTCCTACGGCGGTGGTGGAGGCGGGGGCGGCCGCGGCGGTGGAGGCTACGGCGGAGGCGGCGGAGGCCGTGGCGGTGGTGGTCGCGGAGGCGATGACGGCGGTGGGGGCGGACGCGGACGCTACTAATTGCTCTGCTGCAAGGGGTGCCGGGAGGTTGGCGATCTAATCTCCCGGCATCGAAGCCCATTCTGAGAAAGCGAGACGAACCATGTCCGAAACCAGTAACTTGAACAAGTTAGAAGCGCGTTGCAGCCAGGTGATGAGCTCTCCCTACCTGCGCAAAGAGACGCCGCCGGAACTCAAGAACCTGCGCACCGTGCTCCAGACGGTCAGCCAGCTAATCACGGAAGACCTGCCGCCCCTCATAACCGAGATCAGGCAGCTACGCAGCCGCAACAAGAAACTCGAAGCCGAACTGGAAGCCCTGCGCTCCGCTAATGAAGCCGCCACCAACGGCGCAGCAACAGCAGACGAAGAAGCCACGAGCGAGGCCGCCGCCCCCGCCGAGGCATCAACCGAGACGGAAAATGGTGCGTAGATGCGCGGCTTATACGGCGGCCACCAACCGTGAAATCGCCCGGATGAATCCCTCCTCAAGCATCCCCTGAAGCTGTCCAAAACTCGCCAGTCCCCGCACGGGGACTTTGCAGAATGTAGCCCTCGACTTTAGTCGACGGGCGTCCTCTCGCGCCCATCGTCCATCGTCCACCCGCAATTGCCATCGGCGCGCACTGGTGCTACAATAGAGCACCCGGTATGGTCGGGCGCATGGGCATACCCGGACGCCTGCCGGTTGCATATCCAGCTTCAAGTACAAAGGAGGGACCGACTATGTTCTCGAAGCGCATCCACAGAGGCTCTTTTGCGCTCTCACTATTGCTTGTCATAAGCCTGCTCCTGAGCGCATGCGGTGGCGAAACACCCGCACCCGCCGCCACTGCCACTACAGGCGAGCAAGTAGCTCCCACGACAGGCACCGAAGCAACAGCTACTACTCCGGCGGGCGATACGGGCACGGAGGCTACGGCCACCACCCCGGCTGGAGACACAGGCACCGAAGCAACGGCCACCACCCCGGCAGGTGACGCCGGTGGAGACAGGATCACGATCAAGATCGGCTTCGCCTTTATTACCAGCGGCGATAACGCGGTCTACGGTAATTCACAGCGCGCGGCCGCCGAGATGGCTGTTGAGGAGATCAACGCGGGAGATGACGGCCCGCGCATAGAGGCCATCTTCGAGGACACGGCGGGCAAGCCCGACCAGGCCATCACTGTCTTCCAGAAGTTCATCAACAGCGACCAGGTCCACGCGATAATCGGCCCGACCCTGAGCAACGAGGCCAGGTCTTCCGACCCCGTCGCGCAGGAGGCGGGCGTGCCGGTGCTTGGTGTCTCCAACACGGCGGGCGGCATCACCGATATAGGCGACTACATCTTCCGCAACTCGTTGGCCGAGTTCCAGGTGATACCGGAGACAATCAGGCAGGCGAAGGAGAAGCTGAACCTCACCAAGGTATCGCTCCTTTACGCCAGCGACGACGCCTTCAGCAAGTCGGGCGCCGACGTTTTCCGCGCCGAGTTGCAGAAGAACAACATCCAGATACTCAGCGAGCAGACCTTCGCCACCGCCGACACCGATTACCGCACCCAGCTTACCCAGATCAAGGGCGAAAACCCCGACGCCATAGTGGTATCCGCCCTCGCCAACCCCGCCCAGACGATTTTGCAGCAGGCTCGGCGTGACGTGGGTATCGACCCGAAGGTCCACATCATTGGCGGCAACGGGTTCAACTCTCCGGCGGTCGTGAAGGCGGCTGGCGACACCGCAGAGGGCCTGGTAGTGGGCGCGGCCTGGAACCTCAACGCCACCGACGAGCTTAGCCAGCAGTTCATAAAGAACTTCAACGCCAAGCACGGCAGAGACCCGGACCAGTTCGCGGCCCAGGCCTACGCCGGTGTCTACATCCTCCATTTCGCCGCCTCTCGAGCCGACCTTGAGGGGGTAGAGCTTGCCGATGCGCGCGACGCCATACGCGCCCAACTCAACAACATAGAGAACTTCGGTACTGTGCTAGGCCCCTTCGGCTTTACCGACAAGCGTGACGCCAATCACCCACCCGTGGTGCAAATCGTCAGGAACGGCGTGTTCGAGATATTGAAGTAGACGATAGACCAGTTAAGAGTTGTGAGTTGTGAGTTTTGAGTTGTGAGTTTTGAGTTGGCGGATAAGAGACGGAACCGCCAAGACGCCAAGCACGCCAAGAGGATGATGGTTGGCTACTATCCCTCAACTCAAAACTCAGAACTCAAAACTCATAACTTCTCAATCGTCTGGCCAAGCCATGAACCTCTCGCAGCTTCCGCAACAGCTACTGAACGGTATCTTCTCAGGCAGTATCTACGCGCTCTTCGCGCTCGGGTATACGCTCATCTTCGGTGTGCTCGACATACTGAACCTGGCGCACGCCGCTATCTTCATGCTGGGGGCTACCTTGGCGTGGTGGCTCACGGTGGACCAGGGCTGGAACCTGTGGCTGGCCTTCGGCATGTCGGTGCTCTTTTCTGGCTTGCTCGGCGTGCTGCTCGACAGGGTGGCGTTCCTGCGGCTCAGGTTGCGGGGAGCGCCCCAGCTTTCCGCGATGATTAGCTCCATTGGTATGGCCCTCATCTTTGTGGGCCTGTCGCGCCTGCTGTTCAACGCCGAGCGCAAGCAGTTCCCCTACGGCACCTTCCCGCCGGTCTTCTTCGACATCGGCAGCATGCGCATCCGGCTGCTTGACGTGATTATCCTGGCCGTGAGCCTGGCGATGATGTTCGGGTTGACCTATCTGGTACGCAGCACCTCGTTGGGACGTGCCATGCGCGCCGTAGCCGAGAACCCACGAGCGGCGGCCCTGCTCGGCGTGAACATCGACAAGGTGATCATGCAGACCTTTTTCATCGCCTCGGCATTGGGCGGGGCGGCGGGCATCCTGTACGGCATGAGCCTCAACAGCATAGAGCCGGGCATGGGCAACCAGGTCGAGCTAAAGGGCCTGTCAATCATCATACTCGGCGGCATGGGCAGCATTCCGGGCGCTGTAATAGCGGGCTTCCTCATCGGCATGGTCGAGGTCCTGAGCGTCGTATTCGGCGGCTCCCAGCTAAAAGACGCCCTGGTGTTCGTCGCCCTCTTCCTGGTGCTGCTGCTCCGTCCCCAGGGCATCTTCGGTGCCAGACAAGGCAGAGCGGCGTAGAGGCGGGCAAGTGAAACGTAGTTCTGAAACGTGAAACGCGAAACGTGATGCGGCGAGCGAGACAGTGTCCCGAACAAACCACCTTGTCGGCCTTGTGGGACCAAAGTCCCACCCTGTCATCCTGAGCGTAGCGAAGGATCAGGTGGGTAGGCTAGAGTCCTCAACGTTCAGGATAATATCGGTAATATGAACCATGTGCCTCAACATGAAGAGTCAAGAACGGGCTACTGATCCTTCGCTACACTCAGGATGACAGGGGGAGCAGGGTTCTGCATGAGAAGTTGGGTAGCATTCACGTACCAAATAACACAAGCCGCATCACGTTTCACGTTTCAGATCCACGTTTCAGACTAACCCATGCTTGAGTTTTACAACAACAACAGCTTCCTCATAAACCTCGTCGGCATCAACGCGATCATGGCGTTGAGCATCTACATCACCCTGTCCTGTGCCATGCTCTCGCTCAGCAACGCGGCCTCGATGGCTATTGGGGCTTACACGGCAGCCCTGCTGACCCAGCAAGCGGGGTGGCCGTTGTGGCTGGCCGTGGTCGCGGCTGCGGCTGTGGCCGGGTTGGTGGCGCTGGTCCTGGGCATGCCCATATTGCGGTTGCGCGGCGTGTTCCTGGCAATCGCCACGCTCGGCTTCGGTGAGGTCATCCGCATTATCATAGTCAACACCCCCGCGTTGGGCGGACCGGAAGGCTTCCGGCTCAACGCGGGTAATCGCTCCGGCGTGGTGACTGGAGTGGAGATATTCGGCACCTTGCTGGTGCTGGCCTACTTCTTCGCCCGCCTCAAAGGCTCGCGCATGGGCCTAGCTATGGACGCCATACGCGAAGATGAAAACGCCGCCCGCACGATGGGTATCAACGTCACCTTCTACAAAGTCATGGCTTACGTCACGGGCGCGGTAGTGGCCGGGATTGGCGGTGCCCTGTACGCTCACCTGCGCTCCTTTCTCAGCCCCGGCGACTTCGGCTTCCAGCGGGCCGTGGACATCCTGGTGTTCGCCGTCGTGGGCGGCACCTTCGCCTGGCGTGGGGCTATACTGGGCGCGGCGCTCATTACCCTGCTGCCCGAAATCACCCGCAGCGTCCCGGTGGTGGCCGGGCTGAACATCAAAGACCACCCGGAAATCTTCAGCGGCCTTATTTTGCTGCTGGTCATCCTGTTTCTGCCAAAGGGGCTGCTGACATTCTCCCTCGGCCTGAAGTTGCGCCGCCCGGCACCCAGGACGCTGGAGAAGGAGGCCTCGCCATGACCTCCCAGGCCTCGGAGCCAGCAGCCAGGGAGCCTATCCTGAGCGTGCGCAACCTGACCCGCTCGTTCGGGGGCCTGGTGGCGGTAAACAACGTCTCTTTCGACATCTACCCCGGCGAGATATACGGGCTGATAGGGCCGAACGGCGCGGGCAAGACCACGGTGCTCAACATCCTGAGCGGTCTGCTCACTCCCACGAGCGGGACTGTGACCTTCCAGGGGCATCACATCGAGAGGTCGCCTGCCTACCGCATAGCCCGCCTGGGGGTGGCCCGCACCTACCAGAACATCCGCCTCTTCGCCGCGATGAACGTGTTGCAAAACGTGATCGTGGGCCAGCATTCGCGCATGCAAGGCACCCTGGCCGAGCGGTTGGTCTTCTCGCCCCGCGTCCGGCGGGAGGAGGAGACGGCCCGGCAGAAGGCCCTCGCCCTCTTAGAGAGCGTCGATCTGGCCGGTGTGGCGGAAGAGCCTGCCTCCGCCCTCGCGTACGGCAACCAGCGCCGCCTGGAACTCGTCCGCGCCCTCGCCTCCGACCCCAAGCTGCTGTTGCTGGACGAACCCGCTGCCGGCATGAACGCCGCCGAGAGCCAGGCCTTGGGCGCGAGCCTGCGCAACCTCGCCCGGCAGGGACTTACCCTCCTCGTTATCGAGCACGACATGGCGCTGGTAATGAGCCTCTGCGACCGCATAGGCGTGCTCAATTTCGGCAACCTGATAGCCGAAGGCACCCCGGAAGAGATAGCGAGTAACCCGCAGGTGATTGAGGCGTATTTGGGGGCTGAAACGTAACACGTAACGCGTAACACGTAACTCGTAATTCCCAGGGCACCTTTCGATTGCTTACGAGTTACGCGTTACGTGTTACGCGTTACCCATCACCTATCCAACAAGGACCAACAATGTTGCAAGTGACTGATCTCGCCGTGAGCTACGGGCAAATTGAGGCGGTAAAGGGAGTGACCTTGCGGGTGGAGCAGGGGCAAATAGTGGCGCTCGTGGGGGCGAACGGCGCGGGCAAGTCCACCACGCTGGCGGCTATATCGGGGCTGTTGCGGCCAAGCAGGGGCAGCATCAAGTTCGAGGGAACCGAGATAAGCCGCTGGCCCTCCCACAGGATCGTGGAGGCGGGTATCGTGCAGGTGCCGGAGGGAAGGGCCATACTGGCACGCATGACGGTGAAGGAGAACTTGGAGATTGGGGCTTCGGCGGGGGGCCGTAGGCCCGTAGACCAGGCGGCTATCGAGCGCATGTACGAGCGATTCCCGGTGCTCGGCTCGCGGCGCGACGGCATGGCGGGCAACCTGTCGGGTGGCGAGCAGCAGATGCTTGCCATTGCCCGCGCCCTCCTGCTCAAGCCGCGCCTGATGCTCATGGACGAGCCTTCGATGGGCCTCGCGCCTCTGCTGGTACGCGAGATATTCAACATCATCGCGGAGTTGAACCGCGACGGCAGCACGATCCTGCTGGTGGAGCAGAACTCCCACAAGGCGCTGCAAATCGCCCACTACGGCTACGTGCTGGACCGCGGCCGGGTAGCCCTGGAAGGCACGGGCGAGTCGCTGCTGCACAACGAGCAGGTGGAGCGCACCTACCTGGGTGGAGCGGCAGGGCCATCAAGGTCTTCATGAATCCGCAATCCACGCCCTAGTAAACCAGCCACTTTGTGATACGCCAGGAGACTCTGGCAGGCACAGCATTAAGGAGCGCTCGCCTGATAATCCGGCAACTGAGAGCGCATCAATTGCCAGTGCCTCAAGTGCAGAACTGCTACTTGCCGGCACCCTTCGTAATACAATGAGTACCCAGGGCTGGTGTACCCCGCACAGCCGTTTGCTTGACAGCGACTCGTGGGGAACCTTATACTCTTTCAGTTATACACCCTCGGATAGGTATCTGAGAATAGACCACTCGACCGTGCAACCAATACGCATCTCCACCGTTGAAATCCCTGGGAATCCAGCACAGTGGCTGCGCGTTCACTCATAACATGAAGCTGCTGAGAGTGTATCTATCCAGTATGCTGAGCAATAAGCACACGGCCCTAGACTAAGGTAACTGATAGACACATGAGGCAAGTACTGCCGCGCAGCAAAGCTAAGGGTATAGAACACGCCGGTGAGGTTCAACACAAACTTCACACGATGCGTCTAAAGCCCTCCCGTGGCTGGACCTCGCTGAACCTCCGCGAGCTGTGGGAGTACCGTGAGTTACTCTATTTTCTCGTGTGGCGCGATATCAAGGTACGTTACAAACAAACGCTCCTGGGAGCCGCCTGGGCTATCATCCAACCGTTCCTCACAATGGTCGTCTTCAGCCTCTTCTTCGGCAATCTGGCCCGCGTACCCTCCGACGGTGTACCCTATCCGCTATTCGCCTACGTAGGATTGGTGCCCTGGGTCTTCTTCGCTAATGGGCTAACATTGTCTTCCAACAGCCTGGTCGGCAGCGCCCATCTAATCACCAAAGTCTACTTCCCACGATTAGCTATTCCTATATCTACCGTGCTATCAGGCATCGTAGATTTTGTGCTGGCGTTCATTGTCCTGCTGGGCATGATGGTCTTCTTCGGCGTGTTCCCCACCTGGAATATCATCTTCCTGCCGGTGTTCCTGCTGTTGGCCCTGACCACCTCGCTGGGCGTGGGGCTGTGGTTATCGGCTCTGAATGTGCAGTTTCGGGATGTGCGGTACATCGTGCCGTTCCTGACCCAGTTCTGGCTTTTTGCTACGCCGATTGCGTACCCTGGCAGCCTGCTATCGGAGCCATGGCGCACGTTGTACGCCCTTAATCCCATGGTTGGTGTAGTTGAGGGTTTTCGCTGGGCGCTGCTCGGCACGAATACAGGACCCGGATTGATGATCCTCGTTTCCTCGCTGGCTGCTTGTGCGCTGTTGGTAAGCGGAGCGCTGTACTTCAGGCGAATGGAGAGGACGTTCGCAGACGTCGTATAAATATGAGTAATGTAGCAATCTCAGTCAACAACCTGGGCAAGCAGTACCGGATTGGCGGCCAACAGGAAGGGTACAGAACGCTCCGTGAGACGTTGAGCGATGCGATGGTTGGCCCCTTTCAGCGTGCCGCAAGGCTCTTTCGCGGGGAAGGTACAGGCTCTGGAAGGACGAGCGATACAATCTGGGCGCTGCACGATGTATCCTTTGACGTGAACCAGGGAGAGGTGGTAGGGATTATCGGTCGCAACGGCGCGGGCAAAAGCACATTGCTGAAGATATTGTCCCGCATTACCGAACCGACAGTGGGATACGCAGATATCGTCGGGCGTGTAGGCTCGCTGCTAGAGGTCGGCACAGGATTTCACCCGGAACTCACGGGTCGCGAAAACATTTATCTCAACGGCGCTATCCTGGGTATGAACAGGTCGGAAATCGAGCGCAAATTCGATGAAGTGGTCGCCTTTGCCGAGATTGAAAAATTCATCAACACGCCGGTGAAGCACTACTCCAGCGGCATGTATATGCGACTTGCGTTTGCCGTAGCCGCTCACCTGGAGCCAGAGATTCTCATGGTGGACGAGGTGCTCGCGGTTGGTGACGCTGCATTCCAGAAGAAGTGCCTGGGCAAGATGAGTGAGGTGGCAGGGGAGGGTCGCACCGTACTATTCGTGAGCCATAACATGGGTGCTATTAGCTCGTTGAGCACCAAGGTCGTCTACCTTGAGAAAGGCAGAGTCAGGTCTGTGGGAGCTACGGACACGATCATAGCCGATTACCTCTCGGAGGTATTTCAGAACGAGACCGAGGGCCTGGACCATCTGAGGGTTGCGGGGTTCGGCAAGGAAGCCCGCTTCAAGGATATTAAACTGCTATCAGGTGATGGCTCCAACCTGTTCTTTGGAGAACCTATCAAGTACGCCCTTACCGCGGAGTCGGACGTAGCTTTCAGAGGCGTGAGCCTTGGGTGCAGCGTCTTTGATAGTTCGGGTGCCTGTGTTGGTACGCTCTTTACTAGAGAGACCTTCTCAATAGGAGCCAACGAACAAGTTGAGCTTGTGTTGACGGTCTCTAATTTGACTCTGGCCCCAGGCTCGTACTACAATGGGTTCAGTCTTGGACGGGGTGGGCACGACGGAGGTAGGTACGACCTGGATGTGGTGGTGGGCAAACCGGCATTTCAAGTGCTGCCCGTTTCCCAGGAGAAGGACTTCCTGGCCGGCTGGCATCCCAACTGGGGGTCAATCGTCATAACTGATACTCATCTGGCCGTCAATCCAAAGTAACGAGGAGTGAGGGAAAATGCGAGTCGCTATACTTGCGGGCGGCCTCGGCACGCGCCTACAGGAAGAGACCACACTGAAGCCCAAACCAATGGTGGAGATTGGCGGTCACCCCATTCTCTGGCATATTATGCAGTCCTACTCTACCTACGGCTTCAACGAGTTCGTAATAGCCCTGGGCTACAAGGGCGAAGTGATCAAGGACTACTTCGTCAACTACAGGACGCTGGCTAGCAGTCTTACCGTAGATCTCAGGAGTGGTGAAGTCACACACCACGACGGCGAATGCGAAGACTGGACCGTGCACCTGCTGGACACGGGTCCCAATACCCAGACCGGAGGCCGTGTAAAGCGGGTTGCCAAATTCATCGGTGACGAAACCTTTATGCTCACGTATGGCGACGGCGTGGCGAACATAAATATATCGAAGTTGCTAGCTTACCACCGCAGTCATGGCAAATTGGCGACAGTGACGGCAGTACGGCCCCCCGCGCGGTTCGGTGAGATCGCCTTCAACGGCGACCTGGTGTCTCACTTTGAGGAGAAGCCACAGATAGGCGAGGGCTGGATCAATGGGGGCTTCTTTGTGCTTGAGCCGGGCGTTGCTGACTATATCAAGGGCGATGAGACGATCTTTGAGCGCGAGCCTCTGGAGCGTCTGGCCGACGAGGGGCAACTGGTAGCCTACCGGCACCACGACTTTTGGCAGTGCATGGATACCCTCAGAGACGTGCGCTTCCTCGATGGTATATGGCAGGCTGGACAGGCACCCTGGAAGATGTGGGGCGACTAACGCAGTGCATACGAGCCAACAGTGATGACCTACCCTAATCTTGCGAGAAATACTTCATGGTAGATTCCCAATATGATATTGCAGTTGTAGGGGCCGGGATAGTTGGATTGGCTACCACCTTTGCACTGACAGAGATTTACCCACAAGCGCGCATAGTGGTGCTTGAAAAAGAAGCGAAAGTCGCCGCCCACCAGACGGGACACAACAGCGGCGTTATTCATTCGGGCATCTACTACAAGCCAGGTTCCCTGAAGGCCCGCCTCTCTGTCGAGGGCGCGCGGCGTATGATGGAATTCTGCGAAGCCAACGAAATTCCAGTTGAGCGTTGCGGCAAAGTCATCGTGGCTACGGAGCCGAGCGAGATACCCAGGCTCGAAACCCTGCACGAGAGGGCAATTGCCAATGGGGTGGTAGTGGAGCGGATTGGGCCTGAGCGCCTGAGAGAACTGGAACCGAACGCGGCAGGCCTGGATGCGTTGCACTCGCCTAACACTGCAATTGTTGATTACAAGCAGGTCGCACAAAGAATGCGTGACATTGTTGAGCAGCGCGGCGTCGAGTTCCAGATGAAAACGCAAGTAATCAGGTTCCGGGGCGGTCGCCAGGACCTACGAGTCTTAACGAACAGAGGTGAGGTGGCAACCAGGTTTCTAGTCAACTGCGCGGGCCTCTATTCCGATGTAATTGCGCGCAAGATGGGGCTGGCATCAGATGTGCGTATCGTGCCCTTCAGAGGTGAATACTATTTCCTGAAGCGCAACCGCAGTAATATTATCAACGGGCTGATCTACCCCGTACCCGACCCTGGCTTTCCCTTCCTCGGCGTACACTTTACCCGTACTGTAGATGGCCGCATCGAGGCAGGCCCCAACGCCGTGCTTGCATTCGCACGGGAGGGCTACACAAAACGCCATGTGAATATATCGGAACTTAGCACCACGCTGAGGTACACTGGTTTCTGGAAGCTGGCAAGGAAACACTGGCGAATGGGCCTGTTCGAGTTCTACAGGTCCTTCAGCAAGGGGGCGTTTCTGCGGTCGCTACAGCGCCTCGTACCATCCATAGAGGAGGACGATATTGTCCCAGGGGGCGCAGGCGTTCGAGCGCAGGCGCTCAAGACGAACGGCGACATGGTAGATGATTTTAGCTTTGTCCGAGGCCCCAGGTCGCTACACGTGCTGAACGCACCCTCACCCGCAGCTACGGCATCTTTCGAGATCGGGCGCTACATAGCAAAAGAGGCAGCTACTGCTTTTGGAACAACCAAATAATGTTCCTCAGGATAGGAGTGGTGCGCCGGGAGAAATCCACCAGCCTGCCACATACCTCCCATAAGCCCGTCAAACCCCCGCGAAGTAATAGGCAGTTAAAGGAGGCGCAGAAGTGAAGATTCTTGTCACGGGAAATCTAGGATATGTCGGTTCGGTCCTAACGCCCCATCTCAGGTCGTTGGGGCATGATGTGTATGGTCTCGATACGGGCTATTACAAAGAGTGCCGCTTGCTGGAGACGGAAGACGTGCCGACGGTCAACGCCGATGTGCGTTCTGTTACGGCTGCTGACCTGCAAGGTTTTGACGCAGTTATCCACCTGGCGGCACTCTCCAACGACCCCATGGGCGAGATTGACCCGGCCCTGACCGACGAGATAAATCACCTGGGTTCGGTACGGCTTGCGGAACTCGCGCGCGAGGCCGGGGTGCCGAGGTTTGCGCTGGCGTCTTCCTGTAGCATGTACGGCGTGGGCGGTGGCGACGCAGCCCTCGATGAGCGGGCTGCGTTCAACCCCCAGTCTGCGTACGCGCGATCGAAGGTTGACGCCGAGAGCGGCATATCCGCCCTTGCCACCGAAGACTTCTCGCCCACGTTCCTGCGCTTTGCGACAGCTTATGGGCTATCTCCCCGCCTGCGTTTCGATCTTGTAACGAACAACCTTACCGGCTGGGCCTTTACCACAGGCATGATAAAGATCATGAGCGATGGTACGCCCTGGCGACCGCTCGTACACGTGAGAGATATGTCGCATGCCTTCGCCACAGTGGTTGAAGCGCCGAGGGAATTGGTGCACAACCAGGCCTTCAACGTTGGCCGCAACGAGGATAATTACCAGATCAAGGATATAGCCTCAGTTGTGGAGAAGGTAGTGCCGAATTCAACAGTGGAGTACGCAGGACAAGCGGGCGGAGACACGCGTACCTACCGGGTTAGCTTCAACAAGATTCGGCAGACGCTGCCCAACTTCCAGCCCCAGTGGTCCCTGGAACCGGGTGTGGCAGAGCTGTACGAGGCATTCAGCAGGTTGGGTCTCAGCCAGGCTGCCTTCCAGTCTAAAGACTTTACTCGCCTGGAGCAGCTAAAGTATCTCATGGCACAGGGCCAACTCGATGGAACTCTGCGCTGGAACGTGGCGGCGTCCACACCAGGGGCCTAGTCGTGTTTCGGCGAGCAAACCGAAATACTTCTAACGCGTTGCAGACTCCGGACGGCATTTGCGAGGACCGGAAAGCCCGGAACATACGCAGCAAGGCAGAAGAATGGTTCTTGAGTCGAGCGAGGGATGAAGGAGAAAGGCGGCTGCGCCTCGACCTCATTTACTACTTTTGCAGAGTGAACGTAGGTATGACATCAGCGCACAACGAGATGGAGTTGGTGTTGATGTCCGACTTTCTCCTGCAATCTCCCCTCCATGGCGCGATGATAGAATGCGGCTCCTACAAGGGTGCGAGCGCGTGCAAGCTGAGCCACGTTGCAAGAGTCACCGGAAGGAAGTTGTTTGTCTGCGACAGCTTCCAGGGTCTGCCCGAGCCTGGAGACCAGGACCGGGCACACCATAGCTACTTCGGAGACGAGTTCACCTACATCCAGGGCCAATATAGCGCCAGCCTTGAAGAGGTAAAGAACAACCTGGCGGCTTTCGGAGTCCCGGAAGCATGCGAGTTCGTGCCCGGCTTTTTCAGCGACACCCTCCCTACTCTCGCGACAGGGGACCTCAGCTTCGTCTTCATGGATGTCGATTACATCTCCTCTGCGCGCGATTGCTTGCAGTACCTGTGGCCCCGGCTGATGCCGGGCGGCATGTTTTATACCCACGAGGCCGACGTGCGCGAGTTTGTCTATGGGATCACCGATTCGGCCTGGTGGCATGACGTGCACGGGCAGTGTCCGCCTGTGTTGATCGGCGCTGGATACGGGTGCGGCGAGGACGCCGGACACCTGGGATTTTTCGAGAAGCGGACTTCTTAGGAGAGGCTTTATATGATTGAAGGCGTGTTGGTTGTCCCGTTACGCAAGATACCGGATGAGCGCGGCATGGTAATGCACATGCTGCGAGCCGATGCCGAGCACTTCCAGCAGTTCGGTGAAATTTACTTCTCTGTGGTGTATCCCGGAGTGATTAAGGGCTGGCACCTGCACAAGGAGATGACGCTCAATTATGCGGTGGTGACAGGCATGATCAAGGTGGTGCTGTACGATGCCAGGCCCGACTCTCCCACCAATGGAGAGTTGCAGGAGCTATTTATTGGCGACCAGAACTACGCGCTCGTGCAAATTCCACCAGGAGTTTGGAACGGCACGAAGGGTATAGGTACGGCCCCGGCTATCATTGCTAACTGCGCTACACACCCCCACCACCCCGACGAGATCATGCGCATGGACCCCTTCGATCCGAGCATCCCCTACGATTGGGAGCTAAAGCACAGATGACGAACCATCTAATCATAGGTGCGTCCGGGCAGGTTGGCGAGTACCTGGTGCGCGCAGCCGCTAATGCAGGCTTCGAGAGCGTTGGTACCTATCAGACGCACGAAGTCGAGGGCATGCGGCACCTGGACATACGGAATGAGGCGCAGATAAGCTCGCTGCTGGAGGAGCTTCAACCAACGGTCGTCTATCTGCCCGCATCCCTAGCCAACGTAGATTACTGCGAGCTGCACCCCGAAGAGGGCTACGCCATCAACGTGGAGGGGGTGCGTAACGTCGTCCAGGCTGTGAATAAGACTCCGGCTAAGCTTGTGTATTTCTCGTCTGACTACGTATTTGACGGCAAGGCAGGCCCTTACGCGGAAGAGGATCCTACAAATCCTATCTGTGAATACGGCGTCCAGAAAGTGCTGGCCGAACATTACGTCGCCCTACATGCGCGCGATTACATCGTGGTGCGCACCACTGTAGTGTATGGCTGGGAACGCCAGGGGAAGAACTTCATCTACCGTTTATTGAACACGCTCACAGCAGGTGAAGTGCTCAGGGTCCCGGTTGACCAAGTAGGCAGTCCTACCTATTCCCCGGACCTCTCACGGGCGGTTGTCGATCTGGCGATCAGCGATGCACAGGGAGTGTACCACGTAGTAGGCCCCGAACTTGCTAATCGTTATGAATTCGCATGCGAGGCGGCAAAGGTATTTGGACTGGATACCAACCTGGTCCAGCCTGTAACGACGGAGGAACTGCGCCAGACAGCCAAACGCCCTCTCAAGGCCGGGATGAAGATTGAAAAGGTTACCGCCAGGCTGATGCGGCCATTGATAGGATATCGAGAGGGACTCAGGGTCATGGCATCGGAAAGGAGAGCAGGCAAGTGAGCGCCGAAGAGATTCGAGCACAAATTAAAGATCTGGTCGCGGAGTACTACAAAGCTGCCTGGCCGGAAAGGCCGTTCGTACCGGGCGAAACACAGGTGCTCTATTCAGGCAGGGTTTTCGACGAGGACGAGGTGCAGCACCTCATTGATGCTTCGCTCGATTTCTGGCTCACTACAGGGCGCTTTGCCGCCGAATTCCAGCGCAAGTTCGCCAAGTACCTGGGCGTGCGGCATGCCATACTTTGCAACTCCGGTTCTTCGGCCAACCTGTTAGCTCTTTCGGCGCTAACCTCGCCGAAGCTAGGTAAGAAGCAGCTGCAAAAGGGTGACGAAGTAATTACGGTGGCGGCCGGGTTCCCAACAACCGTCAACCCCATCATTCAGAATAACCTTATCCCCGTCTTCCTTGATGTTGAGATGGGCACTTACGACGTAGACGTGCGTTACCTCGAGGAAGCAATCAGCCCGCGCACCAAGGCGATCATGATAGCGCACACGCTGGGCAACCCGTTCAATGTTGACGCGATTACCGACGTAGCCAAGAGGCACGACCTGTGGCTGGTGGAGGACAACTGCGACGGAGTAGGCTCAACCTACAAGGGCAAGTTGACCGGCGGGTTTGGTGATGTCTCCACGGTAAGTTTCTATCCCGCGCACCACATCACGATGGGTGAGGGTGGTTGCGTGCTGACTAACCGCCCCAAGCTCAAGACGCTAATCGAGTCGTTCCGAGACTGGGGCCGCGATTGCTGGTGCGACCCCGGAAAAGACAACACCTGCGGCAAGCGCTTCGAGTGGGAGCTTGGAAAGCTGCCTTTCGGCTACGACCACAAGTATATCTACTCGCACATTGGCTACAATCTCAAGCTGACCGATATGCAGGCCGCGGTCGGCGTGGCACAACTCAAGAAGCTGCCGAGCTTCGTTGAAGCACGCAAGCGCAATTGGAAGATGTTGCGCGAGGGGCTGAAGGAATATGAGGAGTTCCTGATCCTGCCAGAGGCCACCCCTGACAGCGATCCGAGTTGGTTCGGCTTTGTTATTACGGTCCGTCCGGATGCGCCCTTTAGCCGAAACGAGATAGTGCAGCACCTGGAAAGTTGCAAGGTCGCTACTCGATTGCTCTTCGTGGGCAACATTATGAGGCAGCCGGCCTACCTCAATATTGAGCACCGAGTAGTCGGAGACCTTACCAACACCGACACGATCATGACGAACACCTTCTGGGTCGGCGTCTATCCCGGGCTTAACGATGAGAAGGTCAACTACATGCTCGATGTGTTCCGCATGTTCTTCTCCGAGGTAACCAGGAAGCGGTAATGCGGATCCCTCCACTGCTGCCCAGGGTTTCGGTTCCAAGGCACATAGAATACCCAAAAATTGACCCCGTCCCCGAAGGTACTCAGCGGCCATTCTGGTCGGTTATGATTCCAACGTACAACCGGTCAGATTACCTGGAAAAGACGCTACGGAGCGTACTCGACCAGAACATCGGCCCCGACGAAATGCAGATCGAAGTAGTGGACAACTGCTCGACGCAGAGCGATCCAGAGCAAATCGTCAGATCGGTCGGCGGAGACAGGGTCGATTTTTACAGGCAGCCGCAAAACGTAGGGATGTCGGGTAACTGGACTACCTGCGTCAAGCGCGCTCGCGGGCATTGGGTCCACATACTGCACGACGATGACATGGTGATGCCGGGCTTCTATGAAGGCTACAGGCAGCTCATCGAGGCACACCCGGAGGTATCGCTTGTCTTTTCGCGCGGCATCGGGATTGACGAACACGACAATTGGACGCAACTGATGTGGCCCGCTCCTGAATACGACGAGGCTACCGGGGTCGGAGTGCTTGAAGATCCAATATTTGAGCTTTCAACGAGTGGCTTCATACTGGCACCTACGGCGGCGGTAGCTCGCAGGGCGTACGAACAAGTAGGCGGCTTCATGACGAACCTGGTCTACACTGTAGATTGGGAGATGTGGATGCGGGTCGCTCTCACCGGGCCGCTTGGATATATTCACATGCCTCGCCTTCTGTACCGCCTGCACCCAGGCTCCGATACAGAGAGACTAACCGCCCAGGGGAGGACAATTCTCGAGCTGTTGCGCGTGCGCTTGATCAATATCCGGCATGTCCCGGAGGAACAGCGCCAGCAGGCTCTCGCCCAAGCCTACGCTCGTGCTTCAAGGGATGCCAACGCTTTTCGCTCCTCTCTGCACTTGAAGGGCAAGCATGTTAGTGCCATTTATTATGCAATCTGGGCGATAAGGCTCAACTTATCGTTGGGTACCGTACTCCGCCTTGGCAAGTCCCTCCTGCTCGTGACGAAGGCCAAAGCCCAGTCATTGACTGGACCTCAGAGCGCGAAATAGACAGCACGCACTCATTCTCTATGAGTAATAGCAAAGCAAAACCAATCAGCCATTATGAAGGGGGCGGGTTACCCCATCGCAATGATCCAACGCAACCTCCTTTAGTTGTGCCGGTTATCCTCAACTGGAACAAGGAAGAGCTGACGTTAGACACGCTTGCCTCCCTACGCGAACAAGATTACCCTCGCATGCAGAGCATTGTGGTGGATAACGGCTCCCAAAATCAGCAGGAAGCCCTGGCAAAGATTAAGCGGGCCTTTCCAGAGGTGCAAACGTACGGAATTAGGCCGCCTAACGTCGGTTTCACGGGTGGGTGTAACACGGGCATGCGGCTAGCCCTGGAAGCGGGCGCGGACTATCTCTTCGTGATCAACAATGACATACTGCTCGACCCATCAGCCATTTCGGAGCTGATAACCGTACTGGAGGCTGATTCCAGCGTCGGGGCAGCAAGTCCTCTCATGTACTACGCGTCCGAGCCAGATAGGATATGGTTCGGTGGCGGCAAGCTGCTTATGGGTGGCCGTGTGCTCCCCGAGCATGGCGAAGAGAATAATATAACTCCCGACTCGCCACCTCAAGAGGCTGATTGGCTCACAGGCACCGCCATAATGGTACGCAGAGAGGCCATAGAGCAGGCCCGCATGCTGGACCGGCGTTACTTTCTCTACTGGGAGGATGTAGACTGGACCCTGGCCCTCAGAAAGGCGGGATACCGGCTACTGCTGGTACCCAGTTCTGTAATCTGGCACCGTGTGAGCGCAACGATGGGCGAGATGCCGCTCTCCGTCCTGTATTACTGGGAGCGCAACCGCCTGTACTTTATTGAACGCTGGGGTGACTGGCGCTCCAAAATGATTGCCTGGGGTAAAATAGCATGGCGACTGCTGGCGTGGCGCTTCAAGGACCCCACCGCCAATCCCCTGGTACCTGTGAAGTTGCAAGCCTATACGGACTATCTCTTGAGGCGAACCGGGCGGAAAAGAGAATAGCGAAGCTAGCCGTCCACTATCCCTTAGCCTGTTTTCGGCCCCGCTCGCCTATCACCTTTGCGGGCACCCCGGCAACGATGCTGTAAGCAGGTACCGACCGGGTAACCACACTTCCGGCAGCCACCACTGAACCCCGGCCCACTCTCACCCCGTCCAGGAAGATCGCCCCGCTGCCCAGCCAGCAATCATCCTCTACAACTATGCCCTCGCGCCGCACGCCTTGCTCGCGAATGGGACGCGTGGCATCTTCGTAATTATGGTTTTCGCTGTGGAAGCTAAGACGTTGACCGCCCAACACGTTAGAGCCAATCCGCACACCTCCAGCAGCTCCCACAAAGGAGTACTCGCCGAGCGAGGAGTTCTTGCCCATTACGAACCCCTTGCTGGAGGTCCACAGCACCGACGAGCTCCTGATGACACAGCCCCTAGCTACTGTCACACCATCATCCAGGCGAACGCCCCACTGGCCGAGCGCATCCACGAACACGTTGTCGTCCAGGACCACACCGCGGCCGGTTCTAAGCAGGTGCGCGTGCCGGATGCTGACATTGCGCCCCAGGAACAAGAACCCTCGCGCGCTTCCCAACAGAGGACGGCGTAAGTAGCCCCTGAGCAGCATTACGCCACGCATGGTGAATATCTCAAGAAGGCTGCGAGTGCTAATATCAGGATGGATAGGATAAGGTCTCCCCGGTCGCACTCGGGTGACTATCCAGGAGAGCAGACGGTGTAGCGGCCGCGTCTCGGCTATCCTGGAACCCTGGCCGGCCTCTGGCTGCATCACGTCCTCCGCTTCTTCCGCGTGAGAGTGGCCCGGTAAACGTCAATGGTTTCTCTCGCGCAACGCTCCCAGGTATAGGAGGCCGCACGAGATCTCCCCGCCTCGATCATGCTAGCACGCAGGGCCTCGTCAGATAGAAGGGCCTCCATTGCGTGCGCGAAGCCCCCGTGGTCGTTCGGAGGGACCAGGATCGCCGCGTCGCCCAGCACGTCGGGCAGGCAGCTTGCGGAGGCTGCCACCACAGGCGTACCGACCGACATAGCTTCAAGAGGCGGCAGGCCGAAGCCTTCGTAAGTCGATGGGTACACAAGCATATCAACCGCGGCGTAAAGAACGGGCATCGACTCGTGCGGCACCTTGCCAAGCCAGCGGACTCTACTTTCCAGGCCGTTCGCGGCAATCCAGTTGCGATACTCCTCGAAACCGTTGTCGGTGGCACCCGAAATAAGGAGCAGCGCCTGTGATAGCTTACTACCAACTGGAGCCGCTGACATAGCCCGCAGGATTACATCCAGGTTCTTTCGACCGAAAGGCGCGCCTGAAAAGAGAAGTAAGGGGCGGCTACCTTCCCCAGAAGGCAAGCTGAGTTGAGAAAGCAGGCGTTCAGTTGCCTGGGCAGGTTGTGGCACGTACTGGGTGGAGGGGGCGGCCGCTACTACCACTACCCGCCCCTTCGGCACTCCATAGTACTTGATGGCTTCGCGCTTGGAGAATTCAGAAAGCGCGATGATGGCCTCGGCACCTCGAGCGATCAGAGGAAGTATCAACCGGTTGTAAAGCCGCCATTCCAATGGATAGTCCCGCGGGAAGCGCAACGCCGCTGCATCATGAATGTTGATGACGACGGGCACAGGGGAGCGCCAGGGGGTGACAAACGCCGGGCAATGGAGCACAGTTGCGCGGCAGGCCAGTATCTCCCGGCGCGCGCCGGAGAACAACCAGCGTGCCGTGCGCCTTGGATTGCTGCTAGCAGGGCCGGAAATCTCGCTTGCGCTCACGCCCTGGTGCTCGTGCAGGGCCTCAAGCAAAGACCTGGCATACACGCTAAAGCCCCAAGTGGGGAAACGGTTCGGAAAGGTCATGTCGAAGACTACACGCAATTGCGCACCGTCCGCGAACTGACCCGCCAGGGGCGCTGGGACCTCTGGATGGGACATCATGCGGTCTGCGGCAGTCCGGCCCGCCATCTCGCGCTGCCCTGCACTTTGGACACTAGTAGCTGCTCCTATCCCCGCTCCACTGACACTTTGCCAGGGCTGTGCGTGCGACTAAGCGAAAAACATAGACCCGCCGTCCACCAGAATAGGAAGGTAACCGAGAAATTGCCCCAGATCGCACTGGTAATCATGATTGGCACAAGGGCAAGACCACCCACCAGCGGCACCAATGCTATGCTTTGCCTCAAGCGATCATTACCTGCACGTCTGAAAGCAACAAAACTGTAAAACAGGCTAGCCCCGTACATCAACGAATAGAGCAGACCACCCACTAAACCCATTTCGCCAAAGACTGCCAGGAGCGCGCTTTCCGCAGGCCCTTCAGCGTATCCGAATCTAGGCACCGAACTGCCCAGGCCCGTGCCGAGGGGGTGCCGAGCAACGTAATTGGCTCCCACCTCTAGAGCAGCCAGGTGCCCACGAGTAGAGGGGTCTTCTTGGCTTATCATGCGGCCAACGAGTTCTCCGCTGCTCGTTACATCAGCCTCCGGCTCCCCAGCTTCGCCACCTTCCCCACCTTCCCCACCTTCCCCACCTTCCCCACCTTCCCCACCTTCTCCACCT
>JALZHI010000206.1 GCA_030913985.1 Chloroflexota bacterium | reverse complement strand
GCTGGGACGCTAGCAGGCTTCACCAGCCACCCCGCGCCCGGCTCGCTACTTGAGTATGTAAGTATCGTCGGCCGGGCGTACTCGCCCCATCAATCGTATTATGACACCGGCACCCAATATGGAAAGCAAGCTTGCGACTAATAGCACCGCCGGAAGGTCCACACCGGGGCCATCACCTGTTTTGGGCATACCGTGGTGGGATAGGTCCTCCGCGCTTCCTACGACCACAAAGTACAGTATGCTTCCAGCGCCGTCAACGTGGCCCGTCCACTGGAAAGATTGGGCGGTGTTGCCCTTCTGGAAGCTCGTCCTGACAACGACCTCATAGAGGGGCGCGGGCGCGTCCTTTGCGGACACAGTGGCTTCCCAGGCACCTGCTGTGTATCCGTACACTCTTGGGCCGCTAGACGCGGGATCGGTTAGGAGCGTTTCTGTCCACGCATCGAGTGTGGGCGGTCGCATATTTGGGTCGGCAGCAGAGGGTTGGGCGCGCATGTAATCGAGCATCGCGTCCAAGGCACTTGTAGGTCCAAATCCGGATAGAGGCAGCTGCATCACCTCATGTGAAACGTCCGTTACACGCCCTGTAGCGTCCACCCGGCCTTTCCAGGTCCAGGATTCGGACAAGTTGCTCCGCCTATTGAAGGTCGTCCCGACAGTGACGCTATAGATTGGCTCCGGCACGACCGGGTAGGACACGGTGACCGACCAGGCACCCGATGAATAGAGGTATTGTTCCACACCGGGTAATTCGTTTACGCGGCTTTCCATCCACATACCGTCTACGGGTGGCTGGAGGTTTGGATTGCCTCCATCGTAGCGTTGAGCGCGTATATAGTTGAGCATGGCGTACAGCGCGAGAGACCGCCCACTTACCTCCTGGTTGGCTGCTACACCCGCGGTGTCGCGGAATTGGGTACCGGCTGGGGCCAATACTGCTCCCGTAGAAGGATTAGTAGCACGCGCCACCGGCGGTGCAAACCCACCCCACAGCAAAGCAAGACATGCCCCTAGCATGAGGGGGAACAGTCGCGCGAACACTCCAGTCTTCATATCCTCGCCTCCTGGTAGCTTAATCACACACGGCCCGACACATTAGAATGTATCAAGTGGGAACTATATTACAGGACCACAATAGGTGTGTCAATAGTTAATGTACCTTGATCGCACACTTTTACAAGTGCTTCTCTGAGTCGTAACTACACCGTCTCGAAATATCCCCTCCACAGTTGGGCCGGGCCGGAATACGCCCTCCAATGGTGTTCTTGACACTCGGTACGCGAGTTGCTATACTCCGAAAACTGAGACAAAGATCACCGAGTCCGCAGCTAATCCCCTTGACTTCTATCGCGTGGTGCCCTACCACCCTCGACTTTCACCCTCGTGGCGGGTGGGCTGTTGAATGGCGCGAAAAACTAACCCAGCTACATTATCTACATCTACCACGTTGCGAGTGCTGCTGGCGTGCACTGTGTTTGTCATGTACAGCGCCATGATTCGCATCTACCAGGACCCTGAGGCACCACACGACTTGCACCCCGGCCTCGTTTCGTGCAGGCACATACAGGACCTCGCACAGTATAAGTACGATGGGGAGTACCTGATCAGAAGTGATGTGGTCGCGCAACTGGCCCAGATGTGGGCGCAGTCTGATTGCTCGCGGTATGCGGGGTTGTTGAGTAACTCACAGGAGAAAGTTGCAGCCCAGCCCACAGTAGAGGCCGCCAATGAGCATGTTGGGCGGGACAGCGACTCGAACGCGGAAGGGGTAAAACAGAAAGGCCCGGTGCTTGACTCGGCAAACCCCCTTGATGGCTTCTCATGGGCTGCCGCGCACAATCTAGCCCTCGTGGGTGACTTTCCCAGCGTTGCTGTGCGCACCATAACCTCGGCGTACGCCAACAGTCAGCCTGTATTTTCGTCACGCGCCGACGACGTAACTAGCCCGCCTCCGCGCGCCCTCGGCTAGCCCCTCTCACCAGCGTCACCAACAACAGGCAGACACCGGCCGCAATGCCCGTTGCACGTCTGGTTGTTGCGCGGGAGCACACTCCATTCATCTAATAAATCGATTCGTGACAGACGACACGGGATAAGAGGCAGACTGCCAGCCAAAAGCGGCATGCCCCTGTACCCGGCGATGCTCATATAGCTATGAAAGGAAAACCGTAAATGCGCGATATTCAACCAAAGTGGAGGGTGGTGGCCCTGGGAGCCATTGTGTCCTCCATGTTGCTCGCAAGCTGCGGCACGGGTGGGACAACAACACCCACGCAGGTACAATCCACCGCCACAAACACCGGCACGGGAAGTGGTACTCCCGGTGCTGGACAACTGAGCGGTACTATCAGGTTCCAGATATTCGGTGATCCCGCCGAGGCTGCGGCTTACCAGTCGGTAGTAGACGGGTTCAAAGAGGTACAGCCGAACGTGACGGTGCAGTTCGAGGCTGTGCCCAACCAGGGCGACCACATGACCAAGCTCTCGACTTCCTTCGCCTCGGGCAACCCGCCAGATGTGTGGACGCTGAATTATAGGCGCTACGGCCAGTTCGCGGCGGAAGGCGTAATCGAGCCTGCGGGGCCGCTGCTGGCGGAGAGCGAAATTCTCAGCGAGGATATGTACTACGAGGAGGCCATGAACGCCTTCCGCTACCAGGGCGAGTTGATGTGCATACCGCAGAACGTGTCGAACCTGGTGGTCTACTACAACAAGGACCTGTTCACCAAGGCGGGTATGCCCTTCCCGGCCAATGACTGGACCTGGGCGGACTTCGTCAACACGGCACAGCGGCTGACTAGCACTGACGCCGCCGGGCAGAAGGTGTACGGCGTAGGCATCGAGCCGCAGCTTATACGGGTCGCGCCCTTCATATGGTCCAACGGCGGCGACATCGTAGACAACCACGAAAAGCCTACTCGGCTCACCCTACAGGAGCCGCTCGCCCGCGAGGCGATACAGGCGTTCATGGACCTGCAACTCCAGTACAAGGTCGTGCCCAACGAGGCCGAGGAGAAGGCAGAGGATCTTGAGTCGCGCTTTATACACGGCAGGATTGGGATGTACTTCTCCAGCCGGGTGTCAACGCCCACCTTCCGCGAAAGCATTACGACCTTCGACTGGGACGTGGCCCCACTGCCGCGCTTCAAGGAGAAGGCTTCGATCCTGCACAGCGACGCTTATTGCATCTCCAAGGCTTCTCCGAACAAGGAGCTGGCGTGGGCCTTCGTGGAGTACGCGCAGAGCGACGACGGGCAGACCAGGGCCGCGCAGTTAGGACGCACCGTGCCTTCGCGCAAGACCATAGCGAACTCGCCCGCCTTCCTGGATCCCACCAAGAAGCCTGCCAGCAACCAGGTCTTCCTCGACGCTATACCTACCATGCGCCTGGTGCCGATCATCTCCACCTGGCCGAAGGTGGAGAACACGGTGAACGAGGAGCTTGAGCGCGCGTTCTACGCGATAGTGCCGCTGGACACCGCCCTGCAAGCGGCCACCGACCAGACCAACCAGCTATTCGCCGACGCGGACAAATAGCACCGGGGTCTAAACGCCAAGACGCCAAGACGCCAAGTACCACGCCAAGGTTAAGTAGAGTTTAGAGAGTTCAAGAAGGAGCAGGGTACAAGATATCGTACCCTGCTCCTTCTTGGTAGAGCCACAACAATCCTTAACCTTGGCGTGGTACTTGGCGTCTTGGCGTTTCAACCTTCCACCCACGCCGGTGATGTGCATTTTGCTTATTGACAGGCGGCCGTAGCTATGATAGAATTAGAACAGAAGTTCTAAGTTCGTGCGCGAGTTGCTGAAGTTTGAGATTGTGGAGGTGTAGCATGTTTCTGGGTTGGTTTGACGACACTCCGAAGAAGAGCACGGCTGACAAGCTGGAAGAGGCGGTAGAGCGGTACCTGGCGAAGTTCGGTGAGGAGCCTGACCTGTGCCTGGTAAACCAGAAGGACGCGACCACGCACAAGGGGCTGGAAGTGCGGGTGGTCGAGTACGTCAGGCCGAATCACTTCTGGGTGGGCAAGGCTTCGGCGCTGCCCGGCGGCACGGGGAGCATAGTGCAGGCTGCTTAGCGCATGGGTGAACCCATTTTAAGCAGCACATGTTCGCGAGCGGAGCGGTACTGAGTTGCCTCAGTACCGCTCCGCTGCATTCAGATATAAGCCACTTGAGAGAGGTCTGTCTCTGGGGCGCTTTGAGTCACTCATGGACTCTTAGGCTCAGTTACTGGCACTCTGGGACTGCGTCCCTGGAAGCAGGGTCATCACCGAGATATGTTAGATCCAGGTAAGGTGGCCCTCCGGCTATTGGGTACCCTTCGATCATACAACCCTTAACGTAGACAAACTTGCCTACCCAGCGCTGCATGTAATTAGGGCCGTTCCGAACCGCACACGTTATAACCCCTCTATGGTCCCGGACTCCGTATTTGCCATAGGCAAAGGTAGTCCGGTTCAGCCGAATGAACGTCCCCGTGGCGACGTATGTTCCTCTCTGGGCCATGTAACTCCTCCACACTGCGCGTAGAATAGCACTGTTTTAGCTTTGAGGCGCAGGAGGTCCATCCTATGCTATCTCATGCGATGTGTCAAGGTACTAAACAATTATATACTTGTCTAGTTACTGCGGCGAGTTAGTGATAAGTAAATGAACACTTTTGTCACACCATGGTATTAAGAAAGCATGAGTCACCCTGTATTTTGAGGTGACTCATGTCTGTAATCGCTTGATCTGTTTCGTACGTTGAACCAGTAACGAAGGGTGTGATAAGTCTACTCCGCTGCACTCCCCTGCCAGCCCTCTATCACGATGCGACCGCCTTCCAGCCTGGCTAGCTCTGGCGGCTGAGGCGAGTCGGGATAGCGTGTGGCGTGGCTGGGGAAGCGGCTGACTACACCCGCTATGCTGAGTTGCACGGGCGACATTTGCAAGGCGCAGACGACAGCCTCGTCGTCGCCGTTGGCCCCGGCATGCACCAGGCCACGCAGGGTGCCCCACACCACCACGTCGCCGTCGGCGATTACCTCCGCGCCCGGTTCCACGTCGCCCAGGATGCAAACGTCGCCGGGGTAGCGCACCGTTTGGCCGTGGCGCAGGGTGGCCCTCAGGAACAGCCCGGTCCCGGCATCCACGACGCCACCATCAGCGGCGGCCTGGGCCAGCATGCCACCGAGACCAGGGCGGGCACCTCGACTCTGTAGTCCCAGGCTGGCACCGGAGTCGCCCGCCGCGAACGACGGCGGTCTGCTGGTCACGCCGAAGCTTTCGGCCACCATGCGGCTCTGGGCGGACATGCTGACGAAGGAGAGCACCTTCATATCGTTGCGGGAGAGCAGCCTGTAGAGGCGGTCGAAGTCGCTCGTCTCAAGCACCCGACGCCCGGCGTTGAGGACTACCCCCGCGCCCTTGAAGAAGTGAGGTTGCGAGTTGATGCGCTGCACTAACTCCTGCAATATCTCGGCGAACGGCACATCATCGTCCAGGATGAACAGCAGCCCTTCGCGCACTCCCTTGATGATGACGTTCTCGGTCGTCTGCAAACTGGTCCTCCGCGAGTGGTTAGTGGTTAGTGGTTAGTGGTTAGTGGTTTGCAATCCTTAGCACACTGCCTGCTAGCAGTTTACCAGGCCTTGGGTAAGCGCGCCGCATTTTCCGCATTATCACGCGTACGTAACTACGTCCTAACCAGTAACGACTTGAAGCTACCTCAAGAAAGCAATTCCGAAGGTTAGCAATAGACTCGGCCCTTGTCATTTCGAACGAAGTGAGAAATCTCGTCCCTTAGCACATGGTGAAAGCTTTCCTACAACTATAGTGTGCCGTAAGAAAGAGGAAACATTCCGGTGTAGGACGAGATTTCTCAC
>JALZHI010000033.1 GCA_030913985.1 Chloroflexota bacterium | reverse complement strand
ACAGGGCTGATATAGGGGCTACAATTATATAAACGCCAAGACGCTAAGACGCAGAGGACACGCCAAGGTTGAGGGTTGTTAGAAGCTACCTCAAGAATGACAGTATGGAACATGAGCACATGGCCCCTACTTTGTCATTTCGAACGTAGTGAGAAATCTCGTCCTTTACCAGGATGCTTCCGCTTTCTTGTGGTACAGAGTGACTTTAGGAAAGGTGGTATTTGGGTACTGAGGGACGAGATTTCTCACTACGTTCGAAATGACAAGGGCGGGGCTGATGTGCTCTTCTCCACTTCAAGGTTTACGTGATACGTTCTAATGAGCATGAAAAAGACCAGGGTACGACACCGCGTACCCTGGTCTTTTTCGTCGTAGTAGGTTTGCCAAACGCTACTGGTAGCTTCCTGTAACTCGAACCGTGTCAGTCACTACTTACGGATTCGGGCGTAGCTGCGGCCCCGGCGAGCAAGGGCACCCAGCATGAGCAGCAGACCACTCATCGCGGCCAGCATGGGCCATAGCAGCGAGTCGGGTCCGCCCGTCTGCGGCATGCCGACAGGGACCACCGCTTCAACGGTAGGGGTGGGGATCGGCGGCCCACCGGTGGTTCCCATAGTTGAGGTTGGCCTCGTCTGAGGTGGCGCGGTAGCCGATACCGCATCGCCTATGACGGGCGTAACTGTGTTCTGCGCGGGTGGGGCGGCTCCCCCGGCTACGGGCCTGGGTATTCCTGGCACCCCTACTGCTAGTTGCGCCACCGAGGCACCGATGCCGGGAGCAGCCGGGCTGTTGGCACCGCGCTCTATGTCGAAGTTGCTCGCGTAGAGGTTGCTGCCGGAGAAGGTGAGGCTGGCGGGGAACTCCAGGGGGCCGGTGTTGCCGTTGGAGGCCACGTCGCTGACCTGCCCGGCGGGCGTAACCCTCACGATGGCGTTGCGCTCGTTGGCAGCGACGTACAGGTCCCCGTTGGCGGCAAAGGCTATGCCGTCCGCGCCGAGCAGAAGTGGGTCGGTCACAAAGCGCTCAACAGGGCCAGCCGTGCCGTCCGCGTTCACCGTGACGCGGTCGATTGCCCCGGTGCCTGTGTTGGAGGAGTAGAGCCTGCCATCGGGGCCGAAGCCGAGGCCGTTGGTGCTGATCTGCTGTGCTTCGCGCTCGGAGCGGAAGCCAGTGGCGAACGTGCTGGTCATGCCATTGGTAGCCACGACGTAGATGTTGCCCGTGGCCCCGCCGGATACGTAGAGCCGGTCCTGCGCGTCGAAGATGAGGCCGTTCGAGCCGGTCACCCCTGTGGCGAAGGTCTGTACGTCGCTCTCTTGAATCTGGTTGCCTTGCAGCTTGTCGGCCCCGATTTTGAGTATGTTGCCGCTGCTCGCCAGGTAGAGGTTACCCGCGCTGTCAAAGGCCATGCCAGAGGCGGAGGCGGGGAGGGTGCCCAGCACCGTCACCTGCGGGCTGTCGGGCGTCAGCCGGTAGAGGCGGCGGGAGGCCGTGTCCGAGGTATAGATGCGGCCCATGCTGTCCGCGATGAGGCCCTCCGTCCTGATGCCCGTCGCGCTGTTCGGGTCGAGGTCCGCCAGGATGGTGACCGGCACGGTGCTCATCGCGGGGACCGTGCTCGCGGCCTGGGGAGTGGTGACTGCCGTGCCTACAGGCGTCGTGGCGGGTGTGGTTGTGGCACCCGGTGTTTCTGCTTGCGCCATAATCCGGCCTGGGAGGAGAGCCAACATTAGCGCGCCCAATGCTATGAACCGTTTTTGCATATAAGTATCCTCACATTGGAAAGGTGACTAGCCAGGTCTGGGTTTGTCACTGCAAGAACGGTACCCATCTTCTACCTTCCCGCCCCTACCGGGCTGGTTGGCAACCCTCATTGAGTTGGTATGTATAAATTCTACAGGCTAAAGGTTGGGCTTGTACCACTGCTCGACCGCAGAACCAGGCCCCTTCCTTGTCATTCTGAACGCAGTGAAGAATCTCGTCCTCTACCGCTGTGTTGCCCTTTTCCTTGGGAGGGTGTTGCCTTAAGAAAGGTGTTATATAGGTGCTGAGGGACGAGATTCTTCACTGCGTTCAGAATGACAAAGGGGGGCTTTGGGTGCTGTGGTAGGAACCATCAAGAAAGGGTGGCTGATTCTTCGCTCCGCTCAGAATGACAAGGAAGGGGCCTGGTCCTGGTGTTCGGTAGTGGTACGAGCGTAAAGAGAAGAGCCATTCCTTGCTGAAGGAAGTGGCTCTTTATGGTTCTGAGGTGGTCTGGTCCAGTCTTTATCGGGTGCGGCCTGCGCGGTGTTGTTACTGGCCGGTGCAGCCTCGGCCCAGTCTGAGGAGCATAGCCTGGCGGTCGAGGTCGTCCACCACGCCGTCGAGGTTGAGGTCGGCTTTGGGGTCGCGCGTGCCGAGGGCGAGGGCGAGGGCCTGGGTGTCGGTCGCGTCTATGCGGCAGTCGCCGTTCAGGTCGCCCAGGGCGCTCTTGGCACCTTTCTCCATGCGCACGCGGTATGTGCCCGTGCCCTCGTACTTGGCGGCGACTATCTTGTAGGTGCCCTTCTTGGGCAGCCGCGCCACGAGGAAGGAGTTGGCCCCAATTTGCGCGCCATCATCGTCGGAGGCCAGCAGGGTGCCGTCCGGGCCATATAGCTTGAGCAGCGTGTCCAGCGTTGCATCCTTCACAGCGAACATCTTGATTGAGACCCACTGGCCCTCGGCGGCGTCCAGGCAATATTCGTGCTGCGGCTTCGAGCCAGTGAGTTGGCCTTCCACGGTGCTGTCGTAGGGCAGGTCGCAGGGGATAGGGGTGGGTGTGGCCGTGGGTGCGGGAGTGCGGGTAGCCGTGGCGGTCCTGGTGGGTTGGGCGGGCTGCTGTGGCTGCTCCTGCCGCGTTTCTGCGGTCGGCTGAGTCTGCTCTCTCCTGGTGGCGGGACCGGCGGGTCCGCCTGCCAGCGGTTGGCCGGAGGCAAAGCTGGGCGGGTTGGTGGTCCACAGGTTATCGGCCCCGATCTCGCAGGTGGCGCAGCCGGGCATGTACGGCTCGCTGGTGGACCACAGGTCGTAAGGGTCCACCGGGCCGGAGGGGCGATTTACCTGGAAATGCAGGTGAATGGTGGACGCGCCGGTGCTGCCCGCCACACCTATCTTCTGGCCGCGCTTGACGAAAAGGGTGTTGCGCTGGTTGCCCACCGGGATGTCGCTCTCGATGGTGTCGAGGTGGCCGTAATAGGTGTAATAGGTCTGGCCGTCCACGTCGTGCTTGATCCAGACGGCGTTGCCCTGGCGTGAGGTGCAGTTGCCGCAGGCGTAACCGTCGGCGGAGGCGACTACGTCGAACTTCTGGAGCTTCGCTATTTCCGGGCCGCCGAGCACATAGTCGAGGCCGTAATGCTGGCTGCCCCAGCTATACACCCAGCCCTGGTTAACGACGATGCCGGGGTCGTTGAAGGGGAGGGTGAGGAAGCGCACGCCTCCGGTCTGGCGGCTGGGGGCGTACACGCGGGCCGCGGGCGCATTAGCCTTGGCTGCCACGACCGCCTGCTGATTGGACGCAGCCGCGCCGACCCCTGCCACAAACCCCAGGTAGATGAAAAGCACCGCTGCCCAAGCGGTAACGCGCCTTAGCAAATAGCCACCTCCGAACGACCGGCTACGTAGCCCTGGTAGGCTCAGGCCGGATTAGCTGCGACTGAACGCGGCATGCTGCGCGCGTTCACTAGGGGTTCTATATCCGAGGGCGGAGTCATATGTCAACCCTTTGGAGTAAGCTTTAGTACTAACTTCCTAGTAGTTGTGGAAAACTCCGGGTGGTTGGAGGCCGGGAGCATGTTTGTTGCGGATTGAGAGGTGTGCGATTGTCGAGACCAAAGAGAATTTTGTCATTCCGAACGCAGTGAGGAATCAGGTGGGTAGGGATGCTGTTGTATTGGAGCACGGGAGCGGTCGGGCCACGTTTGTAGCTGTGTTGCGGCACTTTACGACAGCCACCTGATTCCTCACTGCGTTCGGAATGACAAAAATGACCTTTGGTCGCCTTCATTTACGGCTTGTGAGATTGGAGGCAGCTATATCAGGGCAGCCAATCTCATGGCAGATCGACCAGCCGCCGGATGTTGCCGCGCACCTTGGCGGGTGCCGGAATGCGGCCTGGGGATGTGAGGCGAACGGGCAGGCCGCCCCTTGGGGTTGCGAGGGGAGAGCCTCCCAGGTCCACCTGTAGGCCCTGCCGCAGCCTGATGCCGAAGCGTTGCAGTATCACAGGCAGCACCATCTTCATCTCCATGATTGCGAAGGTGGCACCCAGGCAGCGGCGCGGGCCTGCCCCGAAGGGCATGTACTCGTAGGGTGAGGGGTCTATACTGGACCAGCGTTCGGGCTTGAAGGCGTTCGGCTCGGGGTAGAGGTCGGGACGTCGGCGGACCACGGCGGGGCTCCAGAGTATAGACGTGCCTTTCGGGATGTCGTACGGGCCGAAGCTCGTAGGAGCCGTGTTGACGCGCAGGAACCAGAGGCCGGGCGGGAACAGGCGCAGGCTCTCCTTGATTACCGCGTCAAGCAGGGGTAGGCCGTTCAATTGCTCCACAGTGGGTGCGCTGCCTCTTAGCTTGCCGTGTAGCTCGTCCAGCAGGTCGCGCAGGACGCGGGGGTGCTGGGCAAGCAGGAAGAGGGTCCATGTGAGGGCGCTGGCGGTGGTCTCGTGCCCGGCCACGAACAGCGCGGTGGTATGTCCGACCAGCTCGTCATCGGTGAGGCGGGTGCCGTCCTCGTCGTGCGCTTGCAGGAGCATGGAGAGCGCGTCCAGCCCGGCGGCCCCGTCACCTAACGCGCGCCTGCGCCTAATCATGGCCCGGATTTCATCGTCAATCCGCTCGGCAAACCTCAGCATCCGGCGGAAGGGAGTGCCGGGCAGGTCGTAGGGGAAGGCCACCACGCCATACGAGAGGACCAGCTTGAACCAGCGCTCCATGACGCGGCGCACCCGGTCGCCCTCGCGCTGTGGGTCGAGGCCGAGTATTGCCTGCACCGCCACGGCGAGGGTGAGGCTCTTCATCTCCGAGAGGAGGTCAACCTGCCCTCCCGGCTGCCACCGCTCGATGTGCCGCTCGGTGCGTTCCAGCATCACGTCGCGCAGGGCTTCGATGCGCTTCTTGTGGAAGGCAGGCATAAGCAAGCGGCGCTGCTGGATGTGCTTGGCCCCGTTGCGGGTGGTAATGCCGGAGAAGAGGCGCACCGCCGAGGAGCCGGGTGGCAGTTTCACAGGCGAGCCGGGAGAATTGACCTCGCCGTTGTAGAAGAGCATCTGGTCGCTGAGTACCTGGCGGTTGTACTCAGGCGAGAAGACGAACACGAAGCGAGGATTCCGCCGGGGCAGTGCGACTACATCTCCGTAGGTGTGGTGCAGCCACAGCATGTAGTTGATTGGATCGCGGAGCAAGGCCAGCATGTTGCTCCGCCAGCCGAGCAGGGGGATGGCGCGGGGTCCTGGAATCTCGGTTAAAGGGACACTTCTACTGTCTATAGTGCTAGTAATTGACATAACATGAACTTTCTTGCTGTAGGGGACGGCTCTGCATGGGGTGTCAGGGTTGGTCGCCCCTTGATTATACCCGTTGAGTGGCCGTGACGATTAACCTGGGGCAGGGTAGGGGCGGCAGAAAAGGGCATGGGGGTCGATGCTCAAGGGCAGATGGTATACGATACAACAGGGAATTGTGGCAAAACAAAAACTCGAACTGTCCGTGAGGACCGTCCGAGTTTTGTTCCTCCGCGTCCACCGGCGAACCGGCGACCTCGAAGTGGCTTCAGTATAGCTGCCGTGGGCAGGCAGGTCAATAGTCTGCTGGGCAAGTTTTCCACATCTGGGAGAAAGTTGGAAGGTGGAAGGTAGGTGGTACGGTGGGACTGCCCATCGTCGTACAGCATAAGCGCACGAGGTGTCGTAACTTGTGGCCGTAAGTGGGGAGAGTAGTTTGCATTCAACCGGTTCGATGAGTCCTGTCAATGTTCAAGTCAACAGTACTTTGAACATGTGTCTAAATGACAACGCAAGAGGTGCAGTGCTCTTTTCTTCAAGAAATTGTAAAAATGGTCCATCACAGCGCGTACTTATGTGCTATACTGGTATAGAGTCAAGCACCGGCGGTACGCCTATTGTCATAATGTGCTCAACTACCCACACGCATAACCCGATTATCCCGCTCAGGGGCGCACACCTTGAAGGCAGGCGGATTTCGCCATCTCCTTTTGGGCGCACCTGATCTAATACACGGGGCATGAGAACAGAGATCAAACGAAGGCCGCCTGGTGCTCGCACGCAATTGCGGCCCGATGGAGGGACGGACCGTTATGGCAGCAAGTATAACTCCGGTGATACTCGGCCGGCGCATCAGACAACTGAGGATCCGGCGCAATCTTACTCAGCAAGACCTCGCGGGCGAAGACTATTCCAAGAGCTACATTTCGGCAATAGAGCAGGGTAAGACCCGCCCCTCACTTGAAGCCTTGCAGCGTATCGCCTCCCGGCTGCAAACACCCGCCAGCACTTTACTCGATCCGAATGCCCCCGACCTGCAAGACGTGGAGGCCCCCGGCGCTCCTAAGCGGGTGCGCAGGAAGCGCGGTGCGAACCAGGCCCCAGGTTTCGAGAATGAAAGCGCGGCTGTGGACCTGCAACTTAGCAAGGCCGCCTATTTCGTATACACCGGAAGCGCCCCACAAGCGCTAGAATTGCTGCGCCCGATGTTATCCGGCGAAGATGCGGCCTCCGAAAGCGCTTCCTCGCTCGACGCAGGGCAGCGGCTGACCGCCCTCTACCTCATTGGCCTCGCGCTCGTTCACCTGGGTGAGACAGAGCAGGCAGCCTCTTATCTGCAACAGGGCGTGCAGGCGGCGGAACGCCTCGCAGACCGCGAGATGGCCGAGCGCCTTCGCAACCTCCTCGGCACTGCATACTTCCAGGCCGGGCAGTACCTCATCGCGCTAGAACACCACGGGCGTTGCGCGGAAGCCGTGGATGCGGGCGTAATGGTCGATGCCAATTTGAAGCTGCTGGTCTACTCCAACCTGGCGGCCGATTACTGGGCGTTGCAGAGCCGCGAAAGGGCGCTGCTGGCCTACAGGTCGGCGGTAGAGTTTGCCCGCGACCTGGGCAACCTGCCGAGCCAGGCAGAGGCGTTCTGGGCGCGAGCCACGCAGTCTGCGCCCGACTGGCAGCCCTGGCAGCGCAGGTACTCGCAGCATAACCAGGATGCCAGCAAGACTCTCGGCGTGTTCGAGGCCCTGGACAATATCCGCGAGGTGGCGATGTCGGAGTGCAGCTTCGGCAGGGTCCTCCTTGAGACCGGCGACCTGGATGAGGCGGAAAGTCATTTGAGGGCGGGGCTGCGATTGGCAGAGAACCTCGAACTGGGGCTGGACGAGGCCGACCTGCTCAGCGGTATGGCGCGCTTGTATATAAAGCGGGGAAACCTTGAAGAGGCCGAGCGGTACGCGAACAGGGCTATCGAGGTGTCACAGGAGGCCATGTCGCACCAGCACGAGAGGCGTGCCTACAGTACGGGCAGCGCGCACGGCGCTCGCATACCTGACAACGCGCTCGAAGTGATGTCCAATGCGCTCGCCCTGGCCGGGGAAGTAGCCGCCCACCAGGGTGATAACGACAAGGCCGAGACCCTGTTTGGCCGCGCCATAGACCTGATCGAGTCGGCACCGGGCGCGCGCATAGCCGGTGACATCTACCAGAGATACGCGCAGTCGCTGTCCAGCCGGGGCCAGCACGAAAAGGCCTCGCGTTTCTACGAGCGGGCCTATGCGGTTCGCACGAAAAGGGCCTAGCGGACGATGGACGATGGACGATGGACCACAGGAGACGGAACCGCAAAGACGCAAAGGACGCAAAGGTTGCGCAAAGGTTAGGATTGTGTTGTTTTAGGGAAGGACCGGAGTACGTGCTACCGTACGCCGGTCCTTTTTCTATTCCTTGGAAGAGTGTATGCACTTGTCCCGTCTTCGGCCGTTTTAGGCTCCTTGGCGGCTCTGGCGGAAGCGTTTTACTTTGGTGCGGTTGCCGCAGAGGTCCATCTCGCACCAGCGGCGCTTGCCGTTGCGGCTGAGGTCCATGAAGAGGAAGGCGCAGCCCTCGCCGGGGCATGATTTGACCTTCTTCAACTCCTCGGAGGTGAGAAGCTCTGCAAGGGAGCGGGCGGCCGCCCACCTTACCATATCGAATAGCGGCGTCTCACTCTTCCACCGCCACTCGAAGCTGTCGCCGGTTTCGGTAGGAGTAAGGTGCATTTGGGCTTGAGCCTCGGCTATCACGTCGTTCAACAGCGATATGTCAGAGACGCTTGGCGGCAGGTGGTTGGCGACGGCTAGCAGGACGCGGTACGTGGCTTCACGAGCGACCTTCGCCCTCTCCAGGGCCGCCTCAGCCTCCTCAGGAGCGTCCGCCGTCCGCTGCCGTAAGTAGGTGAGTTCCCCTTCGTTGAAGATGCCGGTCCAGCGGGCGAAACGTAGCAGCTTGTCAGGCGCGGTGAGCATCTCCTGGGGCTGTTCGCTTGCCCTCCAAACTACGGAATTGGCGAAGTGGATGGCTATCTGCTT
Source organism: Chloroflexota bacterium (assembly GCA_030913985.1). GTDB lineage: Bacteria > Chloroflexota > Chloroflexia > QHBQ01 > JADMIH01 > JADMIH01. Next base: position 30,534 of record JALZHI010000033.1, on the reverse strand, counting down.
GAAGTCGCTTACCGCAGGTACCTGTTCCTCTTGATGTGCTGTTGCCATACTCGCAACTCCAACCCTGTTTGTAACTAGTATTTGCCTATTGACAGGTTACAAAGCATCCCCTATACTGTAACCACTTTTAGCATTATAAAAGGTTACGAAACGCAATACAAGCCTCTGCACCAGTTCCGGCAGGAGCACTCGTGTATGGACCCATCGCTCACGAAGAAGCAGTTTATAGACACCATGCGCGTAGAGCGGGCGCGCTGGGAGATGTTGCTATTGCGGGTAGGTCCCGGTCGCATGTGCGTGCCCGTGGAAGGGGTAGGTCAGAGCGTAGGGGAGTTGGTAGGTGCCCTGTACGAGCGAGAGAAGTGGTTAGTTGAGCGGCTGGCTTCGATACAGGCTACCGAACCAACACGTGCGGGCATGCAGACGCGGGAAGTAGATACCGGCTCCGTGGCGGGGGTAATCGCCGCTTCCAGGGATGCATTCAACGAAATGTTGCGCCTGCTGGTTCCTGTCTGCGAGGCGGACTTATTTGCTGAGGGATGCTTCGACTGGGCGCAGGGCGGCACGCTGGCTCAAGTGGTGGCGGCCTGCACCAGCAACTACTACCTGGAGCACGATAGGCCTATTCGCTCTTGGCTGTCGCAGCCGGTGACGCAGGCGGTCTGAGGGGCACGCGTTTCGTGAAGTGTAGGCATGAAGGCGGCAAGCAGGAAACAAACTTACATGGGAGAAACTACCATGTTCGAGTACGACCAATCAGCGGCGCTTGATATACAGGAGGTTAGCCGGGAGGAGCGCGGCGGCGTTACCGTGCGGGATATTAGCTTTGCGGTGCCGGGCAGCAGCAGGCGTGTTGGAGCTTACCTGGTAACGCCCCCCGGCAGCGGACCTTTCGCGGGGATACTGTACGTCCACTGGTACGAGCCGCCCAATCCGAGTTCCAACCGCGTACAGTTCCTGGAAGAAGCTATTCGCATGGCCGAGAGAGGGGCGGTGTCGCTGCTGGTCGATACGATGTGGTCGCCGCACGAATGGTACGTCCAGCGCGACCTCGCGGACGATTACGAAGCCTCGACGCGGCAGGTGATCGAACTGCGGCGGGCGCTCGACGTGCTCATCTCGCAGCCGGGCGTTGAGAGTGAACGAATCGCGCTTGTAGGGCACGATTTCGGGGGTATGTTCGGGTCGATTGTGGCGGGTTGGGACGCCCGTGTGAGGTCGTACAACATCATCGCCGCCACCCCCAGGTTCAAGGAGTGGTACCTCTTTGGGGCCAAGCTCGAAGGTGAGGAACTGGATGCCTACGTGCGCCGCATCTCCGAACTCGATCCTATCACGCACATCGCCAGGGCGAAGAACGCGACCTTTTTCTTCCAGTTCGGGCGCAAGGACCGCTTCGTGCCGGAAGAGCGGGCGCTGGAGTTATACGAGGCCGCCCCCGGAGAGAAGCAGATCGCCTGGTACGACACGGACCACGAAATAGAAGCGCCCCAGGCGCAGGAGGACAGGGTGACGTGGCTCTCCGAGCGGTTGGGGTTACAGGTGCCTGTTTGGCAGCTATCCCAAGGGTGGCAGTCCCGGACCTGAATAGCAGCGTCGGGTCTTGTTATAACCTCAAAAGCCTCTCGTTGGGTCTGCAGACCTCAAGAGAGGCTTTTGTGTTTCCGCACCTGAGCCTGTTTCGCCGTTTCAGGTCCCGTACTCCCCTGTCTAAGCAGACGTGGATTGAAGTTGGGAGGTGCAATTCGGACAGCGCGTAGCCTGCAATGGGATGGTGGAGAAGCAGAAGAGGCAGTCCTTAGTCTCAACCTCGGCAACGGGGGCTGGTTTCGTCTTGTTGTACGATCTCACAATTAGGAACACCACAAAGGCAACAATCAGGAACGTCATGACGTTGTTCAAGAAGACGCCGTATCCGATTACAGGTGCTCCAGCTTTCAGGGCCTCATCAAAAGATGCATAGGCCTGGTTCGAGAGGTTGATATAGAGATTGGTGAAGTCTACCCCTCCCAGCAAAGCTCCTATAGGCGGCATGATTACGTTGTCTACGAGCGACTTTATTACCGCTCCAAAAGCGGTCGCAAGGATAACTGCGACTGCCAACTCCAGTATGTTGCCCCGGTTGATAAATGCCTTGAATTCATTAAACACTGAATTGCCCCTCCTATTAGGATGGTGAGCTTCGTGGCCTGCCCTCTGGTGACATGGCAACACGCGCACAGGTCACATTAGTAACTACTATTCATATTATCATACCCTTCGTACCGCCGGGAGGGGAACTACTGTTTCTCTTGATGCCGCAAGGTAGCGTTGATCTCCTTAGCTACGTCGTCGCGCACCTTTGCCGACAGTAACTCGCCTGGTATCTTCATGAGGTTGCGGGCGTACTGTGGAAAGCGAGTAACGTCTCTCTCTTTGCCCCCCAGGAACTCTCCCAGCACGCGGGCATGTTCCAGGTTGAAGGCCCACAGAGTGTTGCCCCTGATCTGCCATTGGTAGAAGGCGTCTTGCGGCCAGCGCAAGGTGTGTTGCCCTATCAGGTGGCAGGCCGAGCATTTTACCACGCCGTCGCTTTCGCTGATGCCGTCAGCCGCACCGTCCCACGGCTTCACCGACGGGTAGCGTTCGGCCACAAGCCAGCCTCCCCAGCGGTGTAGTGGGCGCTCTTCGCCGGGAGGCTGGCCCTGGGCTGCCGTGTAGAGGTCGAACGGCAGGTCGTATTCAGCCTTGCCCCCGCACCTGGGGCAGCGGATGTTCAACGGCCCCGGTATGTCGCCCATGTAGCTGATTTTCCTCACGGCTCTTCTCCTGCTGCACGGTCTTTGCGCCGACCCTGCTTGTCCGATGTTGACTGCGCCTGGACGCTTTGTTATCATACCCCGACCACGACCTTAGCAGTGCGCGATGTCACATCCGGGCGTAAGATTGTGCCCGTTTTTGATCGTTCGCGGCGTATCTCACACCTGGAAGGACCGAGCTAATGGCACCAGTTACAGACCAGATTAAGGCCGAAGACCCCGCCAAGCGCAAGCAGTACATTATCGACGTTTTCTGCACGGCCTACAGCGACCTCATGGAGCGCGACCCCGAAGCCTGGCGCGGCAAGTACCGCAAGATGGCCGCCACGCCCTTCGCCTTCTACCGGGGCAGCGCCGCGTTGTTCTACGCCGACATGGCCCGCGATGACGAGCCGTTCGCCAACGAGCAGACCGCGCGCATCTGGATACAGGGCGACCTGCACGCCGCCAACTTCGGTACCTACATGAACAGCCAGGGCGTGCTCGTGTTTGACGTGAACGACTTCGACGAGGCCTACATCGCCCCCTTTACCTGGGACGTAAAGCGGTTGGTCGCCAGCCTCGCGTTGCTCGGCTACGAGAAGGCGTTGAGCGACGACGAGATACGCGAGATGGTCAGGACCGCCGTGCGCTCGTACGTCGACCAGGTGAAGAAGTTCGCCAGCGCGGAAGCCACGCAGAACTTCGCCCTCACGCTGTCGAACACGAAAGGCAAGCTGCTTGACGTGCTGCGCAACACCCGCCTCAACACCCGGTGGGGCCTGCTCCAACGCTTCACCACGATTGACAACTTCGACCGCCGTTTCATTTTGGACCGCTCCACCACGAAAGTAGACGCCGATATGCGCAAGAAGGTGGAGCGGGCGTTCGAGGAGTACCTGACTACCATCCCTGAGTCGAAACGGTTCCACCGGGTGAGTTATAACATCAAAGACGTGGTGGCGAAACGCGGCGTGGGCATCGGCAGCGCGGGGCTGCCGTCGTACAACGTGCTGGTAGAGGGCAACACCCAGGCGCTGGAGAACGACATCATCATCTACATGAAGCAGGCGCAGACCGCGTCCCCCAGCCGCGTGATCGAGGACCGGAACATCAAGAGCTACTTCCAGCACGACGGCCACCGCACCGTGCTCTCGCAGCGCGCCCTGCAAGCCTACGCCGACCCGTGGCTTGGCTATACCACCTTGGACGGCGCGGGGCAGCTTGTGGCCGAGGCCAGCCCCTACGTTGGCGACCTTGATTGGACCGACATCAACGACATGGACGACATACTGGAGCTGCTGGCTTACCTGGGGCAGGCGGTCGCCAAGGTGCACTGCGTGTCCGACGTGGACAGCGACCTCACACTGGTGCCTTTCTCCACCGATAAGGCGCTCAATGCGGTATTAGAGGGCCGGGAGGAAGAGTTCGTCAATTCGATGGTGCGGTTCAGCGAGAGCTACGGCGACGTGGTGCGCGACGACTACCGCTACTTCGTGGATGCCTTCCGCAATCACCAGATAGCCGGGTTGTAGCTGGAAGTCAAGTAAAGTAGCCCGGCGAACTTAGTTGCCGCCGGGCTACTTTGTTTTGTGCCTCCTACCTTTGGTATATCCAGGCTTTGTTGGTGCTCTCTATGTGGCCGTCGTAACCGCCTACTATGAGCACGCGGTCATCGGCCAGGGTGGTGGCTGTTTGATAGAGCCGTGCGGCGTCCAGCGAACCTTGTGCCTGGTAGAATGTGTCGGACGCGGGATCGTATAGCTCCACCGCTGTTGCGCCGCCTGCTACCAGTACCTTGCCGCCGGGCAGGGTGGCTATGGCATCGCGGAGCTTGAAGCGGGCGGTGCTCATCTCGCTTGCGGGGGAGAACGTGCGGCGTGCGGGGTCGTAGAGCAGGCTGCTGGCGTAGCGCCCGTTCCAGTCGCGGTTGTCTGAGCCGCCGGTGATGAATACGCGCCCGTCCGGCAGCAGGGTAGCGGAGTGCTTGTGCCTGGGCAGGGGCAAGGTGCCCGCCGGGGAGAAGCGGCCCGTCATGGGGTCATAGGTCTCGGCGTCGGAGAGCACGTTCCTGCCGATGCCTCCGGCGACAATTAGCACCTTGCCGTCGGGCAGCAGGGTGGCGGTGTGGGCGCTGCGGGCCGCCCTCATACCGCCTGTGGGGGTGAACTTGCCGGTAGCCGGGTCGTACAGTTCGGCGCTTGACTGTCCAACTCGCCTGCTGAAGTCGAAACCTCCGGCGATGAGCACCTTGCCGTTCTTCAGCAGGGTGGCGGTGGCTCCGTCGCGTACCGCGTTCATGTCGCCAGTGCGGGTGAAGGTGCCCATATGCGGGTTGTACAGTTCGGCGGTGGTGCCGCTGCCCGACTCGCCACCTGCTACCAGCACTTTGCCGTTCGGCAGGAGGATGGCTACGTGGCTGGTGCGGCCCACTGTCATGCTCCCGGTCGGGTTGAAGCTGTTTGCTGCGGGATCGAATAGCTCGGCGCTGCTCTCGTAGCGGCCCTCGCGTACCATGCCGCCCGCGATTAGCACCTTGCCGCCAGGCAGCAGGGTAGCGGAGTGGCCCGCCCTGGGCACCGACATGCTGGCCGTGGGTGCGACTTTGCCCGCCGAGGCTGCCCCATACCTGGACTGGTAGCGCAAGGTGCCCAGTTGGGACAGGAGGACATCGAATGGGCGCTGGTTCTCAGGGTGCAACTCGAACACGGCGCGCTCGAAGTACTGCACCGTGTAAGGCTTACCGTCGAGGGCGCTCACCTCGGTGAACTCCTCGGTGATGGGGTAGCCCTGCTGCGCTAGCCCGCCGTTCTTGTTCCAGTAGTCGAGGAACTTGCCGCCGACAGTCTTGCCCGTCTCCGCGGACCTGCGGGCACCTGCCGATGTGCTTGCCTTCTGCCCTGGAGCGCCGGTCGTGCCGTACCTGGCTTTGTACTCGAACGCTCCTAGCAGGGAGAGGAGCACGTCATGGGGCTTCTGGTTTTCAGGGTGAGACTCGAAGACAGCACGCTCGAAGTATTGCACGGTGTAAGTCTTGCCGTCTGTGTCCGAGGGTTCTTGCATCTCCTCGGTGAGGGGGTAGCCCTGCTGGGGCAGGCCACCGTTCTGCTGCCAGTACTCCAGGAACCTCCCTTTGACCGTTTTGCCTGTCTCGGGGAACGTGTGGGTTGCGCTCTGTCCCGCGACGTAGTGCGAGGGTGTGAGTGCGATGAGTAAAGCGAGGATGGCGAAGCTCGTTAGCCGCGAGATGTATTTCATTGTAGCTCCTGGGAAGTGTATTTAGTATTGGTACCCCGCTGCTCTGATTTTGGTTCCCAGGTGGTTGCTATAGGGTCGGCCTGGCGTTGCTTGCCGCAGCCTTTGGTTGTCTCACTTCCCGCGCTTTGAACTCGCGACATTTCGTTTTGCGCGTTCAACAATACGCCCGTACCACCCTCTTGAGATCCTTCGCTGCGCTCAGGACGACAGGGGGAGTAGGGGTCCGTTGTTCGGCTTGTGTATAGGTGTGGGGCTATTTGCCGGGTTGACCGAGGCTGAAGTCGAGGTTGTACTTGTCGTTGAGAGAGTCTATCTGCTCTTTGGTGGGGCCATTTTGCTGGTGGAAGAGGGCGGAGAGTTCGGCGAAGTAGTGTTCCAGTCCGGCGGGGGTCAGGATGACCAGCATCCGGGCGGGGGTGGCCTCGACGTTGGCGAAGGCATGGGGAGCAAGCCTGGGGATGGTCACGCACTCGTTGGCGGCGGCGCGTATCTTCTCGCCGCCGAGCGTGAAGGTCATCGCGCCTTCGAGGATGTAGAACGACTCCACCTCGTTGCGGTGCAGGTGCAGAGGGGCACCCGAACCGGGCTGCGCGACGTAGTGGGCGACCGAGTAAGCCCCGCCCGTGTCGGAGCCGACCGCCAGGAAGGTCATCAGGTTGCCGCCGAACTCAACAGTCTCTCCGGTGCGCGCTATGGGCGTGGTGGGTGCGTTCTCGATATCGGCGGCCATGGTGTGTGTCTCGCCTTCTTGAGCTTGATGCCCTGGTCGTCTTTAGGGCAGTTGTAATCTGATCGCAGGGCCCGGAAGCGCCCGAGCGGTACATCATAGCGCTCCCGGTCCCGCTGATTGTTAATCGCACATGTGGCCTGTTGACTAACGCGAAAATTCTTGTGCTGGTCCAGCATCTTTTTGGGCAAAAAGAAACCTCAAACGATCCTTGAGAGATCCTTTGAGGTCTTTACACCGCGAGGAAACGCGATGCCCCATGATATTAGCAGATTCTCTGTGGCTTGTCAATAGGTTGAGTTGACGAATTTTCAGCCAATTTTTCTGGACTCCACCTGCTGGTGGTAACTTTCATCATTTATTGCCCTGATTTCATAGTTTTAGGGTAGCGAGCATTTGGCGCTCAGCATCTTCTCTTCCTGAACATGCACATCACGAGGTGGCTTTGCACTCCACAATAGGGGTATTAGATATCGAATGGCGTCACTCTACGCTCTTGCCCGCCGTAACTATACCCTGCTTAGAGGCCCATTGGCTGAGGCTCTGGCGCTGGATGGCGGCGGCCATGAGGTCCGGGAAGAGGTCGGGTGTGCAAGCGAAGGAGGGGATGCCCATTGCTGCGAGTTGGCGGGCGTTTTCGCTGTCGTAGCTAGGAGCGCCCTTGTCGCTGAGGGCCAGCAGTGTGACGACCGTGACGCCGGCGGTGACGAACGCCCCCAGCCGCTTTATCATCTCAGCACTACCGCCACCCTCGTAAAGGTCGCTGACGAGGATGAAGATAGTTTCCTGAGGGCGCTGGATAAGGCCCTTGCAGTATTCGAGGGCGCGTGGTGTGTCATTGCCGCCCCCTAACTGGGTACCGAACAGCAGGTCAACCGGGTCCTTCAGTTCCTCCGTGAGGTCCACTACCGAAGTGTCATATACGACCATGTGGGTCTTGAGCGAAGGCAGGGAGGCGAGTACTGCCCCGAAAATGCCCGAGTAAACAACAGAGGTCGCCATCGAGCCGCTCTGATCCACGCAGAGGATGACGTCGCGCAGGGCGGAGCGCTTGCGACCGTAGCCGATGCGCACCTCCGGTACGATTGTGCGATACTCCGGCTGGTAGTGCTTGAGGTTGGCGCGTATCGTGCGGTGCCAGTCTATCTCGTTATGCCGAGGCCGCCGGTTACGTATCGACCTGTTGAGACTGCCCTGGACCGCCTGTTGCAATGGGTTCGCCAGCTTCCGCTGTAGCTCTTCGACTACGCGCCGCACCACCAGCCGGGCCGTGTCTCGGGTCTTGTTGGGCATGACGCTGTTGAGCGAGAGCAGAGTAGCTACGAGGTGCACGTCCGGCTCCACCACCTCCAGCATCTCAGGCTCCAGGAGCAACTGCTTCAGGTTGAGCCGTTCCATAGCGTCCTGCTGCATAACGCGCACTACCGACGAGGGGAAGTAAGTACGTATATCGCCGAGCCAGCGTGCTACATTGGGCATAGACGGTCCCATGCCGACGTTCTTGCGGTTGCGCTCCTTGTCTTCCGGCGACATCTCTCGGTCGTAGAGAGCGCCCAGGGCACGGTCCATAGCCGCGTCGCCGCCACCCAGGTTTACTCCCGTGCCGTCCGCCTCGTGCCCACCCAGGATGAGCCTCCAGCGCCGAAGTCGCTCCTCCTGAGGGTCTTTGGCTGAGCTTGAACTATCCACGTACTTCCCCTTCTATTGCTCCGCTCAAACCGAGTAGTTGCCCCACAAGCGGCAGCACCTGCTCGGCCCTCACCCGGTCGAAGCCGGCAGCATGATCCCGCGCCGCCTTCACCTGTCCACCACGCATTTGTTCTCCTATCTGGCGACGTTCAGGGGCGGCAAATGTCGAAAAGGTACGGCGCAGCAGGGGCAGCAACGATGTGAACGCCTCAGGACGCAGCTCTGTAAGCCAGCTATCCACCACCCCCAGTAGCTCTCGATCGTGCAGGAGCACAAGCCCGCTACCCCGTAAGAAGCCCTCAACCCAGGCCCCGGCCTGCGCAGGCTCAGAGGCAGTCGAGAGCGCCAGGCCCATGTGCCGTGCCGCCTCCTGCCGGTTGAATTTGCCTGCGTCGAGCAGTATGCGGGCGGCCCTGCCCGCTATGAGACCGTGCAGACCGTGTTGCTCCACAAGCTGCATGAGAACGCCCTGCCACACTCGCACGTACTCATCGTTCTGGAGCAAGCCTATCGCTTCGTGCGTCGCCATGATCCGAGTGTACATTTCGGCGGCGGCTTCATCGTTCAGAGAGGACACAGCGCCCGGCAGGCCGATGCAGATGCGGGCCACGATGCTGTCTACTACGTGGCTCACCATGCTGAGGTCGGTGCGGCGGACGTTGCCATATCGCAACACGTTGGCGAGCGACGGTAACGCCTCCATAAGGTGCCCGGTGTCGGTGGAGAGAGCCGCCATCTCCTCCAAACGCGACATCAGGTCTGGAATCGTTTCCGAGAGGTTCGCCAGAAGGGCCACATCTACCAGCTTCGTGAGGGCCGGCAGGTTCTCCGCTTTTCCGGCGGCGTCCCTGGCGCGGGCTGTGGCGGCATATTCGACGGTGTTGCCCCAGACCCCGGCCTCAATGAGGTCCACCGCGAACTCAGGCTGCCACTGCACCTTCCAAAGCTCGTGGAAGGTGCCTTTCTTACCCCAGGTGCGCTCGGTCTGCCCCCACCGTATGCCGAGCAGGTTGAGGCGGTGCAGGAGGTAGCTGCGCTCCAGGTCGGTATCCTTGCGCAGGTCGAGGTCTAACGTGCGCTGGGTAGCCTCGACCGGCAACTTGAGCCGTCGCTGCTCCTTCTGTAGGTCGATCTGCAAGGGCAACATGGGAGTTTCGGCGGGCACGCACCCCAGCGTCTCACCGACGATAAGCTTGTCGTGTATGAGGCGCATTGGCGCATCGTTGCCGAAGCAGAGCACCGCGCGGGTCGCCTCGGTTAGCTCGTCAAGCCCAACAGCCGGACGGCCCCGCAGGGCAGCCAGCGCCTCAGCCGTGCGCACCGTCTCGATCAGGTGGGCCGAGGAAGCGTCCAGGTCCTCCTCGCGTAACAGTTGGGCTACGTGAGCCATCCAACCTATGGCTACCCTGTCGGCATCATGTGTGGTCCAGAGGTGCTGGTACCAGCCGGGGGACTCGATACCTGCGCCATAACCGCTGTAGTAAGAAAGCCGCCCATAGGTCCAGGGCACCCAGGTAGCTTGCACCTTCACCTTGGGTAGGTCCTTCAACAACGCGGCGTCCTCTTTGGCCGGACCCATGTGAGCGAGCGCAGGCCCATGCCACGCACCGCATACTACCGCTATGCGCTCAAAACCTTCTTTCTGGGCTGCACGGATAGTCTGCCGCATATAGGCCTCACGTAGCGCCTCGCGCCTGGCCTTCCACGGCTCTACATCTTCGGGTGTCGCCTCACGCAAAGCTGTCATAGCTTCGAGGATAGCGGCGAACAGGTCGCTGCTGTTGGCGCGCTGCTCGACCAGGTGTTCCCACCAACGCTCGCTGTCACTGTAGCCCGCGGCCTCGGCGAGCCACTGCAAGGGGTCTTCGTGCGGGTTCGCGGGCACGTCCCCGGCAGGTTGGTCCTGCTCAGACTGATTATCGGGAGTCTCTGCACCTGGTGTCCCTTCGCCATGTGTTTCCAGAGAATCGGGCGTAGAAGGTTGAGTGGAAGCACGGGGGACGAGAGCTAATTCGGGCACCTGCGGAGGCTCGGCTAATTGGTAGGCCTGCGGCAGGTCCATGAAGCGCACGGGCGCTCCTTGCTGTAGGCCGTAGCGTATCGCCTGTAGCTCCGGTGAGAATATGGCGAAGGGGTAGAAGGCAGCAAGTCTCGGCTCGTCGGGCCGGTAGATGAGCAGCGCTACCGGGGGCTGCATCTCGTTATGCCCCAGCAAAGGCAGCACATCGGCAGCGTCCGGCGGCCCCTCAACCAGGATGCAGTCGGGCTGCAGCGCCTCAAGGGCCTGGCGGAGACTGCGGGCCGAGCCGGGGCCGTGGTGCCGTATGCCAAAGATATATACCTGCTGTGTCTGGTTCGTCGTATCGGCCACTTACGTATCCAACTCCGATGTGCCTCGGTCGTAGGCGCTCTGGGTTTGGTATTCCTACATATGCTCCCGGCAGGCGCGATACAAATCTTTCCAGCCGTTGCGCTCCTTCACCACGGTCTCCAGGTATTCAAGCCACACAACACGGTCCTGCACCGGGTCTTTCACTACAGCCCCAGTGAGACCGCCCGCGAGGTCTGCGCTACGCAGCGTGCCGTCGCTGAAGTGGGCGGACATGGCGAGGCCATTCGTCATTACCGAAATAGCTTCGGCGGTGCTGAGCGTGCCCGTGGGCGTCTTGAGCTTGGTCTTGCCGTCGGTGGTGACGCCGTCGCGCAGTTCGCGGAAGATGGTTACCACACGGCGTATCTCCTCCAGCGCGGGGGCCTCTGCAGGTAGCTCCAGGGCGCGGCCGAGGCTTGCCACGCGGCGCTGCACTATGTCCATCTCCTCCTCGATTGTGGCCGGCAGGGGCAGCACCACTGTGTTGAAGCGGCGCTTGAGGGCGCTGGATAGCTCGTTTACGCCGCGGTCGCGGTTGTTGGCGGTGGCTATCACGTTGAAACCCTTCACCGCCTGCACTTCAGTGTTTAGCTCCGGCACCGGCAGCGTCTTCTCGGAGAGGATGGTGATGAGGGCGTCCTGCACGTCCGACGGGATGCGGGTAAGCTCTTCCACGCGCACGATCTTACCGTCCTGCATAGCGCGCATGACGGGGCTGGGTACCAGGGCGTTTATCGTAGGCCCTTCAGCGAGCAGGCGGGCGTAGTTCCAGCCGTAGCGTATCGACTCCTCGCCCGTGCCGGCTGTACCTTGCACGATCAGCGCGGAGTCTCCCGAGACCGCAGCCGACAGGTGCTCGGAGACCCACGTCTTGGCCGTCCCCGGCACGCCCAGCAATAGCAGCGCCCTGTCGGTGGTGAGCGTAGCAATCGCCACCTCGATGATGCGGCGGTCCCCGATGTACTTGGGGGAGACGTTGAAGCCGTTGTTCAGCCTGCCGCCCAGCAAGTAGGTAGCCACGGCCCAGGGCGAAAGCTTCCAGTTGGGCGGGCGTCTGCGGTCGTCGGTGCGGGCGAGTTCGTGCAATTCTTCGGCATACTGCTGTTCGGCGTGTTGGCGCAGGATCGCGGTCATTGGGCAAGCTCCTTTAGCATATCGTGTCTGAAGTCAAGGGTAGCGAGAAAATCATCTACTCGGGAGCGTAGGGCCTCCGGTAGCTGTGGCGTAAGATCGTTCAAAGCGGCGGCTGCTTCGCCCCTGAAACTGGTGGGCATGTAGAGCGGGGTGTTGGTGAGCATCTCATGTATCTGCCAGCTGTAGTTGTAGTTGGAACGCTGGAGCTGCTTGAGATGCGCACGAATAGCCCCCATTACAGCCCTTGACAGCGCCAGGCTCCAGGGTGACGGGATCGACCAGAGCATATCCTTGAGCCGGTTCAGGTTGTTCATCACGTCTGCTTCTTTTTGCAATCGCGCCAGGACGTAGGCTTCAAGCTGCTCCCGGGGCAACTGAGAGGCGAGGGCGCTCGCGTCAGGCACACCCGCAGGCATATTGTCGATGCTTAAGAAGGCTCCTGCCCACACAGCATCTGGATGTTTGGTTGTGGCTTGCAGCCAGGCGCTGAGTAGCACCGCCTTCCACTCGTTATTCCGTAGAGCTGCTCCGAGTATGATTTGCGGGCTGACCGCCCACGTGGTAGACCAATACCTGGGTGGCACGAACTTCAGCATCTGCGAGAGCCACCACGCCTTGTCTCCCGTGCCGCTAAACGGTGACTTTGGCTCGATACCGTCGCGCTGCATTGACGCGTCACAATCTTCGGGCAGTGTAACCTCGATAACGTCCTTGCTGGAGCTTGTCAGCCCGAGGAAGCCCCGCTGGGTGACCCTGCGATAGGTAAGCAAGTTCCGCAATCGCCCCACCATGCGAGCCAGCAACCTGGACTCAGGGATCGAGGACAGCAGGCCCGCCGCCGTTGCACGCACCTGCTTGCTCTTATCGTCCAGCATAGACTCCAGGAACGGCTCGTCATCGATGCTGAGGCCGGTACTCAGCGCCGATAGCAGCGCGGCACGCTTATCGGCCTTCTCCTGGCCCCAGGTGCTTTTCAGCAAGTCCAGTGCTTTTGCAGGTTCCCTGGAGCGCAAGTCTTTCAGCAGGCGCACACGCGAGTCGCTGTCGCCCAACTCCCAGGCTGTATCCAGTGGCTGGCTGTCATCAACTCCGATGGCGTACTTCCACTTCGGATTATAGGCCGCCAACCAGCTACCGCGCTTGCCTACGACCTGACTTACGTCTTCCCTGATTTCGGCCCAATTAGCCCCCAGGTCCATCAGTGGGACCAGATTTTCGGGTGGGACTACGCGCCCCATCCTTGCAACCTTACGTAGCCACTCAGCCAGCACTTTATTGTGGTAGGCGGACGTCATCAGGGCTGATAAATGTTGCGTGGAGACAGCACTTACGTAAGGGCGCTCCTCCGGCTCGCAAGCAGGCGGCAGAGGGCTATTATCTCTCACAGGTAGCCGCCCAACTCGGTTGTAGATGGCTACCGTAGATGCCATGCTTAGCAGAGCCGCTTCCTTGTCACCATTGAGGCTCGATAGCAGCAGCCCGGTCAGCGCATCACGCCAAGGCGGCACAGCAAACGGTCTGCGTTCGGTGCCCAGCAGAGCCGTGTTCACTATTTCGGCCCACAGGTTGTCTTGTGTTTGCTCGTCGTCCATGTCCCTACAGTGTCAGCCTGACGTACCTGCCGCACCACGCGCCGAGGGGCAGGAAGAAGGTGCCGTTCCACTCGCCGAAGACGGTAATAGGGTGACCACCGCTTACACTGAGGAGGTCCCAACCCTTCTGGAAGCGCGGCGAGATTGGGAGCACGTAGCCTTCCTCGTCCTTGATGCGCCATTCGGTGCCGTCGCCGGCGGGCACGACTTTGGAGAGTAGCATCGAAAACCTCTCTAACCACGGGTTCCCCGCTATGGTGGCCGCATAGGCTTCTATGGCGGGCGCTATGCCGGTGCCCGCGACAGTCTCTATGGGCATGGGTGCGCCGTGGCGCTCTTTCACAAGGGCGCGTTGCGGGTAGGAGCCTGGAAAGTAGACCACCTCGGCGTCAATGCAGGTGCCTGCGGCGAAGCCCCCAGGTAGAGGCTGGCCGGAGTAGGCGAATTGTAGCACCAGCGCGGACCTGCCGCTGTCTTGCTCCCACAGCCAGACTCGATTCACCCGCAGCCGGTCTTCCTCTTCGACGTACTGCCCCAACACCAGCCAGCGTCCCTTTACACCCTCTCTGGTGAGTAGTTCTTCCTGGCTCTGCGTCCAGCCTATGGTGGCTCGTATATCGGCCTGGGTCTGCGGCGGCAAGCTTTCGATGCGCCTGTAGCCTTCCGCCAGCAGGTACATCTGTCCAATCTGCTCCAGGAGCCGCCCCTGCCAGCCAGGACCTGACACCGCCACGCCGGGCAGCGAGCGTATCATCCTGGCGATACCGGGCGCCTGCGCATCCACCATGCGTGCTGCACGCGCCTCCCAGTAGCTGACCGGTTGGTTTTGGGCGGAGGCCAGGCCGTTCTGCACTAAGTCCATAAGCCATACGGTCAGTTCGTCCAGCCCCTGCGCCACGCGCTTTTCTCGCTGAGCCACCTGGCGAAACTGAGAGGTGGATCCGGGCTTCTCCTTTGCGTCAGGTGTTGCGGGCTCTGCTTTGGCCTTATTGCGCGTGGCTACTTGCCCAGCACTCTGGCTCCGCTTCTCCAGCCACTCGCTTACCCAGGCGGGCGGTGCAGTTTCAGTGAAGGCTTCAGGTTGTCCGACGAGCAGCAGGAAGAGGCCGAGCGAGTGCTTGCAGGGGAATTTACGACTAGGGCAGGTACACCGGAAGGCAGGCTCGGCAAGGTCTATTTGAGCCTGGTAGGGCTGCGCCCCGCTGCCCTGACAGAGACCCCATGCTGCGGCATCGTTATGCCCCAGGCTAACCCACTTACGCGGGCTAGCAAGGTCCTTGCCCGACTTGAGCGAACCCGTGTCCGGGGCCAGTGCGACGATTTGCTCAGCTGTCCAGTTTACAGCCATATTCACCTGACAGGTAGATAGATGTTGCCTTGCCGGGGTAGGCACGTGAGAGTAGTATGGTAAGCAAGTGGCACGCAATAAAACCGCACAAATGTGCTGCTAACACGCACTCATATTATAGTTGAGAGGCTGCTTTGAGGCAATAGGACAAAGGTCAGGTCAGCCACATGCTTCGGTTCATGAGATCAGAGGTAGTTGGGGCACATGTGGTGGTTAGAGGAAATAGTGGATGGGTGTGGTCCGTTCGCTCGGCGGGTGCAGAGCGTCGTCACCTCATCTTGGACACACATAAAGAGGCTTAGATCATAGAACATATGAGCCTCTTTATGCCTATTTTGTTTGTGAACCGCCTGTGACTCGAACACGGAACCCATTCGTTGCGAAGGTGCGTTATTGACGCGTTCAGAAACTGTCTCAAAAAGGGACGTTTTGGTGCATATGGGACAGGAGGCTCAGACCGCTTTAGGACTGAGCCTCCTGTTTGCTTAATTAAGGCGCCAGCAGAAACGAACGACGCCTGGCAAACTCTCTAGGGGCAGCCTGGGAAACTGTTTAAGAAACCGCCAGCGTAGTCAGTTGGGGACGCTTTGCGTTTCCCCTGACACTAGCCTGTAGCAACTTACTAATTGCATGGCCTTTACTTGCGTTGCAGGACGTGGAAGCGGATGTGTGCTAGACTCGCACGAGCAATGATCCAGATGTTATGACGTGGTTATAACAGAGCAGCTCATATTAACCGGTATGAAGCTCCATCAACCTACATACCAAGAGGACAAGCAAGCACGAAGTTGATACAACTCACAGGAACAAGTAGCACTCTCTAAGACCCCACCTCCAGCACATTTCAGTGCGAGAGCCCATATTTTACGTATTGCTTGTATTGAGTGCTAATGAAAGGAAAGCGTGGATTTCAGGATCGAAGAAGATTTCTGGGCGCTGTTTCCAGCAGTCCGCATCGGGGTCGTAATAGCACACGGCATCGCAAATGAGGCGACGGGCAAGAAGGCGCAGGAGGCGGCTACGCTGCTGGCGCAGACAGCAGCGCAGACTGGCGCGGTGCTACAAGACGATACCCAGGATATAGTGGATATAGCGGCCTACCCGGCAGTTGCGCCCTGGCGCGAAGCGTACCAAACATTCGGGGCCAAGCCTAACAAGTACAGGTCGTCAATTGAGAACCTGCTGCGTTCGGCCCGCGCCGGCTCGGTACGCAGCATCAACCCACTGGTTGACCTGTATAACAGCGTTTCGCTCCGCCACCAACTGCCCTGTGGTGGCGAAGACCTAGCTGCGGTGGTGGGCGATATTCGCCTGACGCGCGCCGTCGGCGACGAGTTGTTCGTGCCGCTGGGTTCTCCCGACCCGCAGACCTCGCAGCCCCCACAAGCTGGTGAGGTCATCTATCGAGATGACGAGGGGGTGCTCTGCCGCGCCTGGAACTGGCGTGAGGCCGAGCGCACCAAGCTCACGACAGCCACTCGTGACGCCTTTCTCTGCATCGAGGTGCTACCGCCGCTGAGCGAAGAGTCGTTGCGGGCGGCTTGCACGGACCTGGCAGAGTTGGTAAGCACTAAGCTGAGCGCAGATTGCCGAGTGGAGATACTAAGCCGGCACCGCCCGATTGTAACCTTGTAGTGGGACCTTGTAGCCGGCCCACTAAGACCTCGGACATCAGGAGGAGCGCCGGTACCTTCGTAGCGACTACGCTGCATAGCCACACGATAGCGAGCGCTTCTCCTTATTTGGTAGGCACAGAGTGTTTGATCTAAGTCTGACTCGCCAAGCCTAGGCTCATTGACTGCTCATGTATAATATTACTCATGGAAACTGAGCGCTCCCCTCTGGCTCGACCCCAGCCTCCTTTCCTTCCACTTTCACTGTAGCGAGCGCCGTATCTAGTGCCAGCTATCGCCTGGATGCCCCTGTTTGCTGCTCTCTCCCTACCCTAGCTCCAGCGACACTCGTGGTGACGGGCCGAAGGTGCGATGGAGGCGTACCTCCACCCTATAGTTCCCACAAGCCTTCTTTTAGCTGATAGTGGTGTCTTAATCAGGGAGGCCTCCTATGAGCTCCGAAATATTTCAGTTCGTAACGATCCGTCCCCCTCAGCAGCAACAGAGCATCGATACCGGGGACGATGTAGTGGATCTGGGCCTCCAGACGGGCGAATTAGTAGACTCGCTCCGAAAGTTGAGAGTTTCAGGCACCCGAAGCAGCATCACGGCTGTGGTACGTGACTTTGTAGCCTCGGATGGCTTCATCAACTCGCCACGCAAGCTGGACTCGAACTTGAAGCAGTTTTTCTTGGAGCTGCAACAGTTTCGCGACGAGGATTTTCGGGAAGATGCGTATGAAGCGTTCGTGCGGCAGTTTGACACTGAACCGTTTGAGTTCGTGCTGACCGATGAATACACCCGACCTTTTGCCCAAGTAACCGACAGTATTGTCGCCGCTATGATCGATACCGCTGTTGCCCCAGCGGTCCGCTCCTTCCTCGTGAGAGCCGCGCGGGTCCTCTGGCTGATACGCTGGTTAGCTGACACTGGGCCTATCGGGCGTGGTGCCGGTGCCCGGCCAGTAACACGTAGAGCCTTCCTGAACGCGCCGCTTGCCCTACCTGGCGGGATATTTCCGCTTCCCGTTGCCGGTGGAGACTTCAAGGGGGAGAGGCGAGAGCGGGCCGAGACTAACAGGGCCGACCTTGAGGCAAGCCGGAGGCATTTGGCTACGCTGGCGGCGGACCTTGCAGCCTACCGGAATGCCGCCGATGAATTGCTGACCGCGTTCCAGCGTATCAACACGCAACTTGCTGATGCCCAGACTCCGCCCGACCGCCGGGTCAGACCTGCCCGTGACGATACGCCCGCGGGATTCCTGTTGCCCGAGGCGACGGCGAACGGCTTGAGCGATGCAACCAAAGCCGCTCTGAAGAGAGTAGGCGTGGGCACCACTAACCTCGACATCGTAAAGAGTGTAGCCCTGCTGGAACAGCAAGCTGCAAGCGCAACCAAGAGGCTGTATAACGGCGTGACCGGCAGCCGTGCTATGGTGCGCATTGGCAACCGGATTATTCCGAGAGACGCATTCCTGGGCGGGTTCACCATCTTCGACCCTGGGTCAAACTCCGGCTCCACACCCGGGAATTTGCCAGGAATATGCCCTCCTGCCCCCGAAACAGTGCCCCCGGAGGAGTCGCCCACGGTGCCTTCCGGCTATGGCGATGCTCGCGTGCTGGGCATCGCCGACCTCCTGGTTGTCGAGCAAGACTTGCTGCGCTACGAGCTAGGTGAGATCGCCCACATAGAAAACGTGCTCAGGAGCGAGGTGCGCTCACGCAAGTTCAAGACGACCGAGACAGTTGAGCAGTCGCTGACCACTGAGACCGAGACCACGACAAGCAAGGAGCAAGACCTAGCATCGAGTGAGCGCTTCGAGTTGCAAACCGAGTCGGAGAGAATCATCCAGGAGAGCGCCAGTAAAGCCGCCGGCCTCACTATCCATGCTTCCTACGGGCCGACCGTTGACGCCACGGCCAGCTACAACGCAACCAGCAGTACAGCTACTCAGCAGTCGAACGCGGCGGCCTCGAATTACGCACGTGAGGTTACCACGAGGGCGGTGAGCCGGGTGCAGACCCGCACCCTGACGCGCCGCACCGTTACCAGGACCAACGTGGTCGAGGAAACAAACCGCCATGCTTTCGATAATACGACGGGGTCCGCTGATATCATTGGTGTGTACCGCTTCATCGACAAGGTCTATCAGGCTCAGATCGTGAACTACGGCAAGCGCCTCATGCTCGAGTTCATCGTGCCCGAACCGGCTGCGTTCCTACGTTATGCGTTCACGAACAAGCCGCTTGAGGGGGTGGACCTGGTTGAACCCGACCCGCCGGGCTATTGCCTTGCGAACGGCACGTCATTCGTTGCGCTACAGGCTTCGGACCTCACGCCTGAGAACTACATGCAGTGGGTGAGCAAGTATGGGGCGCAGGACGTAACGCCACCGCCACCGAGCCTGCTCACTGCCTCCGGCTGGAAAAAGGCCCCGGACCAGATGCCTCTAACGGGGACCGCTCGCATCAGCTCCGATATACTTGATGTAGCCATCCCCGAAGGCTATCACTGTGTGAGCGCCTTCGTAAACATATATGGGGAAACGCAGGCGGGCACTCACAAGATCGTTTTCCAGATTCAGGATCAACAAGGTATGTATGTAGAACCGTTCGATGACAACCACCTGTACTACCTGCACCTGGCCCCGTCACCCACACTGTCGGTGACTATCAACTCTTTGCGCTTTCACAACTACGAGGTTTTGGTCACCGCACTATGCACGCTCACGCCGCAGAAGCTCCAGGAGTGGCAACTTCGGACGTTCGCCTCTATCATGAATGCCTACAATGACCTCAAGAGCACGTACGATCAGGCAGTGCAGGAGGCAAGGCTGCAAGCAACCGATTTAGGGGTCACCGGCACAAATGCTGAGAACAACCGTATCACCGAGCAGGTTGAGCTGAAGAAAGGGTGCATCTCGCTCCTAACCGGGCAGCGTTTCGACCTTTTCGATGCGGTTGCACGCAACGTTGCTCCCTACGGGTACCCCGAGATAGACTTCGCTGAGGCCAAAGCCGAAGGCGCATACATCCAGATGTTCGAGCAGAGTTTCGAGTGGAACAATATGGTCTACCTGTTCTACCCGTACTTCTGGGGGAAAAAGGACGACTGGGTGACCGTGGCGCAGCTGACTGACAACGACCCCTTGTTCACTCGTTTTCTGCAGGCGGGGGCTGCACGGGTGCAGGTACCGGTCCGGCCGGGGTTCGAAGAAGCGATTATTACATATCTGTCGACAGGCGAGCTTTGGGCAGGCGAAGGTACGCTGGTTAACTCCGACGATGGGGAAACCGAACCGTTGCACCTGTCGGTGGTAGACGAGATCAAGAGCCAGAGCGGCAACAACAATGTCGAAGGCGTTGGCACGCTTACCCTGGTGAACGGTTCAGCCGAAGTTAGCGGCAGCGGGACCGAGTTTACTGAATATGATCAAAACAGACGCATCATAATCGGGGGCGTCACTTATATTATCAAGAGCTTCCAAGACGTGGATGCGATCACGCTTGCTACCCCTTACTCCGGGCAGAGCGATAGCGGAGTAGCCTACGCCCTTGGAGGCAAACTCGTCGGCCAGCCGTGGGAGATAAAGCTACCCACTAACCTGGTCAAGCTGGACGACTCGCTCGTATTCAGCTAAGGCATGGGAGCTTTCCTGTGTCGTACACTTGTGCGTGCAGCACTGCTGAAGCCATAAATGAGAAGCTGGGGCGAGGATGATTCGCCCCGTCAGGGGCTACCCTATGGGCCGATCATTGTTCAGCGGCCTGGACCTTCTTGATGCCGCGAGTAAACGCCTGGCGGAGGCTCAGCGTGATGTGCCCTCAGAGTACATGCGCTTTGACCTTGCAACGTATATTCCTCCGAAGATTGCCACGCTTCCGGTGCGCGTCGCTGTGGTGGGCGGGGGTTTCGCAGGTCTGGCCGCCGCTACGGTTCTTCAGAACTTGCAAGTACAGGTGACTTTGTTCGAGGCCCAACTGCATCTCGGTGGACGTGTCAGCTCGCTCGCCGTGCGACCGTCCTCTTCCTCTTCCTCTTCCTCAACCTCAGGCCCCCCACGGATCCTGGAAGCCGGGGCAGAGCTGATCGGCCGCAACCATCACGCTTGGGTGCGGCTTGCAAAGGACCTGGGCCTAGGCCTCAGCGTTATTTCGACAGATGACCTGTATGAAGGTATGGCGCTCGACCCCCGGCTGCGTATTGGCGGCAAGGACCTTTCCAAGGCTGAGCTCGAGAAGCTGAATAAAGAGATGGAGAAGGTTCTTGCGAAGCTGGTCCTCCTGGCGGAGACGGTGTTCGGACTAAATATTCGTCCTCCATCTACAAAGGCTTTCGAACCCTGGTACGAGCCCTGGCGCATACCAAAGATAGAGAAATACGATAAGCAGTCGCTCGGGTCCTGGATAAACGATCGTACCTCTTCCAACCCCAGGTCCAAGACGCGCGCCGCGCTACGCTACGGCTTCTCCAATGACATGGCGATAGACGTCGACAGACTCAGCTTGTTGAGCATGCTCACTCATATCGCGGGCGGCGGCTTCGGCAGATACTGGGACGACACGGAGGTATACCGGTGCGAGAACGGCAACCAGTCGCTTGCCACTACATTGGGCGAGCGGCTACGGGTAGGGTGCCCGCCTGCGGATATTCGCATGCAGGAGGTGGTGACGGCGATCAAATCCACGGCCGCCGAGGTGGTTGTCACTTCCCGCAAAGATAGCCCTGGCGCTCCCTCCCGCGATAGCAAGTTTAACTACCTCATCCTGGCAGTGCCGCCCACCGTTTGGAGGCAGATCGACCTCGGCAATACCTGGCAGTTGCCTCAGCCGATCCAGAGCGGGCCGGCTATCAAGTACCTTGCCTTTAACATAGACTCGCGTTATTGGGTGGAACAGGGTATGGCGCCAAGTGGCGATGACGACCAGCTTGGACAGCTATGGGAAAGTACCGACAATCAGATGGGCGGCGCTAACATAGGACTGACGATCTTTGCTGGTGGGCAGTACGCAGCGCAGGTGCCGCGTCAGGGTGTCGACCGATACTTTCAGAACGGTATAGAGAAGCTCTTACCAGGGGCCAGGAGGCACGTGAAGGCAGGGATATCCGTAGACTGGCCGAGCGTACCCTATATCAAGACCGGCTATGCGGCACCGGGACTAGGCGAGGTCACCGGTCTGCAACGGCAAATGCAACAGCCGTTTGGTAGTGGCGACCAGATCTTTCTCGCGGGCGAGCACGTCTCCCCGCCGTTCTTCGGCTTTATGGAAGGTGCGCTGCAATCGGGCATCAAGGCGGCGGAACGTGTAGCCAGGGCCGCGCGGATACAGATCCCCAATCCCCCTAAACGGTCGGGGCCGAGTACCAGCGGAGGTAAGGCGCCTGTTCGCCCAAGCTGTGGGCCAGCCAGTATAGCTTGAGGTGTTACACTGCTCCCGGTGTTGTTGGGGCTGCCAGGAACCGCAGAGACAATGAAGGTAGTCATGCCCGTGTACCATTGTTTTGGGCAAAAAGAACCTCAGACGATCCAGACATAGATCGTCTGAGGTTCCTGCACCGCAAGGAATCGCGATGTGCGATGATATTAGCATAATCCTGCGTGCTCGTAGATGTCAGCGACCGAGGAGTGGCTCGGCTGTCCTTTAGGCCCGCGAACTCTCCCTGGCTTATCCCCTTTCCTATTTCTTTGTGCTCGCTCCCCTCCCACTGGCTTGAATATGCTGCAATGTTACTAATGTCACTAAGGCCATAAACTATGAAATAGACCACCGGTTGGTTTGCTCATAGTTTATAGCCGTGAGCGCCAATAGCAGTGCCAAGCAGCGGCGACGAGCACAAGCACAAACAGGCGCGAGAGACTCTTGCGGTCCTGAGTGTCCCCCCTTATGATTATGATGGCACGGTTATGGATACTAGCGGCGGTAGAATGAGGTAGAATAAACAGGGCGGCACAATGGCGAAACTGGAGGCCGGGGTGAACCGCAGGGATGATCGCTAGCGCAACGTGGCAGAGGCCACAGCACCAGCGTGGAGGGCACACTGCGCATAGCGCACGTATGAGACGGTACCGGGGCAGGTTACACAGACAGGGGAAAGTCTACCACGGCGAGCGCGCTGCTGTGAGTGAAATAGCGCCTCACGAGCAGGAGCAGTTTCGCGCGGTCGCGGACTCGGCGTCGGACGCTATCATTTCGGCGGACAGCCTGGGCAATATTGTCTACTGGAACCGTGCCGCAGAGACGGTGTTCGGGTACACAGTAGAGGAGGCACTGGGCAGGCCGCTTGATTTCATCATGCCTGAGAGGTACCGGGACGCGCACCACGCAGGCATGGCACGGACGAACTCCGGGGGTCCGAGCCACGTCATAGGCCATACGGTAGAACTGCACGGGCTGCGCAAGGGCGGGGCCGAATTCCCGCTGGAGCTTTCCCTCTCTACGTGGACCATAGATGGTAGCGTGTTTTACACAGGCATCATCCGCGATATTACCGAGCGCAAGCAGGTCGAACGCGAGTTACACCTGATGCAGACCATTGCGCTGGCCGTCAGCACCGGGGACGACCTGAACGATGCCCTGTACGTAGGTCTTAAGACCGTGTGCGATAGCACCGGCTGGGACTATGGGGAGGCTTGGCTGCCCAGCGAGACCGAGGACGGCACCCTGCTAGTGCGTAGCCCCGCTTGCTACGTGCGCGACCCCGCCGTTCAGCACTTCGCTACGATGAGCGCCCGCTTCTCATTTCGACCGGGGGAGGGTCTTCCCGGTCGCGCATGGCAGACCCGCAGTGCGGAATGGGTGCCGGATGTAACGGGCGCAAACTGGCACCGGCTTATTGCGCGTGCTTCCCTCGCGCAGGAAGTAGGTTTAAAGGCTGCTGTAGCCATCCCGGTGCTTGACCGCGAGGAAGTGGTAGCGGTAATAGTTTTCTATATGCGCGGAGCGCGCGAGCAAGATAGCCGCCTCGTCAAGCTGGTTACGGCCGTGGCTGCCGAGCTTGGGCTTCTCATCCGGCGCAAGCAGGCGGAGGATGAGGTCAGGAGACTGAACGAGGAACTGGAGAGCAGGGTACGCGAGCGAACGGCAGAACTGGAGTCCGCGAACCAGCATCTCCAGGCCGAGATAGAGGAGCGCAAGCGCCTCGAAGCCCAGAAGGACGAATTTATCTCCGTGGCCTCCCACGAGCTTCGCACTCCCCTTACCGCTATCAAGGGCTACACGCAACTGGCTCTAAAAGCCGCCGGGGGCCGCGCAGACGAGCACCTGTTGAGCCACCTGTCTATCGTAGATGAGAAAACGGACTATCTTACCCGCCTGGTGAATGCCATGCTGGAGGTATCCGGCGTTGAGAGCAGCAGCCTCCAACTGAACCTAACACCCTTCGATTTGTGCCAAGTGGTCCGAGAGGTAGTGGAGAGCCGCAAGCGGTCCGCATACGACTTCGAGTTTGAGGTAGAGCTACCGGTCCGTCCGGTTATTGTTGAAGCAGATAAAGAGCGAATAGAGCAGGTGCTTATCACGCTCGTGGAGAACGCGGTGAGGTACAGTGCCCGCCTCGCGGGTAGCGAGCGCAAGGTCGAGGTTGTAGTGACAGCAGGAGCAGGAGAGGTAACTACCGCTGTCTGCGACTACGGCGTAGGCATACCCGCCTCGCAGCTTGGGCAGGTCTTCAATCGTTTCTTCAGGGGCGCGAACGTCAAGTCGGCGCGGTACCCGTATCCTGGCTTGGGCCTGGGCCTGTACGTGGCGAACGGCATAGTTGCGCGGCACGGCGGTCGCATGTGGGTGGAATCTACTGAGGGGGTGGGTAGCACCTTCAGTTTCGCGCTGCCCCTGACCGGCACCACACAATGATTGCGTCTCACGGAAATATGAACGTGTGCTACGTGCGCATCCCAGGGGCTGCCGAGGTCCTGGGATGGCGATTAAGTCAGTCGTCGTTTGCTATCGTCAACGGCATACTCCAATCGCTCTACAGCGATGCCTGCCGTGTTGCTGCTCGGCAACCCCAGGTTGGGCTTTCCTCTGCCCCGCGCTTTCAGAAGGCACGCAACCATAGTCAGCAATAGCCCCAGTGCACCTACCAGTGTGAAGGCCGCCTGGTAGCTGCCCACGCCCGCCCCTCGGCCTGCGACGACCGCACTTATTAATACAGAGCCAAGTAGCTGGCCTATGCTTATAAATAGGATGAGCGTACCCTGCGCCGATGCCGTACTGCCCGCCGGGGCCTCAGTCAGCATGATATAGCGCAACGGCGCGCCCAGCAGGGCGGCAAGCCCCATACCCGTAAGGACGCTGGCAATATAGAATTGCGGGACTGTCAGGGTAGCAAATCCCTTGAGCATCATACCCATCGTGAGTAGAACGCTACCGAAGATCAACACCGCACGCGGCCCAAAGCGATCTACCAGGCGACCAGCGATGGGCGACGTGGCCGCCATGCTGGCTACCAGGGGCACTAGCATGAAACTGGCCGCCGAGACATCGACTGCGAAAGCAGACTTGAGCAGCTGAGGTACGAAAACCACTGCTGCCTCCGCGACTCCGGCCCCAACCGCAAGCAGTGCGACGAGGAGTACCTGCCGCCTGGAAACGAGCCTTACCTGGACAACAGGGTTGCGTGTGCCTAGCTCTACCTTCAGGAATAGTGGCACTAGCATGAGGCAGGTGAACAAGAGCAGCCAGGTGTTGCCTGCGACCAGGCTCTCACGCACTCGAGACGTGTCGAGCCTCGTAAGTCCAAGCATCAAGGTGGTAAGTATGGTAGCTAACAAGAGTATGCCCGCCCAGTCGAACGGGCCACCCTTGTGCCCGCTGTCTCTTGGCAGAATGCGAAGGCCGGCAGCAAGGATCGCCAGCCCTACCGGTATGTTGACCAGGAAAAGCCAGTGCCAGCTAATCAGCAGCAACACACCGCCAAGTATGGGGCCTACCAGGAAGGCGACGCCGAAAACAGCGCCCAACAAGCCTAACATGCGTCCCCGTACGTTGGGGGGGAAATTGTCCCAGATAAGCGCGCTTGCTACCGGGAATATACCACCTGCCCCCACCCCCTGCATCGCACGGCCCAGTAATAACACCCCGAAATCCTGCGAAATAGCCGTAAGTGCTGACCCCGCCGTGAATAGCGCCACCGCGAGCAGATAAAGCGTGCGCCGTCCAAGACGGTCGGAGAGTGCTGCCAGGATGGGAGTGCCCAGAAGGTTGAACAGTACGAAGATGCTGAAGACCCAGGCTACATCTCGCTCGCCCAGCAGGAAGGCGCGCTGAATGGCGGGCAGGGCAGGTCCAACGATGGCAATGTCGAGGGCAGCCATCAGCACACCCACAACAATGAGCGGTAGAAGGTGCTTGCGCGTGCGTGCCTCGGCCACCAAGCTAGGCGCTCAATTCGCTGAAGGCATCACGGGCAGCCTGCAAAGTACGCTCAACTTCCTGCGTACCATGTTGTGTCGAAACAAATGCTGCCTCGAACTGAGAGGGCGCGAGGTATACTCCCCGCTCCAGCATCGCGTGGAAGAACCGCGCGTATAGCTTCGTGTCGGCGCGCTTTGCCGATGCATAGTCAGTCACCGGCTGACCGGTAAAGAAGAAGCCCCACATGCTGCCCACTGATGCGGCCCCGACCTGTACCCCTGCTTCCGCGGCCGCACTCTCAAAGCCAATGGCAAGGTCCCTTGCAGCTTCCGATAGACGTTCGTACATGCCCGGTGTTTGTAACTCTCGCAGAGTGGCGATGCCCGCTGACATCGCCAGGGGATTGCCGGAGAGCGTGCCCGCCTGGTACATCGCCCCTGCGGGCGCTACTTGCTGCATAATCTCGGCCCTGCCTCCGTATGCGGCTACAGGCAAGCCGCCCCCGATGACCTTACCCAGGCAGGTCAGGTCCGGCGTAATTCCATATAAAGCTTGAGCACCGCCATGAGCCACACGGAACCCGGTCATCACCTCGTCGAAGATAAGGAGCGCCCCGTGCTCGCGCGTTACGAGCCGCAACGCCGCCAGGAAGCCGGGTTCTGGAGGTACCAGTCCCATGTTGCCCGCCACCGGCTCCACTATGACGGCAGCTATTCGCTCGTGGTGACTCTCGAACAGGCTTTGTACGGCGTCAACGTCGTTGTAAGGCGCGGTTAGCGTGTCGGCGGTGGCTCCAGGCGTGACGCCTGGGCTGTCGGGCAACCCCAGCGTGGCGACGCCAGAGCCTGCCTGTACCAGTAGGGCATCGGCGTGCCCGTGATAGCAGCCCTCGAACTTTACAATCTTGTGTCTGCCCGTATAGGCCCTCGCCAGGCGCAGGGCGCTCATGGTTGCCTCGGTACCTGAAGACACGAAGCGCACCATCTCCACCGAGGGCGTAGCCGCGCTCAACATACGCGCAAGCTCTGTCTCTAGCTCGGTGGGCGCGCCAAAGGAGGTACCACTGGCGGCCTGCTCGGTTATCGCCCGGACGACAGCGGGGTGGGCGTGCCCCAGGATAAGCGGTCCCCAGGAGAGCACGTAATCGATGTAGGCGTTGCCGTCAAGGTCATACAGATACGCCCCTTCGCCTCGGTCTATGAAGCGCGGGGTGCCGCCGACGCCTCGAAAGGCCCGCACGGGGCTATTTACCCCGCCCGGTATCAGTCCCTTCGCCTCCTCGAATGCTTCGGCGGAACGCCTGGTGTCCTGTCTGACCACAGCATCGGTATCTGGCATGCGACTACTCCCACTCTACTAACCATCCGGCGACCTGCCGGGCATAGCTGCCGAAGGAGGAGTGCTTGGGACTCGCGTTTGGCAGCCTAACCCTGGACCTCTGCTTCGGAGTCTCCCGTGTCAACATAGAACATGTCAGCCAGTTCTTGTGGGCCTAAAGCATCTATGGTGTACTCAGGCGCTATCCCCTCCAGGGCCTGGGCTTTCAGCCACTGTATGGGGCCGTGCAAGAGTTTGCCTGCTATGCGAGCCGCCATCGCTTCTACTACCTGTTGCTCTCTGGGTGTGAGGTTGCGCAGCTTGGGCATGGCCCACTGCAACTCACCCTGGGTGACACTTTCAGCCTGCGCTCGCAACTGCTGAATCGTCGGGGCGGCAGCGCGGGCGCGCAACCATTCAGCGTACCTCACTGTCTCCACATCTATCATCGCACGGATGGTAGGAAGCACCATTTCCCGCTCTTGAAGGGTAGTGCGCACAACCTCTTGCAAGTCATCGATATTATGCAAGTGTACCCCTGGCACGTCAGAGGCCGCGGGGTCTATATCTCTAGGCACAGCCAGGTCCACGAGGTAGAGTGGCCGGTTCTCGCGATGTCGCATCGCTGCCTCGATCTGCTGGTGCTGGAGTATGGTGTGGGGCGCTGAAGTCGAGCTAATTACTATATCCGCATGGCCCAGTTGTTCGGGCAGGTCTTCCCACAAGGCAACTTCGGCATCGTAGCGCCGTGCCACGTCGTGCGCCCTGTCAAGTTGCCGGTGCGCCACCACAGTTGCATGTACTCCATGCTCATGCAGGCAGCGGGTCACGCCTTCACCGACCTCCCCGGTGCCGATAACCAGCACCCGTCGAGAGTGGAGCACCCCGCCGAATATCTGTTTTGCGAGCATAACCGCCGCATAGCTTACGGAGGCGGGCCGCCTGCTGATGGGAGTTTCACTATGCACGCGCTTACCTAGCGCGACTGCTTTGTGGAAAAGTTGGGACAGGACTGGCCCTACAGCACCGGCCTGGTGGGCCGCTTGCCAGGCGCGCTGCACCTGCCCAAGAATTTGCACCTCTCCAAGGACAAGCGAGTCGACGCCCGATGCCACGGTGAACAGGTGTTTGGCGGCTGCGGAGCCATCATGCCTATACGTGTATGGCTGAAACTGGCTGGCGCTCTCATCGAACAAGCAGGTGAGTGTAGCGTAGGGGTCGTGATGCTGATGCTGTAGGGCATAGGTCTCCAGGCGATTGCACGTGGAGAGTATCACGCACTCAGCGGCATGGTTGCTTGCCGCGTGCAAGCCGTGAAGGAGCCGGTCGCCGGACAGCGCGAAATGCTCGCGTACCGCAAGGGGTGCGGTGTTGTGGTTGACGCCTAGTACCGACAGAGACCCGATATTAGCTATGCTAGAGGATGTAGCTGCGATGTTCCGCCTCGTCTTGCCGCCCACTAAGTGCTGTCTTTATGCATCGAGCTTACTATAGCTCTTGAGGAAGTGTACGGTCAAGGGAAAGCTCGACCCGACGAGAGTTTTTTATGCAATGTTCATATGGCGAGGCTTGTGGTGCTCCACGGCGGGGCATCGACTCTGCGACAACTTGTGCTTGCTCTAGAATGTTGGAAGGATAGTGTCAGAAAGTGGTGCTAAGGCTGCAAGAAACAGAAACTAATCACGAGGAAGTATCAGTAGCGCCGTTCTGCCGCACCGGGGCCGCCGGCACACCGGCATTGGCGTCTTTCGCGGGTGTAGCGGCTGCGCTGGCCGGTTGGAACGTCACTTCACGCCTCGCAAGGTTCACCTCGGACACGCGCCAGCCCGCCTCAAGCCACGCCTGCGCCTGTGCTTCGTTCGGGTTGCTGGACCACCAGCTCTGGTGCTTCTTGGCGGCGGCAGGTAGCGCCCCTCCGAGCAGCGTCTCTATGTCACGGAAGTTTACCCTGATGCCCGCAGGGTCCTGCTCTTGCAGGCTCAACCACTCCTTCAGCGGGTCGTACCTTTTGCCCGGCATGCCTCCCGCCGTCTGAGGGCGGTCTACGGTGAGCCGCCGCGGACCCGAGCCGTCGCCCTGGAAGGTGCCCGCCCTGGTGGCGAGCCAGTCCACCGCGTACTTGAGGGTCGTGTCCTGTATCTGGTCGGCGTTACCCCTGAAGTGGGCGA
The DNA here is from genome assembly GCA_030913985.1 of Chloroflexota bacterium. GTDB lineage: Bacteria > Chloroflexota > Chloroflexia > QHBQ01 > JADMIH01 > JADMIH01. The sequence continues at coordinate 1,184 of JALZHI010000033.1, read as the reverse complement.
GGATGTTGCGCACCTGGCGCACCCGGTCCATGAGCGAGGTAAATAGCTCTAGCGGCTCGAACATGCCGTTGAACCTGGGCCAGTTTTGTTCGTGGGTTATGAGGTGCAGCAGGTCGGCCATGCTGAGGTGGTTGAACTGCTTCTTCGGTTTCGTAGGGTCTTTTAGGTCCGGTCCGAGCGCCAGGATGAGGGCCTGGTCCATCGACGCGTCGTCGGGGAAAGCATCGCGGGCGCGCAGCCGTAGCGTGACTTCTATGTCCTCTATTCGGATGAGGTCCTCAGAGCGGTAACGAAAAAAGTCAGTGAGGTCTCCCGCCGTAAGCAGGCCCACCGGCTTGCGACCTTCCACGATGACCACAGCGCTGTCGTCCGCCCGGAGCTTCTCGCACGCCTCAAACAGGTCGTCTTCGGGGGTGAGGGGATCGATTCGCATGAGGCAGTGATCCACGGTCAGGTCGAGCAGGGGCACCTGTCCGCCGAGTAGGAAATAGGTGTGGGCAATCGTCTTGTGGGAGATGATACCGAGCAGGTCGCCGTCTGCCTCGACCACGGGTAGCTGGCTGAAGTCATGCTTCATCATCAGTTGCAGTGCGTCCTTGACGCGGGCGTTCTGGGGCACGCAGACGGGAGCGGGCCGCCCATCGAGCAGTTGCTTGATCGCGAATAGCATAGTAGGTCCTTCAATAGCCTAGACCAGGAAGATCAGTGTGCTCCGACGATAGCAGCTACTGTGACATGTAGATAGCAGGGCGCGCCACCGTTTGAAAGTTGCTTCATTTTACACTACCATGCTAAGTTATGGCATAGATAACTTTGCCTCCAGTGCTCATCGAATGAATTTCTTCTTCTCTCTAGCCTGTCATGGTTGCTACAGCCACTTGTGAATATACAGCATCTGTCCAGCATGATATTATTATGAAAGCAGTCAAAGCCTATCGCGGATTTTCTTCTGCGTTTTGCATCCAACGGGAGAGTAGCAAAGTTGAGCAGCTATATAATCGCTAAGAGGAAGGATGCCAAGAAACAGCTAGCCACTATCATAACGCAACCAACTCACGTTTACGTCATCCACTATTCGTGGGGAGTGACTAAAAGAGGAGACACAGATTACCTTTGAGGCGCGGATTAGCCAGGTAGGTGCGCTGACGACGGTTGTAGTGCCAGACGAAAAGTCGTACTGCCCT
>JALZHI010000246.1 GCA_030913985.1 Chloroflexota bacterium | reverse complement strand
GTCTCAGAGGTCCCACAAAGACCTTGTAAGATGAATCAGTCCCCGAATGGGGACTTTGCCTTGTGTAGCCCTCGATTTCAATCGACGGGCGTCTCTTGGCGACAATGATCCCCGCCCGCACCGCGCACCCATCGTCCATCGTCCATCGTCCATCGTCTATCCCTCACTCGTCACTCGTCACTACCATGTGTTATAATCTCCACTTGAATGTTTAGCTAAACGCGAGGAGAAGTGACATGGTGCAGGTTGCCAACCCGGCGGAAATGGTGAGCGCGGGTACCGATTACGTCTACCGTCCCGAGGCGCTTCTACGTCGCATAGAGCGCGTGCGGGAGGCGATGGAGAGCGCGGGCGTGGACAGCCTGCTCCTATCCAACCCCCACAATCGGCACTGGCTTATTGGCTTCACCGGCGAAGACGCGCCCCCGCTGGACACCGCCGGTTTCCTCCTCATCGGCCCCGATGACCTCTGCCTCATCACCGACGGGCGGTATACGATACAGGCGGGCCGCGAACTTGCCCCTGAGCTTGGGGTGCAGGTGGTGGCGCGCACCGGCAAGCTGGAAGCCGCGCTGAACGAGCAGATAAGCGCCCGGAAGGTCAAGCGCCTGGGCTTCGAGACCGCCCACCTGCTGCACATGTACTTCCAGTCCCTCACCGACGGGCTGCCGGAAGTTACGCTGGTGCCCACCACCAAGCTGGTCGAGCCGTTCCGCATGGTGAAGGACGAGGAAGAACTGAGTATCCTCCGCCGCGCCATCAGCATCTCCGACCGGGCTTTCAACATCGTCAGCCGGCGTATCGAGCCTGGCATGACCGAAAAGCAGGTCGCCTGGGAGATAGAGAAGACGATGCGTGACCTGGGGGCCGACGACCGCGCCTTTGGTACGACTGTGGCGGGAGGTCCCAACGGCGCGATGGCCCACGCGGGGGCAGGCGACCGCCCCTTGCAAGAGGGCGAACCTATCGTGATTGACATGGGCGCGAAGCTCAACGGCTATAGCTCCGATATGACGCGCACCATCTGCCTGGGCGAACCTACCGACAAGTTCCGCGAGATTTACAACATCGTACTGAGGGCGCACCTGGCCTGCGAGGAGCAGTCCCGCGCCGGTATCAGCGGGCACCAGGCCGACGCCTACTGCCGCGAGGTTATTGCGGAGGCAGGCTACGGCGATTACTTCACCCACAGCACCGGGCACGGCATCGGCCTGGAGGTGCACGAAGGCCCAAGCCTGCGCAAGGCGATAGAGGACCCCATCCCCGCAGGCTCCGTCGCCAGCGTCGAGCCGGGCATTTACATCGAGGGCTGGGGCGGCGTGCGCATAGAGGACCTGGTGCTCTTCCGCGAGCGCGACGTGGAAGTACTTACGCAGGCGGATAAGCAAGGATTGTATTGAATAACACGTAACGCGTAACTCGTAATCAGGTTCTTAAGTTATGTTACGTGTTACGTGTTACGTGTTACGTGTTACGTGTTACGTGTTACGTTCCGGCAACTGAGGAAAGGGAGAAAGAGCAGCAATGACAGTAACCACAAGCGAACTCAGGAAGGGCCTTATAGTCATCCTGGACGACGGCAATATGTACAAGGTAATGGACTGGGCGCACAACAAGCAGGGGCGTGGTAGCGCGCAGGTGCGGTTGTCGCTCAAGAACATACGTAGTGGCTCGAACATCGAGCGGTCGTTCCAGGCCGGGGCCAAGTTCGACGACGTGCGCCTGGAGCGCCGCCCGTTGCAGTTCCAGTACAACGACGGGAACGACTATAACTTCATGGACCCTGAGACTTACGACCAGATGACGATCAGCGCCGACACACTGGGCGACGCCCGCAACTACATCAGGGAGAACGACACGATAGACTTCCTGATGTACAACGACGAAGTCTTGGACGTGGACCTGCCCGCCGCCGTGGCGCTCAAGATAGTGAGGAGCGAACCGGGCGTAAGGGGTGATACCGCCACCGGCGCGACCAAGCCCGCCACGCTCGAAACCGGCATCACAGTCAACGTCCCGCTGTTCGTCAACGAAGGCGACACCATCAAGGTCGACACCCGCAGCGGCAAATACCTGGAAAGAGTCTGACGAAATTGGGATTTGGGAATTCGGATTTCGGATTTAGTAGGTATCCAAGCAAATCCGAAATCCGAATTCCCAAATCCCAAATGGAGGAATCATGGTACGGCTTCCGGAACGGGGTAGCGAGGACCATAGTGAGGAGGCACCTAGCCTGTCGGCGTTGAGCCAGGAGGTGAAGGAGTTGGTGCGCCTCATCTCCAGCACCGATATAAGCGAGCTGCACCTGGAGAGCGGGCAGGTGCGCATCACCATCAAGCGGGGCGCTACCGTCGCGGCTGTGGGCATGCCACACGCCCAGCCCAGCGTCGTCTACACGCCCCCTGCCATCCTGCCCGTCGTGGCGGCCAACAGCCCCATCAGCAAGATCGGGCACGACCCGATGCACGGCGAAGAGGTAGCCCTGGCCGACGACGAGCAGCTTATC